>CP016269.1:2038354-2383639 GCA_001880285.1 Flavobacteriaceae bacterium UJ101 | reverse complement strand
TTTATTTTTCATCTTTCACGCATCTAAACCCTAAATTTTGCATGGTATACTGCGCTTTTAAACTTCCTCGAATAGCATACCGCATAAAAGCAGCATAATTCATTAAATCAGTTGCTCCAATAGCTGCACTTCCACAAAATAAATTACGATCTGCATCAACATCTTTTCGTGATTCACCCGATATCAGTACTGAATTAAAATCAAGTGTCCATTCCCAAACAAGTCCATGTAAATCGTATACATTCCAATAGTTTTTAAATGTAGATCCTATTGTATTTTTATATGTTCTAGGCTTTTCATACCAAGAAAGTATATATCCATTGTATTTTTCATCTTTCCGCGCATCAGGTTTATCTTTACTTGCCATCGCAACATATTCCCATTCATCTATTGTTGGTAATCTTTTCCCTTTAGATAGGCAATATTCTTTTGCTGCAAACCATGAAACATTGGTTACAGGTGATTTTTCTAATTGATTAACTCCAAGAATTGTATCGGACTTCCATCCTTTTAAATAACTCTTATCAGCAAATAGTTTTTTTACTTTAGATCTTTGCCAATTTGGATTTTCTTTAACAAATTCTAAAAAGTCTTGATTGGTTACAGGGTAAACATCCATCATAAAATCTGATACCTTTACCAAAACGGAATCTCTACCATAAATAGGAATATAAGAACCTCCTTCAATCTCCACCATTTTAGATTGACTGCTTACCTTATTACTGAGTAGTAATAAGGTAAAACATATAGTCAACCGGGCAACAATTATTAGCATTAATCTATTTATTAGTGTCCATTTTTAACTCTTTGAACATCACTCAATTTAACTTCTGTTTTATTATTTCCCCAACTATTGTATACATACGTTAATACATTGGCTACTTCTTGATCGGTAAGAACCTGTTTTGTCATAATACCATTGTACTTTTGGCCGTTAACCGTTATTTCACCTTTCTTACCATTCAATACTATACCAATAGCACGATCTACATCTGCATTTAAATAATCTGACTTAGCTAATGGTGGAAATGCTTCTGGAATCCCTTGACCTGTAGCTTGATGACACGCCATACATGTACTACTAAAAACTTCTTTCCCTTTTTTCATTTTTTCTTCTAAGCTTAAGACTTCCACTTCTGCTACTTCAGCAGCTTCTTCCTTCCCAATATTTTGATCTCCTCCGTTCCCTGGATTATAAGCACCTTCATGTACTACTCCTGAGTAAATATCAATGTTTTCCTCTCCTTCTACTTTTAACATTCCTAATGCTCCTTTATTAAATGCTCTGAATATAGCATGATCAACTAATATAAAAGTACCTGGTACCTCAACTTTAAAATCTACTATTGCTGCACCTCCAGGAGGAACACTTGTTGTTTGAACATTTTCGCTAATAGAAGAACCCGCTTCTATATGCACATTATCAAAAATTTCACCAATTACGTGAAATGAAGAAGTTAAATTAGGACCTCCATTTCCAACAAATAAACGAACCGTTTCACCTACTTTAGCAGTAAGAGCATTGTCTCCTGTTAAAGAACCAACTCTACCATTAAATACTACATAATCTGCATCTTCATCTACCGCTTTGTTTATATCAAAAGCTTGTAAGCCTGGAGCTCCATTTTCTCCCTCGGTATAAAAATCACCTTGCATAACGTAATATTCTTTATCTACTTTAGGTAAACCACCTTCTGGTTCCACTAATATTAATCCATACATACCATTCGCTATATGCATTCCAACTGGTGCTGTTGCACAATGATACACAAATAGACCAGGTTGTAAAGCCTTAAATGAAAATGTTTTTTCTTGACCTGGGGCTACATAAGATGATGTTGCTCCTCCTCCAGGGCCTGTAACAGCATGTAAATCTATATTATGAGGTAATTTATTATCAGGATGATTTGATAATGTAAAATTAATTTCATCTCCAACTCGAGTACGGATAAAACTTCCAGGCACTGTTCCTCCAAAAGTCCAGTATACATAGGTTGTACCATCCGTTATTGTACCTTCTTTTTCAATAATTTCCATATTCACATCCAATATTTGAGCAGGTCTATCCCCTACTGGTTTTGGTACATTAGGTGGTGATGTTAATTCCGCTTCAACACGCTCTTTACTTCCTTTCTTTGCTATTTTATCTCCTTTTTCAACTGTTTTTCCTTCTTTCTGAGCTGTTTCAGAATTATTACAATTAATAAAGGATAATAAGAAAATAGTTGCCAGTAAGTAATTTAGTTTATTTTTCATTTTCTTAAAATTTTAGTGTTTTTTTATATTTCTAAAGCCTCATCTGTAGGACGGCCATGTTTTATAAAATCAATGATATACAATATAATACCTGTTGTTAAAATCGAAGCACATATGAGGAGAACCACAAAATGAATACTAATTTCATTTTGTACTTCCATAAACTCCATTTTATGTTTTCTTTCTAAATAAACTTGTGCAACACCTGCCACTCCAAAAGCAGTAGTCATACCTAGCATTCCAATATTTGAAAGCCAGAAAGCAGCTCGACCTCTTGCACTTTCATATAATTTTCTACCCGTCATATTGGGTAAACTATAACTAATAATGGCCAACACTATCATAGCATAGGCTCCCCAAAAAGCTAAATGACCATGCATTGCTGTTACTAAAGTACCGTGTGTGTATAAATTGGTTTGTGGAAGTGTATGTGCAAAACCTAGAATTCCTGCTCCAATAAAAGAAACTATAGCAGCTCCTAAAGTCCAAAATAATGCTAATTTATTAGGATGTTTTTTTTCTCCCTTACGATACATGTTTACTGCAAACAAAGCCATAGCCAAAAAAGCTAAAGGTTCTAATGCAGAAAAAATACCTCCAACGATTAACCATATTTTGTTTACTCCTATGTAATAATAATGATGTCCTGTCCCTAGAACTCCTGACAAAAACGTTAAACCTACAATCACATACAACCATTTTTCAATAACTTCTCTATCTACTCCTGTAAGTTTTATTAATAGGAAAGATAAAATACCTCCCATGATCAATTCCCAAACACCTTCTACCCATAGGTGCACAACCCACCAACGAAAAAATGAATCTGTTACTTGACTATCAAAAGGAAGCATCCCTGGTAAATATAATAAAGCAGCAAAAAGTAATCCCATTGAAAGGACTAGTGCTGTTGTGGTTCTCCGTTTTCCTTTAAATAAGGTGATTAAGATTAATCCCAAGAATAGCAATACATTAGCAACAACTAAGAAATCCAACTGCCTTGGGATTTCTAAAAATTTACGTCCTTCCCACCAGTTAAAATGATAACCAATTATAGCTGTCACTCCTACTAATGCTAAAGTAATTAACTGAATATAAGCTAATTTCACATTAACAAGTTCTCGTTGTGCTTCTTCTGGAATTATATAATAAGCTGCTCCCATAAAACCTGAAAGCAACCAAACAACCAATAAGTTCGTATGAACAGCCCTTGCTGTATTAAAAGGAATAAAGTCATGTAACCCGTCTAAACCAATACGAGCGAACCCCATAATAAACCCATACGTTAATTGTAAAACTAATAGTAGCATTGAAAATGCAAAAAACCAGTAAGCTACTTTTTGTGATTTATATTTCATTTTGTTTTATTTAATTATTGATTTTCATCTTTTGCTAATGGAGAAATAACAGTATCAAAACCATTAAGATCAATATCACCTATCCAATCAAAAAATGCAATTAAGTCTTCTGCTTCTTCTTTTGAGAAACCATAAGCTACCATCTTTCTTCCTCTAGGTGCCCAAGGAGCTTCTGACATAAGTACAGCCTTTATATATCCTTTACCTCTTCGATCTACAACTTTTGTAAGCTCAGGTGCGTAGTATCCTCCCTCACCTAACAATGTATGGCATCCCATACAGTTATTTTTTTCCCAAAGTACCTTACCTCTTACTACTTGTTCCGTTATATTTTCAGAATTAGTTTGATCCTGTTCTTTACTAAACGAGAAGATCGTTAGTCCAATAAAAATCAAAAATGTAACGACAGTACCGCCAAGAAAAAACGTTCGTGCTTGTTTTTTTGATAACATATTACTTTTTATAATTAAATTAATACAAAAAGATCTTTTTATCTTTTAATTGCAAAATAAGAAGTTAAGAAAATACATAAATATGATCTAGATCATATAATAATTGAAGTAAGTAAAAAATTCACTTTTTTAATTTGATCTAAATTAAAAAAGTGAATTTCATTAAATATAATTTTATTTTTAAGATACTTTTTAAAACGTAGAATAGTTTACAATCTACTCATTCAGTTTTAACACAGCCATAAATGCACTCTGTGGCACCTCTACACGACCGATTTGACGCATCTTTTTCTTTCCCTTTTTCTGCTTTTCTAATAGTTTACGTTTACGAGAAATATCTCCTCCATAACATTTTGCTGTTACATCTTTACGTAATGCTTTTATGGTTTCTCGTGAGATAATTTTTGCCCCAATTGCAGATTGAATTGGAATATCAAATTGTTGACGTGGAATTAACTTACGTAATTTCTCACACATTTTTTTACCAATTGTATAGGCATTATCAAAATGAACTAAAGCAGAAAGTGCATCCACTACATCGCCATTTATTAATACATCCAATCGTACTAATTTTGAAGGACGCATTCCAATTGGAGAATAATCAAAAGAAGCATAGCCTCTTGAAATAGTTTTTAGACGATCGTAAAAATCAAAAACAACTTCTGCTAAAGGCATATCAAAAATTAATTCAACACGATCTTGTGTTAAATAAGTTTGATTCACAATATCACCTCTTTTATCAATACAAAGTGACATTACCGCCCCTACATAATCTGCCTTAGTAATAATAGAAGCTTTTATATAAGGTTCTTCTATCTTATCTAAACCACTTGGATCAGGTAAATCACTTGGATTATTTACTGTAATAGGAACTTCAGGGTGTTTTTTTGAATAGGCAAGATAGGAAACGTTAGGAACGGTTGTAATAACCGTCATATTAAATTCTCGCTCTAAACGTTCTTGAATAATCTCTAAATGTAACATTCCTAAGAAACCACAACGAAAACCAAAACCTAATGCTGCTGAACTTTCTTTTTCAAATGTTAAGGAAGCATCATTTAATTGCAACTTTTCAAGAGAATAAGTTAATTCTTCATAATCTTCTGTATCCACGGGGTAAATTCCCGCAAACACCATAGGTTTCACTTCTTCAAAACCTTCAATGGGTACATCACAAGGATTATTCACCGTCGTAATAGTATCTCCTACTTTTACATCTACAGCAGTTTTGATTCCTGAAATAATATATCCTACATCTCCTGTTTCGATCACACTTTTAGGCTCTTGCTTTAATTTTAAGGTCCCTATTTCTTCTGCATTATATTCTTTATCCGTCGCCATAAATTTCACTTTTTGGCCTTTACGAATTTTACCATTTACTACTTTAAAATAGGCCTCTACTCCTCGAAATGGATTATATACCGAATCAAAAATTAACGCTTGTAAAGGTGCTTCAGAATCTCCTTCAGGAGCTGGAACACGCTCTATAATGGCTTCTAATATTTTATCTACACCAAAACCTGTTTTTCCACTTGCATGAATAACTTCCGAAGGATCACAACCTAAAAGATCTACAATGTCATCTGTTACTTCTTCTGGATTGGCACTTGGTAAATCCACTTTATTTAAAACAGGAATGATCTCTAAATCATTTTCTAAAGCTAAATATAAATTTGAAATAGTCTGAGCTTGAATACTTTGAGCAGCATCTACAATTAACAAAGCCCCTTCGCAGGCAGCAATTGAACGAGATACTTCATAAGAAAAATCCACATGACCTGGAGTGTCAATTAAATTCAAGATATATTGCTCTCCATTTAATTCATAATCCATCTGTATAGCATGTGATTTAATCGTGATACCTCGTTCACGTTCTAAATCCATATCATCTAATAGCTGGTTTTGCATTTCTCTTTCCGTCACCGATTGAGTATGTCCTAATAACCGATCGGCAAGAGTGCTTTTTCCATGATCAATATGAGCTATAATACAAAAATTTCTTATGTTCTTCATTCTATTTCTTTAAGAAATGCAAAAATACATTTTTTTTGATTGTATTTCATGATTTTCTAAGGTTTATTCTTTTATAAACACAGGAACTATTCTGCATATAAATTTCTATTCCAAATTACTTTATCTAAATAATATTCTAGATAAATGAGATATCTAATTCTTTACAAGAATAATAAAGCCACCTGTTTTTTAATTATTTATCTTTTCTAACATAGTTTAATTAGGACATTACCTTCCTAAATATTCTTTTCAACTACATTAATCAACATTTCATCTATTTCATATATGATGTTTTATAAATAGAGTTTATATTTGAATTGTATTTAATTTATATCACAAATTATTTTATCACACATAATATCCCTAACTAATTGAATAAAATATAGTCCCCCCACTATTTTTTTCATCTAAACCTCGTCATAATCTAGTTATGTCGAGGTTTATTTGTATCTATAAGAACAAAACCAGAAAATTAAGTTTAACTTTGCTTTTATGAATTACATTACAGTAGATACTATTTCAAAATCCTATGGTGATCGAACTTTATTTGAAGATATTTCTTTTTACATAAATCAAGATCAAAAAATTGCTTTAATTGCAAAGAATGGTAGTGGAAAAACTTCTATTCTTACAATATTAGCTGGAATGGATACACCTGATACTGGAGAAATAACCCAACGCAAGAATTTAAATGTTCAGTTTCTTTCTCAAGAACCTAAACTAGATCCAACACTTACTGTAATGGAATGCTTATTTGCATCAGAAAATCCTATTTTAAAAGTATTACAAGAATACGAAAAAGCTGTTTTAACTCCTGAAGATACTATACGCTATCAGAAGGCTTTTGAAAAAATGGATCAATTAAATGCATGGGATTTTGAAGCACAATACAAACAAATCCTATTCAAATTAAAAATTACAGATTTAAATACTCCTATTAAAACCCTATCAGGAGGGCAAAAAAAGAGAGTTGCTTTAGCTACACTATTAATTGAACGACCTGACTTACTTATACTGGATGAACCCACAAACCATTTAGATTTAGAAATGATTGAATGGTTGGAAGATTATTTAAAACGTGAAAAGATCACACTTTTCATGGTAACACATGATCGCTACTTTTTAGAATGTGTTTGTGATGATATTTTAGAACTAGATGATGGAAAATTATATCGTTACCGAGGAAATTATTCATTTTATTTAGAAAAACGAGAAGAACGAATTGCATCAGAACAGGCTACAATTGCAAAAGCTAAAAATCTTTTTAAAAAAGAATTAGAATGGATGCGTCGACAACCCAAAGCCCGTGGAACAAAAGCTAAATCGAGAATTGACGATTTTCACGTAACAAAAAAAATAGCACATCAACGACGCGATGATTCTCAAGTTGAATTAGAAATCAACATGGAACGAATGGGGAATAAAATTGTAGAGTTACATAACCTCAACAAAGCATTTGGTGATAAAAAAATTCTAGAAAAATTCAACTATAATTTTAAAAAAGGGGATCGAATTGGTATTATTGGAAAAAATGGAACAGGTAAATCTACCTTTTTAAATATATTAACACAGCAAATACCTATTGATTCTGGTAAAATTGTGATTGGTGACACAATTAAATTTGGATACTACACACAAGCAGGAATACAACCTAAAGATGGACAAAAGGTTATCGAAGTTATTCGTGAATTTGGAGATTATATACCGCTCACAAAAGGACGAAAGATTTCAGCGGAACAATTGCTAGAACGATTTTTATTTTCTCGAAAAAAACAATATGATTTCGTAGAAAAATTAAGTGGAGGTGAACGTAAACGTTTGTATTTATGTACAGTTTTAATTCAAAACCCTAATTTTCTAATTCTAGACGAACCAACTAATGATTTAGATATTATCACTCTAAATGTCTTAGAACAATTTTTAATTGATTTTCCAGGATGTTTAATTGTCGTTTCACATGATCGTTATTTCATGGATAAAATTGTAGACCAATTATTTGTCTTTCAAGGAGAAGGAATAGTAGACACTTTTATTGGAAGTTATTCAGAATATAGAATTTATGAAGAACAACTAGAGAAAAAAGTAAAAGAACTCAAAAAAAACATAGAAGAAGATACCAAAGAAGCTCCAAAACAGAAAAAAATTCAATTAACCTATGGTGAAAAAATAGAGTTTGAAAAACTAGAAAAAGAATTGGAAAGCTTAGAACTTGAGAAAATTAATTTAGAAAATCAATTTCATGATACTTCACTCTCTATTGAACAAATTAATGATCTTTCAGAAAAATTAGGTATTTTGAATACAACTATTGAAGAAAAATCTGAACGTTGGTTTGAATTATCCATGAAAAATGAAGGTGAGACTTTATAAGTTATCGAGAAAATCAAACTATAGATCGAACGTTTTCATGAATCAATAGTAATTCTATCCCAAATGTTAACTTTATACATGAAATTTGTTTTTAGAAATCAATTTTGACATTATATATTTCATGAAAAAACAAATTTTGGGTTTTTTATTAATGACGTTACCCTTTTTAATCGTTTCAGCTCAGAAAGTTGAGTTTAATACAACTAAAGGAGCAATAGCACACGGATATGATGTTGTTTCCTATTTTGGTAAAAATCCTGTCAAAGGGAAGCATTTATATTCTACTGAATATTTGCAACAAAAGTTTCTATTCTCATCTCAAGAAAACTTAAAAATATTTAAGAATAATCCTTCAAAATTTGTTCCTCAATATGGAGGATGGTGTTCTTATGAAATGGCTCATAACGACAAAACTGATATTGATCCAAAATCATATGAAATAAAAAATGGAAAGTTATACTTATTTCAAGATTATGTAGGCACCAAAAACAGAAGAAAATGGGTATCTGAGGGATCTGATAAATTAATCAAAAAGGCAGATTACAATTGGGCTCAACAAACTTATAAGAAAAGAACGACACGGAGATAACTTTAACAACAACTATTGAATTGAACACACTCGTAGCCCCTACTAGAAAATATCTAGTGGGGTTTTTTTATTATTTCTAATGAATCCTTTTCACAATATTCTTGTATCTTTAAAACTTAAATACTATTCCTTATGAAGAACTTAATTGTTTGCACTTTATTTTTAATAACTATCCTTATGAATGGACAAGAAAAGATGACTCCTGAAAAAATTTGGGAGATTGGACGTGTAAAAATTGATGCTATCTCTGATAATGGTAAAATTATCTTTGGAGATACCCGATTTAATGTTCAAGAGAATACTAGTTCTAGAAATCTTTATCTTCTAGACTTGAACGGTAAAACAACCCAACTCACCAAAACTACTGATAGTGAAAAGGCTATTACTTTTATTAATAATCATACTTTTTTATATACTAAAGATGGTAAGACCTATTCTTTTGATATTAATAACCGTACATCAAAAGAAATACTAAATACAACACTTAGTGGACTACAACTTGATCAAGATTATATTAGTTTTACTAAACCCGTTAAAGAAGAAAAAGTATTTGCTCAAGACTATTATCCTGATTTAACAAAAGCCAATGCTAAAATTTATAATGATTTAATGTATCGTCATTGGGATACTTGGGAAAATGGAGAATTTTCTCATGTTTTTATTTCTAAAGATTTAAAAGCATATGATGAAGCATTTGATATCACACCCAATGAACCTCATAATATATCATCTGTAGAATGGAGCCCAAATGGTAAAGAATTGGTTTATGTTTCTAAAAAAGAAGACGGTAAAAAAGCTGCTCAAAGTACCAATACCGATTTATATCTTTATAATCCCTCAACTAACAAAACAGTAAATCTTACTCCTAACAATAAAGGATACGATACTACTCCAAAGTTTAATCATGACGGTACACTTCTTGCTTACTTGCAAATGAAAACAGCAGGTTATGAAGCTGATAAAAATGATATTATATTACTTGATAAAAACCACCATAATAAAAAAATTAACCTCACTAAAGATTGGGACAATACAGTTTCTGATTTTATATGGGGAAAAGATTCTAATACCTTGTATTTTTTAGCGGCTATTCAAGCTACTTATCAATTGTTTGAATTAAAAATTGATACAAAAAAAATCCGTCAGATTACAGATGGAAAACATAATTATACAAGTATTCACTTAATCAATGATTATTTAGTAGGTGGACGTCAAGACATGAATCATGCAACAGAAATTTATAAAGTCAATATATCATCAGGAGAGCAAACCCAATTATCTCACGTAAATGACAAAATATATTCTAACATAGCTAAGAGTACTATTGAAGAACGTTGGATCAAAACTACAGATGGTAAAAAAATGTTAACTTGGGTCATCTATCCTCCTGATTTTGATCCTAAAAAGAAATACCCAACATTGTTATATTGTCAAGGAGGACCACAAAGTGCCGTTTCTCAATTTTATAGTTTTAGATGGAACTTTCAATTAATGGCTGCTCAGGGTTATATTGTGGTTGCGCCTAACCGAAGAGGGTTACCTTCTTTTGGAACAGAATGGAACCATGCTATTTCTAAAGATTGGGGAGGACAACCTATGCAAGATTATTTTGCAGCGATTGATACTCTTGCTAAAGAACCTTATGTTGATGAAACCCGTCTAGGAGCTGTTGGGGCAAGTTATGGAGGTTATTCGGTATACATGTTAGCTGGAATTCATAATAAACGTTTTAAAACATTTATTTCACATTGTGGATTATTTAACATGACGTCTTGGTATGGCGTTACAGAAGAATTATTCTTTGCAAATTATGATTTAGGAGGAGCTTATTGGGATAAAAAAGCAACCAAAACTTATCAAGATTTCAACCCTATCAACTACGTTGATAAATGGGACACTCCTATAATGGTTATTCATGGGGGAAAAGATTATCGAGTACCTGAAAATCAAGGGATGGAAGCTTTTACTGCCGCTCAATTAAAAGGATTGAAAAGTCGTTTCTTATATTTCCCTGAAGAAAATCACTGGATTTTAACACCTCAAAATGGTATCGTTTGGCAAAATGAATTTTTTAAATGGTTAAAAGAAACTCTATGAAAGTGATCTTTAATGATATTATCTTATATAAAAAAAGAAGCCTCAATAATAGGCTTCTTTTATTTTTTATCTAAAAAGACTAAAATGATCTATTACTCCTTCAGGAACTACCATTTTAGCTAGTGTTTTTTGCCCTTTATCAATTGTGATGAAATACCATGTTTTATCTCCTTGGTATTGTATAGCTAACATATTTGACTCTTTTTTCATCGTAATACTTTTTGTCTCTTTATCATAACTCACATTTTCATCACCATATTGTTGTGTCATCATTGCAATAAGAAGCCCTATATTTCCCTCTAACTTTCCATCTACAACTTTCATTGTAATAATAGATTCTGTTTCAACATCATAGTAAACATCTTTATCAAAAAGAAAAGGTTTAGAAATTCCCTTTACATCAAAAGAATCAAAAGCTATTTCAAATTCTTCTGCATTCATTGTTTTCTCAAAAATACCTAACATGGTTTCTTTTTCAACGACCTCAAATATTTTTGGAGATACATACTCTAATACTTGATCAAAATCTTTATTTTCTATAAGATTAGCGTATTCCTTCACACGACTTATAATTTGAATACTATCTGTATTTTCTTGTGCAAAAATTAAAGTAGAGCTAATTAATAAAATTAAGCAAGTAATTCTTTTCATGATTGTAATTTATAAATCTGACATTTTATTTAAAGTATACTCAATCATCTTTTTGACCGAAGCATATGGATCTTGGCTAAAAGTTTGAGTAGCTCGGTTTGCAATAATACAATTCATTGAACATGCTTTATGTCCTAATAATTTCGACAATCCATAAATTGCGGATGTTTCCATCTCCATATTTGTAATTCTCAAATCATTATGTTGAAAAGTTGAAATTTTATCATTCAAGGTACGATCTTTAGCCTGTAAACGAATTTCACGTCCTTGTGGGCCATAAAAACCACCTGCTGTTCCTGTAAAACCTTTTACAGTATTTTCTCCAAGTAATGAATTGACTAAATTCGAATCTGTTTTAATCACATACGGTCTTCCCATTTTCGAATCCCATTGAGTATGCTGTATAAAAGCGTCTTCAATATCTTTCTCAAAAAAATTATCTGGAGTATCATAAGAATGCATTACGTTATCAAAACCTATAGCATATTCTGCTGCAACATATGAATCTACAGGAATATCTGCTTGAAATGAACCTGAAGTCCCCATTCGAACAAAGGTTAGCGACTTTAAATCTTTTTTGATTTCTCTTTTCTCAAAATCGACATTAGCTACGGCATCTAACTCTGTTAAAGCAATATCAATATTATCTGGTCCCATTCCAGTGGATATAACCGTAAAACGCTTTCCGTTAAACGTTCCCGTATGAGTGACCATTTCACGTTTTTCTCTTTGAAACTCAATTTTATCAAAAAATGCCGATACTTTAGGTACTCTATTAGGATCTCCAACTAAAATAACCGTATCAGCCAAATGTTCTGGACGTAAATTTACATGATAAATACTTCCATCATTATTTAATATTAATTCAGATTCTTTTATTTTCATAATAGTTTTTCTATAATTTAAGATTTTGGAGCACATCACACATAGGTAAGAAGTCTATACTCTATCCTCCTACTCGTTTGACATGATATCCTTTCTTTTTTAGGTATTCCATTATTTTATCACGTACATTCCCTTGAATGATAATCGTGTTATCTTTTACAGAACCTCCTGTTCCACAATGAGTTTTCAATTCCTTAGCTAAAACTTTTAAATCTTCTCTACTTCCTATAAAACCTTCTACTATTGAAACTGTTTTACCTCCTCTTCCTTTTTTTTCTAGCTTAGCAATCAATTGTTGTTCTGCTACTTCTAAGGTTTCTTCTTCCTCTTCTGAATCAAATTCATAATTCTCATTAGTAGAAAAAACCATTCCTCCTAATTTACTTTTCCAATCTTCGGGGTCTTTAGCCATATTCTATACGTTTTAAGTAAATAGTTCATAATAATTAACGCTCTATAGTTTGAAATTAAGGATAATAATAAATCACTATAGATTCACTCTTTTTAGTATCAGAAGTTAATACCATAGAATATTTTTTTTCTCCAGTACTAATATTCATTGCTGCTGAGTTAGGAGGAATTTCTCCTAAATTTACAGCATGCATAACGATTACATTTTTTCCTTTATCAAGTGTAATGGAAAGTTCCTTTTTTTCTTTTAATAAACTAATATTTTCTTCAACTAATTTCCCATTATGATAAATGGAAATAATATCACCGTCTACACTTCGATTGTCCCAAACCTGAATTTGTGCAATTCCTTCATCAGATTCTATCATCTTTGCCTCTATTACTTCCCTTCCTTGATTTTCTGTTAAATCAATTTTTTTAACCGTATCAACTACAGGTACTTTCTTATCTTCAATCAAAGAATCTTTTTTTACAACCACTACACTATCTTCTTCTTTTCCTTTAAAGATATTGGTAAGCCATCTTTTCTTAGGTTTTTCATTTGCTGACTTTACTTCAGCTTTTTTGGGTGTATTGGTAGCTACTACTTTATTTTCATCAGTTATTGATTCTCCTTTCTTTCTAAAAACTTTTTCTTTAAAGCGAGTAAGCCATCTTTTTTTAGCATCTTTTTTTATTTCTACCAATTGTGTTGAATCTACCTCTACTGTTTTTTCTTTTTTCTGATAAACAACTCTTGGTTTTGAATTTGGAGTAGCCAAACGCTTACCTTCTTTATTATAACGTGTGGTTGGATTAGTTCCTCCAATCACTACTTTTTCATATTCCTTTGGTTGCCCTATTAATTCTCCGGTAATGATATCAATTGGATTCGCTCCTTTTTTTCGTACATATACTACCTTTTCTTTTTGCTTCTCCAAATACACATCACCTTCATATGATAGATTTTTTCTTTGCAGCTTAATTTCTCCTTTTTCAAAATAAATACAGTTAGGTGAATTATAGGTTTTTATACCTCTAATGTAGGCTATATTCACTTCTGGAACTTTGGCTATTCCTTTCAATTGAAAACGATCTCCTAGATTTGAAAATGTAAATTCATAATCAGCCTTACACCATTGTGGGTTTACAATATATTCAGGTGCATATTGACTAATCATATCTCTTTCATTAATCAAAAAAATATTATTCTCAAGATCTCCTTCTATACTAAATTGAGCTTCTTTATCATCATAGACTAACGTTATGGTTCCTTCATAAACGATTCCATTAAAACGTTCTACTTCAAGACGAACATCATAGTTTTTCTGTCCTTCTTCATACCACCCACTCCAACTTCCAATAATATCTTGGGATTGCTGGGCATTAGTAAACTGAACAAATAATAATAGTAGTAGTAAGTAAAATATAGATTTACTATTCATTTAATTTAGTGTTTTTTCTAATTCCAATACTTTTTTTATTGTATTATCAGAATGGTTATAAATTTTAAAATAAGCTTCATCTCCATAAAAATTTCGTGCAATAAGAGCTTTGAGTAATTGCTGAATTTTTTCTTGATCTGCTTTAGAAACTTTTCCTACTTTTTTAAACTTTTTAAGGTATTCTTTGTACACCTTTTCTTGATCAAATTTTGTATTAAAAGTTTCTATATTCCACTGAGCTAATTGCTCTTTATTTTCTAAAATATAACGATTTGTATAATCATAAATATTAGCTCTCCCTTGTTGTAAATAATACCAATCCCCTACTGATAAGGTATCAACAGCTACAAATACATCAGGGATTATACCACCACCTCCATAAACAACTTTACCTTTAGGTGTCTTAAACTTCAATGAATCGTTAATTTTGATACTATCTACAAAGTACATCTCTCCAGAGTGATATCGTTCAAAACTTTCATTTTGATAGGCTTTGACTCCTTTCTCTCCTTTGGAAAAGGCTTTTTGAATGGATCGTCCAGTTGGTGTATAATAACGTGCCGTAGTCAAGCGAACTTTTGATCCATCGGAAAGTTCCATTTCTTGTTGAACCAACCCTTTTCCAAAAGATCTTCTTCCTACAATAATTCCTCGATCTTGATCCTGAATAGCCCCTGCCAACAATTCACTTGCTGAAGCGGATTCTTCATCAATTAAAATATACAATTTACCTTGTTCAAAATCACCCTCTTTGGTAGCAACTGTTTCTTCTTTTTTATTCTTTCTACCTTTCACATAATACATAACCTTCTGATCAGCTAGAAACTCATCTGCTATCTTCTTGGCTTCACGTAAAAAACCTCCTCCATTTCCTCGAAGATCTAAAACCAACGTTTTCATACCTTGGATTTTCAAATCATCAATAGCATTGCTTATCAAGTCCCCTGAATTATAGGTAAATGTATTCAAATTAATAAAACCTATAGAATCATTTATCATATAAGCGGCTCGAATTGGACTATTTATAATTTTTTTTCGCTCTAAATTTTGAGTGATGGTATCTTGACCACGAATCAAACTTACCTTTACTTTTGTATTTTCAATTCCTTTTAAGTATTTCGAAGCAAAATGAATGCTATCCCCTGTTAAGGGATGTTGATCGGCAGAAAGTAATTTATCTCCTGTAAATATTTTCCCTTGATTAGGACTGTTTTCCAAAACTCGTTGAATCACAATAGTATCGTTCATTCTTAAATAAGAAATCCCTATCCCAACAAACTCTCCATTTAAATCGTCTTCTGCCATTTGAGTTAGCTCAGGAGCTATATATTTTGAATGAGGATCTAACTCAGAAAGAATAGCATCAATGGTTTTATCTACAATGGAATCTGTATTTACTTCATCTACATAATCATTTTCGATTACATAGATTAGGTCTTGCATTTTTTTTTGATTCTTACTTATTAAACCATATTGAGGGTTAAATTTTATAAAAAACACGCCTACAGAAAATCCAAAAAGGACTGCTGTCAATAATATTAAGGGACCATACCCATTATCAAATAACTTACGCATCTTTTAATAATTCTTCTGAAAAATGTTCTACTTCAACACCTGCTTTTCTTAATAATTCTACTCCCGTCGTATCACGATATTCTCGAATATAAACAACTCTTTTTATTCCTGATTGATGAATTAATTTACTACACTCTTTACACGGTGATAATGTGATATAAAGGGTAGCTCCTTCAGCAGATTGTGTAGAAGCAGCAACTTTTAATATCGCATTTGCTTCTGCATGCAAAACATACCACTTTGTATAACCTTCTTCATCTTCACATAAATTTTCAAAGCCACTAGGAGTTCCATTATATCCATCTGAAATAATCATTCTATCTTTTACTAGTAGTGCTCCAACCTTTTTTCGATTACAGTAAGAAAGCTTTGCCCACTCTAAGGCCATTTTTAAATAAGCCCGATCATATTTTGATTTTTTAGAATCTAAATTCGACATAGGAACGCAATTTAATTATTTTGATTGAGATTTTATTTTAAAAAAAACAAAAACTATTCAATCATAAATAAATCAGAAGCAATTCCATCTGCAAAAAAGCGATATTCAGGATTTAAAATTAAAAATCCATTTTTTTCAATCAATTTATTTTCAGCAATATACGACTTTGATAAAATTAATAATTTTTCTTCAAATTGTACTCCCAGATCTCTAATTTGAGCCAAATCAATTCCCCATTTTGTTCTTAAACCAATCATTACTTTTTCATTAAACTGATCTTTCAAAGTAAGTGTTTCAACCTCCGATGGTAATGTATGATTTTGTAATTCCTTTATATAACGTGTATTGTTGGCTACATTCCATTGCCTACTCCTACCATTAAATGAATGTGCCGACGGGCCAATACCTAAATACGGCTTCGATTTCCAATAATTTGCATTATGCTTTGAATATTTTTCATCTTTTGCAAAATTAGAAATCTCATATTGCTCAAAATGATATGTATTAACAGCTTCTATTAATTGATTGTATTCACGTTCCTGTTGTACATCATCAACTGGTTGTACCTTTTTTGTCTTTATTAAATAACTTAAAGCCGTTTTATCTTCTACTGTTAACGCATAAGATGATAAGTGTGGAATATCCAAATCAAAAAATATTTCTAAATTCTGCTTCCAATTCTTAGAATTGGGTACTCCATATATCAAATCGATGGTTATATTATCAAAACCCACTTTCTTTACATTTTCAATACTCTGTATCGCTTCTTTTGCATTATGAGCACGATTCATAAACTGTAAATCCGAATCAAAAAACGATTGAATTCCTATACTGAATCTATTAATTGGAGTATTTTGAAAGAATTGTATTTTTTCTTGAGTTAAATCATCGGGGTTTGCTTCCAAAGTAACTTCTACATTATTTGACACCTTATAATTTTTATAAATAGTTTCAAAAATAATTTCAATTTCATCATTTGATAAAATAGAAGGTGTTCCTCCTCCTAAATAGATTGTTTCAATCTCTTCAGATAAATAATTCTTCCTTAAAATCAATTCCTCATTAATAGCTAAAACCATCTCTTTTTGTGTTTTTAACACAGTTGAGAAATGAAAATCACAATAATGACACTTTTTTCTACAGTACGGAATATGTATATAAATACCAGCCAATTACGTTATGCACTTTAAGAAATAGCCCTATTTTATTCTGAAAAATTAACAAATAGAGTCTATTTTTATTAATCTCACAAATTTACTGTTAATTTTTTATTTACAGTAAATAATTTTTTAATTCATTATTAAAAACATCGTAAAAAAAATACTTTTTTGTTATGCTATCATAATAAAATTAAAATATAAGCAAAATTATAAAATATATAGATTAGCCCCGTAAAACAAATAGTTATACATTATGAAAAGATTAATTTTTAGCGCACTGCTATTAGGAACAGTCGTTACTGTTTCAGCGCAAAAAAACACACTACTTGTTGGAGGTAACGTAAGTTATGAAAAAAATGATTCAGACAATACCAGAACTTATGACTTTAGCCCTAAAGTAGGATACCAATTTACAGACCACTGGACAGTTGGTGTTGAGTCGACGATGGGAAGATTCGAGGATAAAAATTTAGATCAAGAAACTAATGATTTCTCATTAGGAGGTTTTGTTCGTTACACTTTACCTTTAAATGAGCGATTTGCTTTCTTTACTGATTTTGCAGGAGGATACCAACGATCTGAAGTAAAAAATCAAACAATTAATAATGATGCAGATGGTTATTATGTATCTGCTACACCTAGTTTATTCATTAATATGAAAAATGGTTTTGGTTTAAACTTCAATATTGGAAGCATTGGTTACAGTCAATTAGACGGTGATGGTTACGATTATGAAAGAAGTGATTTCAATGCAAGTTTCGGTAAATCAGTTGGATTTGGAATCTCGAAAAACTTTGGTTTAAAATAATTAAAAAATTGATTTAAAATACTTTAAATATGAAAAAAATAATTTTAAGTGCTGCTTTAATTGCAACAGGAATTTTTGCAACAGCACAAAAGAACACAATATTAGTAGCAGGAGAAGTGGGTTATTCAGATACTGAAATTAACAATGCTGATGGAAGTACATTAACCTTAAATCCTAAAATTGGTTACCAATTTACAGATCATTTAACTTTAGGTGCTGAGTGGTCATATAAAGAATCTGATGGTACAGTTTCAAATAATACTGTAAATGCAGATGCTTATGAGCAAAATCAAAAAATTGGTGGTTTCTTACGTTATAGTATGCCATTAAACAATACTTTTTCAGTTTTTGCTGATTTAGGTGTTGGTTACCAATATTTAGCTAACGATTTAGCTGGAATTGAGCAATATTCTGCTGACGGGCTTTATACTGATTTAGTTCCTGCTTTATTTATTAACATGAGAAATGGTTTTGGTTTGAACTTCAATATTGGTGGTATTGAATATAGTAACTTAAGCGGTACTAATTACGATGCTGATAATTTCAATTTTAACTTTGGAAAAGAAGTAGGATTTGGAATTTCTAAAAACTTTGGAGCTGGGAAAAAAGCTTCAAATTAATACATAAATTGTTCTCATTTAAAACGCCAAGCTTTGCTTGGCGTTTTTTTATTTTAGATATGATAAAAATAATTCTCGTGGTATTTCTTTTGCTCCTAAACTTTCTAAATGGTCAGTGTGTATCTGGCAATCAATCACTTCATATTGATTCAATTTCTCTTCTATAAAAGTAATAAAACCTGCTTTAGAAGCATTGCTTACCTTTGAAAACATACTTTCACCACAAAAAACATTTCCTAAATCAATACCGTACAAACCACCTACCAATTTATCATCTTTCCATACTTCAACACTTTTTGCCCAACCCTCTTTATGTAACTCTACATATGCTTTAACCATATTATCTGTTATCCAGGTTCCTTCTTGCCCCTCTCTCGGAATTTTCTGGCACGCTTGAATAACTTCCTTAAAATTTTGGTTATAGGTTATCGTAAATGTTTCATTTCGTAATATTTTACGCATACTCTTTGAAACCTTTAGATCTTTCGGATACAATACAAAACGTGGATCAGGAGACCACCACATAATGGGTTCATCGTCATTAAACCAGGGAAAGATACCTGTTTGATATGCTAGTTTTAATCGTTTAACTGAAAGATCCCCCCCTATAGCTACAATACCGTGTTCACCAACTCCATCAACTGATGGAAACACTATTTTGTCTGACAAAACTTTCAACTTCATATTTGCAAAAATAAAAAATCCTAATAGTTTTATTAGGATTTTTTATTATGATATTAATTATATTTTTATATACTTTAAGAAATAATTTACTACCACCAAGCTTCTATATTAATACCAAAAACAAATCCATCCGTATTATCTCCATAAGGAGCTGTTCCAAATTGATTTCCCACACTACCTTCAAAATTATCAGGCCAAAAGGCATAGGTAACAAAAGGACGAATAACTGGCCTTGTATAAAACCCGTAATTCCAACGTATTTCAGGTGAAAAAGTAATTTTCGTTAGCCACCCATTTTGATCTGTAATTTGGTTATCTACATAATCAAAACCTGTTTCTAAAGCTAAACTTAAATGTTTATGCAAATACTTCTCCGCTCTAAATCCAGTACTAAACCAATTAATTTGCTTTCCTTTCCCTGTTACTTCTCCTGTATTATAATTATACGGTGTTACTCCTCTATTTTCTTGACTAAATAACAAAATCCAATTAACAGCAAACCTTTCATCTAATTCATACAAAAAGTTATTAGAAAACTCCCATAAATTGGCTTTGTCCAAATCATATCGTATGATATCGGAACTTCCTCCAAAGTTTTCATAAACAGGTGTTATATCATAACCTGTTTGATATACCGAAGTTCCTTGTCGAAAGCTTCCATAAAAGATATTATTGGCTTTTCCTCCAAATAACTTCTTTTGATTGTGCCAAAACCCTACTCCAAAACCTTGTTTTGAATCAAACCCTAAAGCTTCGTTTGAAGTTCGAGCAGAATATTGCCCCCAGATATTCATTTGACCATCTTTATTAAATGGAATATCTACCCAACGAGCATCTAAAACATACGATTGTATATAATCCTCTGAAGAGGATATAGATTGACCATCAGGACGCGTTACTCCATCCATTTCATATTCAAATAATGCAATTTTAATATCATCTTCTTTATCTTTACCTCTCAACCCTTCTACTCCAAAACCAACATTTGAACCTTCACCTGGATTTAACCAAAAATGATCAATAATATGAGTCGACATCCGATAATAATATCTTCTCCCTCCCCAAACATCAATATCTTTATAGATATCATTCATTTTGACATAAAATTCTCCTATATCATCCAATTTCCAATTCATATTGTCGCCTTTTGCAGACCATCCTCTCATACGAAACATGGTTTCAAAAGAAGTTCCTTCTTCCTTAAGTTGATATTTATATTTTAAAGCAAATTCAGCATAAGTATCAGCTTCATTCCCCATACGGTACTTAGACTGTGCTCCTGGAGCCTGAAAAAAAGCTTGAGTTTCTCCTCCTTCACTAGTCCCCATCGTAGTACGAAAATAACCTGTTGGTGTTAAAGAATGATTTTCAAACTTTGCTAATCGTTCACTTATTTTCTGAATAGCTGTTTTATTTGATTCGAGTTGTTCTATTTGCTTTTTTAATAATTGTATAGAGTCTTGTTCACTCTGTGCTATTAATGGTGTGGATATAATCCCTCCTAAAGGAATTATAAATTGTATAATACGTTTCATGTGTTTTATTTTAGAGATCTTTTATTAAGAAAAATACCAGTAGATCGTTACTACTACCAAGCAAATTACTGCCCCAACAGTCGAAGCATATTTCCATGGTATTATATTCACTTTTCCTGAATCTTCGAGAACAAAAGCTTCCTCTCTAGGATTTAGTTTTCCAATAACTAACATAATAATCACGTTCATAACGAACAAAATAGCCATCACATGTAAAAAATGTGGATATCCTTCTTCCCCAACTATATATGGTTTTACTATAAACTGACTAATGATATATAAAACACAACCTAAAGTTAATCCTATTTTCGCGGCTATTGCTGGAACATATCGTGTTAAATACCCTACAACAATTATAGTAAGAATAGGAATACTATAACAACCGTTCACTTCTTGTAGATATCCAAATAACCCATCAGAGGCATACATAATTAAAGGTGCAATAAGCATCGATAAAACAGCCAATACAATTCCAAATTTTTTCCCTGCGGCAACTGTCTCTCTATCTGAAGCATCTTTGTTAATATGTTCTTTATAAATATCTACTCCAAACAAGGTCACCGCACTATTTAAAGCACTATTAAAAGAACTTAAAATTGCTCCAAATAAAACAGCTGCAAAGAAACCAATCAAATAGGTAGGTAAAACATTTTTAACCAATACTGGGTAAGCTTCATCTGGTTTTTCTACTAATCCAGTTCCTGAATATAAATGAAATGCAATGATTCCAGGTAAAACAACAATAAGAGGCCCTAAGATTTTAAAAAAAGAAGCTAGTAACAATCCTTTTTGACCTTCTTTTAAATTTTTAGCTCCTAATGCTCTTTGAATAATGGCTTGGTTGGTTCCCCAATAAAATAATTGGACTAACATCATTCCTGTAAAAATAGTCGAGAAAGGAATAGATGAATCCTCTGAACCAATAGCGTTCATATGTTCAGGATGATCTGTAACTATTTTATTAATTCCTTCTCCTAAACTACCATCTCCCATCACAATTAAGCCAAAGAAAGGAATTAACAACCCTCCTATCAACAATCCAATAGCATTTATGGTATCCGATACTGCTACAGCTCTTAGACCTCCAAACACAGCATAAATGGATCCAATACTTCCGATACTCCATACACAAATCCATATTGCAACGGTTTTGTTCACTCCTAAAAGTTCAGGTATACCAAAAATTGTACTAATCGCTACCGCTCCTGAGTACAATACAATAGGAAGAAAAATCACTACATAACCTGATAAAAACAAAGTAGAGACCATTGTTTTGGTCATTTTATCATATCGTTCTTCTAAAAACTGAGGAACGGTTGTAATTCCTCCTTTTAGATATCGTGGTAATAAAAATAGCGCTGTAACCACCATAGCAACAGCAGCTAAAGTTTCCCATGCCATGACCAAAATCCCCTGCTCATAAGCATTACCATTTAAACCAACAATTTGTTCTGTAGATAAGTTAGTTAATAATAAAGAACCTGCAATCACCGGTCCTGTTAAACTCCTCCCTCCTAAGAAATATCCTTCTGAGGATGTCGTTTCTTTTGATTTAGTTTTCATATAGGAAATTATGGCTACTAATGCCGTAAATCCTATGAATGAAATAACTCCAGTAATATTCATAATTATTTTTTTTATTAAATGTATTGTTTTAACGGTCGACATTACATATCATTAATGAAACCATAATCATGACATTATTGTAATTATTCACATAAGACAAGTAAGTAATTAAAAATCAGTAGTTAACTTAAAAACAACTATAATTAGTTAATTTTTATTAAAAACTTAAACGTTTAAGTTTTTAATAAAAAAACAAAAAAAGTTGTCCTTTTCGACAACTTTTTTTGTTTTTTTATATCTCAATATCTAACGATTTACAGAAAACTTATAGGTAAATCCACCTAAGATTTGGAAGCCTTGTGTATCATAATTTTTGAACTTTTCATAATCTCCAAAAATATTATTTAGTTTTAAAAATGCTCCCCATTTATCGTTAATATTATAATTACCTCTTAAATTGGCATCTACATAACTATTCAATGTTTTTCTACCATTCGAAACTGCTGAACCTGTAGTATAATCATACACCAAATCTTTTCTCTCTCCTATATAATAAATATCGGTCCCAACGGCTAGTTTGTTATCCAGCAATTTATATTCTGCTGTAAATGTTGAAGTAAAATCAGGATAATTCCATGCTTCGTTGTTTCCTTCTACATCATAATTATAAAAAGCAGCTGCTAACGTTGTGGTTAAACGATCAATCCCAACATAATTCAACTCACCTTTTACTGCTAGATTTTTTGTATCTCCGTATACGGTTCCAAAACTATTTTCTAAACGGTAAGTTGGTATAGTAGTACTTATTTCAATAGGAACATTGGCCATCATCATAAAATCATCTATATCAGCATATGAAATTTCTCCTTTATATTGAAAAACATCATTAAACACCCCTTTTATTCCTCCGTAAATATTATATCGTGTATTAGTTGATTTCAAAGCAATTCCAGGTGCCATCCACGGATTTGACTGTACTAAATCATAATAAGTATTATTTTTCAACCCTCCATTAACTCCCGCATATATATTGAATTCATCAGCTGGCCGAATCATAGCTTCTATTTCGGGGTAAATGTAAACATCATTTTGATTATTTTCATAATCATTATTATACGTTAAATCAAATCCTAATTTAATATAGTTTACATCGTTTGTAATGGTCATAGTAGGTTCTAAAGTGGCTTTAAAAAACCCTGCTTTAGTATTACTTCCAAAAGTCGATTCATTAAAATCAGTATGAATATACTCTAAGTTCAAATTAGCATTTCCTCTAAAATAAATAGAGTTTAAAGGCATAGAACGTCTTTTTCCATCATGTGCTAAATCTGTATCTAAACGAGCATAGATTTCATCTGCATTAAAGTCTCCTTTAAAATAACGCACTAACAAATCTGAATTATCAAAAATACGATTTTCATAACCATCTAAACCAAAGTTTAAATAAGCAGTATGATAATTATTCTCTGTTTCAACTGTGTTATAAATTTGATCAGCTGTATTCGTTCCAAATACACTATTTAGATCTCCTATTCCATAATAATTATAAGTGGAAACATCGTATCCTAAAGTTAATTTTGTAGCTAAATCATCATAATTTGCTTTATAAAATAATTCTAAGCTATTTTGAGATTGATCATCGTCTACACGAACACCATCCACATCAGAATCCGTTCCAAAATGATGTAGGAAAGCTCCAAAATGTTTGTTACGATCGTATTCATAATCAACATAGGCATCTAATAAAGTAGTCATAGGTAAACCTAAACCTCCTTTTAAATAGCTATTATATAAAGTATTATTATCTTTTATAGGTAATTTCACAGGGTTAATAGAAGATAGTTTATAATCAGACTTAACTGGAATATTTATAGGAGAATAATTTACTTCTAGTTTATTTTTTTCCACTTCATTATCAAACACTGGGCTCTCGTCTAATTTTTCTACATCTTGAACCGCTGGATTATACGACTTTTCCACATCAATCGTTTCTTGTTCTATTTGTGAAAAAACAAAAGAAGAACCTGTTAGAACGGTTAATATAGTGATTTGTACTTTTTTCATTGTTACTATTTTTTTCAAAGATATTACTTCTTAATTAATTTTTGTTTGGCTTTGGCTTGATTTACAATATCCGTCATTTCAGGATACGTTTCTATTATAGTTTCTAAGGTATAATTTGCTTGATATGGATCTTCAAGTGCTCGATAATTATCTGCCATAATCAATAAAGCTTTTGCAGTCCATTCAGCTTCTGCACCATATTGAGAAGCTAGTTCAAAAATAGCATCATTTGATTTTGTATAGGCCTTTTTATTCGCTAGATTTTGTGCTTTGTAATATAAAACTTCTGCTTTGATGTTTTCTTTTTCTGATTGATTTAGTTTTTCGTAATATTTCAAGGCTTCATCTAAATTAGTTTTTACTAAATTTCGTGCTATAATTAACTGAGCATCTTCTTTAGCTGAAGCTGAGGCTTGTTTATTCTCTAATACTTTTTCGGCATATGGAAATGCTTTTTCATCTTCTCCATTCAAATGATAGATTCGCATAATTCCTACTGTGGCAAAATTTTGATAGGCTTCTTTTTCAGAAATCTCATTTAATTTTAATAGTGAATTTAATGCCAATTCTTTATTTTCCTTTTTCATATACATTTGAGATAGTCGAAGATAGGCTTGTTCGCTGTACTTATTATCGTTCTTTATTTTCTCAAATGCCGAAATGGCCTTTTCTATTTTATTACTTTGATAAGCACTTTCTCCCTTATAATAATAAGCATTTGTACTATTTACAGAGCTAGGGTATTTTGTAATAAATTCTTCAAATAATTTTTCAGCTTGGTCGTATTTCTTTTCATGAAATTGTTTTTCTGCTACTTCATAATTCAATCGCATCAATTCATCTTGATCTACCTCTACCCCTATATTTTTTACCCACTTTTCATATTCTCCTATTTGGGCATTCTCAGTATAAATTTTCTTCACACCTAAAACAGATTCCTGTGCAGCAGATGTATTAGGAAAGGCTTGTACTATATTTTTGTATGCTTCTAATGCTTCTTCTGATTGATCGTTATTATAATAAATTTGTGCTTTCTTCAATTCAGCAAAAGGAACCAATTCACTTGCTGGAAAATCATTTTGCATTTTCGTAAATAATTGAATAGCCTTTTCTTTATCCCCAGCTTTAAAATACGTACTTGCCAGTTGATACATTCCATCATCATAATAGTCTGATTTTGGATATTCCTTTAAAAAAGATTCCAATTGGGCCTGCTTTTCTGCTTCACGATTAACCAAACCGTATACCATCCCTTTTTGAAAAGCAGCATAATCTTTTTGCGCATGATTCGCATCTACAACCTTTTGATACTCTTCTAAAGAAGGCCAAAATTGTGCTGAAGCATAATAACTATCCGCTAATCTTAACTGCGCGTCTTTTCTATAATTAGAATCTTTTGCCTGATTTACATAGGATTTGAAATACGTTGCAGCATTCTTATAATCTCCCAGTTTAAAATATAAATAACCTTTATTATAGTCCACACGATCATTCTCAGAAGATTGCAATCCTAAACTTTGAAAATCGTTTAATGTTTTCAATGCTCCCTTGTAATTTCCTTGTCTATATTGAGCCTGCCCCTTCCAATAAACTGATTTTGCTGAATAAGATGATTTTAAAGGAAGTTGAGCTACTTCTGAAAAAATCATTTCTGCTTTTGCATCATTTCCTTTTTTAAATAACTGAACTCCATACTGGTAACCTATTTGAGCTTCTAATGGTTTCAAACTTGGATTTTCAGGAACAATCTTGGTTTTCAAAACATCATAAGCTTGAGCATAGTCTCCTAAATTTTGATACGAATTCACCAACATTTTATGGATTTCATCTGTATGATTTGAATTAGGATATACTACAAGATACTCATTCAAAGCTTCTGGTACCGTTTTATGAGGATTTCCAATTTCATAACTTAATTTAGCATAATTATACAAAGCATCTTCTTGTATTTTAGCATCAAAATCTAATTCAGCTGCCGATTTAAAAGCATTTAAAGCTTCATTTTTTTGACCTTCTTTTACATATGAATGTCCTAATTGATAATAGGCTTTTTGAGCCATTTCATCTTTTCCCGCTACAATCTTATTATAATTTTCAATCGCTTTACTATAATTTCCTGTTTCATCATAAGAAAACCCTAGTTGATAATAATCGGTTGGTGTCAAAATCACTCCCGAATTGGTATATTCTTCTAAGTAAGGAATAGCTTCTTTATAGTTTTGTTGATTAAAATAACTCTCTCCCACTATCTTTTGAGCTTCTTTTTCTTGAACTCCTGATTGATCGGTTGAAGCCAAAATTTCTTTCCCTTCTTCTATTGCCTCTTCATAATCAGAACTTTTATAAGCTGTTTGTAACAAATAAGGGCGTACTTTATCCTTATATTGATCTGAATCTTTTAATTCATTAAATAATTTACGCGCCTTCTCTGCTTTTTCTTGTTGATATAAAATATGACCTGAAAAATATTTAGCATCTTCAGTCAACTTTGATCGATTGGAAACTTGTTTAAAGGCATGTAAAGCTTTATCATACTCATGTTGTGAAAATGCAGCGTATCCCACACGAAAAGCATATTCATCCTTCTTTCCTCTAATCAGCTTTGGATTCGTTTTATCATAATACAACAATGCATTTTTATAATCTCCTCTTCCATAAAAATAATCTCCCAAATCCTGATACGCTTCTTGTACATAATCTTTTTCAGGATGTGAATTTGCAAATGTTTCAAATCGAGCTAATGCCCCTTTTTGACGTAATTTCACTGCACATAATGAAACATAAAATTGACTAATTTCTCTTACATCTTGTGGTTTACTATGATTGGTAGCAATCTCTTGATAACGATCTTGTGCAAATTGATACGATTGATTATGATACACTTCTGTAGCCTCTCGAAAATCTTGATCACTTGCTGTATATATAGCCGTTCTTTGTGCAAAACTGTACGTTCCTAATAACAAAAAACCTTGGATTATAATCTTTTTAATCATTTAAAATCTTTTATAGGTTCAAAAATAAGAGGTTTTAATCAATTCCCTTAATAATCAAACGTTAAATGATACTTTTTGATTGTGTGAAATAAGAAAACAATCATTTATACATAAAAAAACTCCCGATTGTTATGAATCGGGAGAAAACCTTAATTAACTAATTTAACCTTGAAAAAAAGTTACTACTGTAATTGAACTACGGTATGAATGTCTTTTATTTTTAAAACACACTCTTTTGTATTTCGATTAAAATGCTATTTTTATAGACGAATGGTTGTTTTTATACGTTGAATGAATTTCATCTTCGATTGTTTGTCCCTTTTTATTTTCCTTTATTTATTCAAATACAATTGGTATTTTTGTATTTAAATTAATAATAAAAGATGAAATATTACATCGTTGCAGGAGAGGCTTCAGGAGATTTACATGCCTCAAACATGATGAAGGAAATCAAAAAGAATGATCCTCAGGCTACATTTAGATGTTGGGGAGGAGATCTAATGGAAGCTCAAGGAGGAACTATTGTAAAACATTACAAAGACCTTGCTTTCATGGGGTTTATCGATGTAATATTAAACATAAGAACTATTTTCAAAAATATTAAATTTTGTAAGAAAGATATTAAAGATTATAACCCAGATGTTGTCATATTAGTCGATTATCCAGGATTTAATCTTCGAATTTCTGATTATGTTCGAAATACACTAAAAATTAAGACCCTGTATTATATTTCACCTACTGTATGGGCTTGGAAACCTAACCGCGCCAAGACCATTATGAAAACAGTAGATGCATTATATGTTATCTTCCCTTTTGAAGAGAAATGGTATCAAGATCACTTCAATTATTCTGTACAGTTTGTTGGTCATCCTTTACTAGATGCTATTGAAGATCGTGAAAATGACCCTAAAGAATTACGAAAAGAATTGAATCTCTCTGATAAACCTATTGTTCTTTTAATGCCTGGAAGTAGAACACGCGAAATACAAAGCATGTTACCTATAATGGGAGAAATGGTAATGCATTATCCGGATTATGAATTTGTTATTGCTGGTGCACCTTCTCAAGAGGAATCATTTTATAGAAAATTTGTTTCTAATGAAGTAAAATTTGTTTCAAATAGAACCTATGATTTATTAAGCATTGCTCATGCAGCTTTAGTAACTTCTGGTACTGCAACATTGGAAACAGCACTTTTTAACGTTCCTGAAATTATCTGCTATAAAGGAGACCCTGTTTCATGGTGGATTGCTAAAAATTTCTTAGTAAAACTTGATTATATTGGTATTGTCAATCTTATTATGGAAAAAGAAATCGCCAAAGAACTTTTACAAGGAGATATGAATACCAACAATTTAAAAAAGGAATTAGGTATACTGCTTAGTGGAAAAGGACGACAAGAAATGCTTAACAACTATCAGGCATTATATAAAAAATTAGGTGGAAAAGGAGCTTCAAAAAGATTAGCAGATCAGATACAGCATCAAATGGATTTAAAATAGCGCTAAAGAAATTTATAGTATCACATATTTGTTTTATATTTACATATAATGAATATTTTTACTCAATATTTTTTAAGGACCTTTTTGATTGTTAGTTTACTTATTGAAAACATTAATCCATTCTTTGGAAGTGATGACTCTATTACTATTGAAAAAAATATTGATTTTGAAAAAGATTCTAATGAAGATGATAAAAATATAACGGTATGGTATGATTTTATATCAAGTAATATAGAACAACAAGGGACCTCTTTTACAAAACAAAATTCTTTG
The DNA here is from genome assembly GCA_001880285.1 of Flavobacteriaceae bacterium UJ101. NCBI lineage: Bacteria > Pseudomonadati > Bacteroidota > Flavobacteriia > Flavobacteriales > Flavobacteriaceae > Flavobacteriaceae bacterium UJ101. Next base: position 2,353,917 of record CP016269.1, on the reverse strand, counting down.
TGTTGTTTTTATACAAATCAATATCATTCAAAATACATTCACAATATTTCCACCCCTCCACCCCAATATTATGTAAATTAACCTTATACTACTACTATTTAATCACATTTTAATTTACTATTAAAAATCTGTCGTTATGTCAAATAAAACAGGGTTATTCTCAAACCTTAAAGGAGATATATTAGGGGGGATTACAGCAGGAATTGTAGCATTACCTCTAGCGTTAGCATTCGGTGTCAGCTCAGGTTTAGGAGCAGCGGCCGGATTATATGGAGCCATTGGGATTGGTTTTTTTGCAGCATTATTTGGAGGCACAAACACCCAAATATCAGGTCCAACTGCACCTATGACAGCAGTATCTATGGTTGTCATTGCAGGAATTATTGGAGCCAATGATGGAAATGTAGAAAAAGCTTTGCCTTATATTCTAACTGTATTTATCTTAGCAGGACTCTTCCAGGTATTATTAGGGATCTTAGGTTTTGGGAAATATATAAAATACATTCCTTACCCTGTAGTTTCTGGTTTTATGACTGCTATCGGAGTTATGATTCTCATCACTCAAATTTTACCTTTTCTTGGATATTATCCTCAAGATGATGCCCAATTTGTAGAGCAATTTAAACCTGAAGCTGAAGAAATACTTCTTGAAAAAATACTTCAAGAAGAAGCTGCTGAAGGGATTCTCGTTTTAGAAGATTATAAAGAAACCATTGAACGTGCTGAAAAAATAACCGATCATGTTATCAATATAGAAGCAAAAAATTTAGCAAAAAGTATATCCAAAACAACTATCGGTACATTAAAAATAGTACCTAGAGCTCTACAGAATATAAATTGGATTGAATTCGGTTTAGCTTTAGCTACTATTTTTATTATTTACGGTTTTAAAAGAATTACAACTACTATCCCCAGTACTTTAGTTGCTTTATTTATTGTATCGGGAGCAGCCATTGCTTTTAATTTAAACTACCGTCCTATCGAACAAATTCCTACCGGTTTACCCATACCCCATTTTGAAATCTTCACTAATTTTGATTTACCTAAAATAACACCTTATATTTTTACGGCTATTTCTTTAGCTTTATTAGGTGCTATTGATTCCCTCTTAACTTCTGTTGTAGCAGATAACATGACGAAAACCCAACACAATCCTAATAAAGAATTAATTGGACAAGGTATTGGAAATAGCATAGCAGGTTTAATAGGAGGAATTCCAGGTGCAGGAGCTACCATTCGTACTGTAGTAAATATTAATGCTGGTGGTAAAACACGCTTATCAGGAATGATTGCAGCGGTTTTACTTTTAGTCATTTTATTAGCTTTAGGACCTATTGCTTCTAAAATTCCAGCAGCTGTTCTAGCAGGAATCTTAGTTACCGTAGGTATTGGAGTTATGGATTACAAAGGACTTAAAGCCATCCCTAACATGCCAAAAACTGAAGTTATTATTATGATTATCGTTTTGATTCTATCTGTTTTTTGGGACTTGGTTTTTGCAGTAGGATTAGGTTTAGTCATTGCATCTTTAGTTTTCATGAAAAAAATGGGAGATATTACATCTAATCAGTCTAAAGTATCTTCTATTGCTGAGGAAATTGCATGGCAAGATGAAAAAGAACTTTCTCCTAAATTAAGAGAAGAAGTATTTGTTAAACATTTAAACGGACCTTTATTTTTTGGATTTACATCTGAATTTCAACAATTGGCTCGACAAGTACCAGATACTGCTTCAACAGTTGTAATTCGGATGGACAATGTGCCTTATATGGATCAATCTGGATTATATGCTTTTGAAGATATCATTCTAGATTTAGTTAAAAAAGATATTCAAATATTATTAGTAGGACTCAAAGAACAACCACATTACTTAATGTCCAATATTGATATTATTCCTGATCTAATTCCAGAAGCACATATCTTTGAGAATTTCCATGATTGTAATGAATGGATTGGAAACCACGTAATTGATTTATATTAATTTTTAACAATACGATTAAAAACGCTGTTTTCACAGCGTTTTTTTTATGCATTGTGTATATTTGTTTCAAATATTTTTAGATGAACAAAATAGCCATTATGAAATACGGAAGTATTTCCGCTTTATCACCAGATCGACCATGGGAAAGCTATTTAATTCATAAAAGCTTTATCCAACAGGAAAAGACTATCTATAAAGGAACCTTACATCCTGAAAATATATCAGCACTCGATCTTTTAAAAAATGAAAATCCATTATATAAAGAATTAGATCCTTCAGTATGGCTGGCGATACTTTCTGCTAGAAAAACACTACAAAATTATACTCCTAAAGGATTATTAGGTATTAATATAGGTTCTTCAAGAGGTGCCACTACATTATTTGAAGACCATCATCAATATTTTTTAAAAAATCATCAAACCAAAACACTCACTTCTCCTACTACTACTTTAGGAAATATTTCTTCTTGGGTAGGACAAGATTTACAACATAAGCATATTCCTTTCAGTCATTCCATTACTTGTTCTACTGCCTTTCATGGTATTTTAAATGCTATTGCATGGTTAGAAAGCGGTATGTGTGATCATTTTTTAGTAGGTGGTTCAGAAGCTCCCCTCACTCCTTTTACTATTGCACAAATGCAAGCTCTACGAGTTTATTCTAAATGGGAAGATACTCAATTCCCTTGTCAAAGTTTAAATTTTGAAAAAGAGCAAAATACCATGGTTCTAGGAGAAGGTGCTGCCACATTTTTATTAGAAAAAGAAAATACGGAAGCTCTAGCACACATAACAGGAATCGGTTTTGCAACAGAAACCATTCAACATCATGTGGCCGTTTCAGAAGATGCCCAATGTTTTCAAGAATCTATGAAAATGGCTTTAGAAAAAGCCAATCTCAAAACAGTAGATGCTATTGTTATGCATGCACCCGGAACTAAAAAAGGAGATTTATCAGAATATTTGGCCATTCAAAAAACATTTAATATTGTTCCTTTTTTAACTTCTAACAAATGGAAAATAGGTCATACTTTTGGTGCATCTGGTGCTTTAAGTCTTGAAATGGCTTTATTGATGCTTGAACACAATCAAGTAATAGAAGTTCCTTGTTCTTCTTTAGTACAAAAAACACCTTCATCTCTTAAAAATATTATGATTAATGCTATTGGGTTTGGAGGAAATGCGGTTAGTTTAATTATCTCTAAATAATCATGTCTAAAAAACATAAAACATATTTTAATTGGAGTACAGGAAAAGATTCTTCTTTAGCTTTATATTATCTTTTACAAAATGATCAGTTTGATGTCAAACAATTATTAACTTCTATAAATGTCCATTACAAACGAGTTTCTATGCATGGAGTTCGTTACGAATTGGTTATGGAACAGGCTCAATCTATTGGAATTCCTTTAACAACCTTAGAACTTCCTCAAAAGCCCGATATGGAAACTTATGATGCCATTATGTACGACACCATTAAAAAGCTAAAATTACAACATTATACCCATACCGCTTTTGGAGATATTTTTTTAGAAGATTTACGCTCATATCGAGAAAATCAATTAAAAAAACTCGACATAGAAGCCCATTTCCCATTATGGAAAAAAGATACTACCCTTCTAATGAGAGAATTTATTAATTTAGGTTTTAAGGCAAAAGTAATTTGTATTAATAGCCATTTATTAGACCTATCTTTTTTGGGAAGAGATTTGGACGAATCTTTTATACAAGATTTACCAAAAAATGTAGATCCTTGCGGTGAAAATGGCGAATTTCATACATTTTGTTATGATGGTCCTATTTTTACAAAACCTATTTCTTTTACTATTGGAGAAAAAACATACAAAGAATATACTTCTTCTAATAAAGATGAGAATTCAGATACAAAAAACGTTGGATTTTGGTTTTGTGATTTACTTTCTAAAAAGTAAGCTTCGAAAAATTAATTCCGAAGCTTACAAAAAAGTGACTCATTGAACAATAAACTATTGAATAAACTAAACTAATTATCTACTTACTGTTCCAGTAGGGAATGTTAAATTCTGAGACAAAGCCATAACAGTATGAACAGCTGCATCAGCTGCTAGATCAGCTCCAATAAGCGGCTTTAATGTAAATGGAGCAGGGCTATTATCTGCCTCAGGTTCAATTGAAATCACTGCTTTTGAAATATGAGTAGCGGTTGCTAAATCTAATCCATCAACAGTTCCCATAATAAAATCTTCACCAGGGAATGGTGGTAATCCGTTATCAGTTCCTGCATATGGATTTCCATCCATATCAGCCATATCAACAGCTGTAAATCTTCCTGAAGATACAGGTTGACCATCAATAATAGCCCATCCTTCATAAACCCAACCAGCTGGTAAAGTTGGTAGAGTCAATCCTACAGCAGGAGAACCACTTGAATTATCTAAAAACCAAAGCCCTTTATTTTCATCAGTATCAATATTCGTTGAAGGTGTTGCTAATATATAATTTCCCATTGCAGAAGAGAAATCATTACCTAATGCAGCACTATGTGAGATGGTTAAATCTCCTGAATTCCCAGAAAAATCTCCTGCTAAGATATGTGTATCAGACGGAGCTGGATCATCTCCTACAGCAGGCTCGATTGTCAATACAAAAGTAGTTGCTGCATCTAAAGCTGTTTTATCTAAAGTAAAACTTGTTTGAGATAAAGCTCCATTATCATCTACAGTAAAAGTTCCTGTTGTTTGAGCTGCTCCATCTACAATAATCCATCCTTCATAAACATAATCTGTTCCTAAATTTTCTAACCCTGAAATATTCAATACTAAATTTTCAGTTGTAGTTGCCACTGCATCATCGTCATCTGAACACGAAGTAGCCATTAATCCTAAAGCCACTAACGCTAATGTTGTAATTCTTTTCATATTCTTTGCTTTCATTGTTTTTAATTATTAAAATAGAGTACTCCAAATGGATTTGTTCCACTATCGTAATCACTTATTCTTGTTAATGTTCCATTATTGTTTTGGTAGAAAACTACTTTAGTTGCAGAACCACCTGAGTGTGATAGGAATACGTAATTTCCATCAGCCGAAACAGCTAAATTATGTGGAGTTGCATACGCTGCATCAATCGAGCTAATCAATTGATTATTTGTTGTATTAAACACTCCTAATGTTTGAGCGGGTAACCCTGCAGTAAAGAAATAATCACCCACTGCTGCTACTCCATGAGTTCCTTCAAATGTTAAAGTTGTTTTTTGAGTTAAATCACTTTGTGAAAAAATGGTAATTATTCCATCTTCCTGTGAAGGCACATATAAATCACTTCCAACAATTTGTAAATGAGCATCTCCTCCTACAGTAGCATGCCTTACGTAACTATAATCTGAAGTTTTATACTGAACTACATAGCTCGTATCAGATCCATCTAAAATAGTTACATAGGCATACATACCATCACTTGAAATGGTTACATCGTGTTGCACTGCATTTTCTGTCAACCCAATATTAGTGGGTAAAGAAATGGTTTCTAACACCTTATTAGTATTTAAATCTACTACGGATGTTGTTTTTGAAACAATATTGTTCACCCATAACTGATCTGCAATATCACTTGACATCATATGAAACGCTCCTTCTTGAATTGCAACTGTTCCTACTTGTGCAAAACTTTCATCATCATATATTACAATTTGTTGATTTATAAAATCCCCAACATAAAATCGATCTTGTTCATCACTATAAGCTAAATAAGTAGGCTGTGCACTTGAGCCTGGTAATGTAATTTCTTTTGAAACTATTTGTGTTTTAGCATCAAAAACCGTCACCGTACCACTCCCTCTATTGGCAACCAAAAAATATTCGCTATTGACGGTTGATGATGAATTATCATCATCGTCATTACAACTCACAAAAAAAGTAGTTGAAATTAGTACTGATAATAGTAAAGTCTTTTTAATCATGATATATATTGTTTTATAGTTTATTATTCTTCGAGTACAAAATACCTAATCAAACATTACAATATGTTCACAAAAACATCACTTTTTCGTGATATATTTCACAATTATATAACTCTAAAATCTAAGATCTATACAATATTCCCCTTCTTTTCTTAGAATGAATCATATATCAGTTTAACCAAATTGTGTTGCTTTTGTGATATTTTTGTGATACTTTACTATTTATTTAGCTAAAAGATGAAGAAAGTATTAATTATAGAAGATGATAAAGAGATTGTTCAACTATTAGAAATTCATTTGAAAGATCTCGATTGTGAAGTTTTAAAAGCTTACGATGGTAAAGAAGGTTTAAAAAAAGCACTTTCTGAACAACCATGTCTTATCGTGTTAGACATTTCAATACCAGAAATGGATGGAATTGAAGTATGTCAAAAAATACGTGCCAATCAAAATACGCCTATTATCATGCTAACAGCTAAATCGGAGGAAATTGATCGTGTATTAGGGTTAGAAGTTGGAGCAGATGATTATATAACTAAACCTTTTAGCATTCGTGAATTTATAGCACGTGTAAAAGCTGTTTTCAGACGTACAAAAATGAATCAAGAAAATCTTCAAAATGCTACACAATCTATTTTAAAATTTGAAAATTTAACAATCGATATTGATAAAAGAAAGGTTACTCAAAACAATCAACGTATTGAGTTATCTCCCAAAGAATTTGAATTATTAGTTTTAATGGCTTCAAAACCAGGTAAAAGTTATAGTCGTTCTGATTTATTAAGCCTTATTTGGGGGTATGATTTTGATGGATATGAACATACTGTAAATTCTCATATCAATCGATTACGATCAAAAATAGAGCCTGACATGGCCAATCCAACTTATATTATTACCAGTTGGGGCGTAGGGTATAAGTTTAACGAAGAAATCCAATCTAATGAGTAAAACACTTTCCAATAAGTTAATCACAAAATTAAGTATATCCTTTTTTCTTATCATTCTTTTGATGGGAATTACTTATATACTTACGACATTCTTTTTTAGCACCAAATTTCATGAAGAAACCACCCAAAAGCTCAATGCAAAAGTAGCCAATCACCTTATTGAGGAACGTTTTCAAAATGACTCTCCTTTTTTAGAAGATGGTAGTGTTAACAAAGAACTATTTGGTCATATTATGCACGATATGATGTCGGTTAACCGTGGAATAGAAGTCTATTTATTAAATGACGCTGGAGAAATTTTATATTCTGTTGTATTGGATCATTCCAATCCTAATGAACCTGCCAAAAAAATTGATTTAAAACCCATCAATAAATTTATTCAAAAAGACGGTAATCTTTATATTTTAGGAGACGATCCTCGAAACCTAGGTGAACAAAAGATTTTTTCAGCAGCTCATTTTCAAAAAAATGGTCATTCAGGTTATATTTATATTGTTTTAGCAGGAAAAGCTTTTCAAACAGTCAATGACTCACTACTTTCCAGTTATTTTTTGAAACTTGGATTAGGCGCTTCTATTCTAACCATTATCTTTTCAACTTTAATTGGGTGGTTAAGTCTTTGGTTTTTAACTAAAAATTTACGCTCCATTATTGATCATGTAAATCGTTTTAGAGAAGGTGATTTAGAAAGTAGAATTCCAAATGCAGAAACTTCTGATTTATCAACTCTTGCTGTTACTTATAATGAAATGGCCAATACCATTTCTCAAAATATCGAAGAAATAAAATCAGTTGACGTTTTACGTAGAGAACTTATTGCCAATGTATCTCATGATTTGAGAACACCACTCGCTGTGATGCAAGGCTATGTAGAAACACTACAAATCAAACAAGACAGTTTAAAAGAAGACGAAAAAGAAGAATATATTTTAATCATAGAAAAAAGTATCAAACAACTTACTCAACTGGTTTCTCAATTATTTGAGTATTCTAAATTAGAAGCAAAGCAAATTAAACCTCAAAAAGAAGCTTTTCTTATCACCGATTTAATTTATGATATTCAAGCCAAATACAAGGTTCTCGCACAAGAAAAAAACATTCAAATTTCTACTGAAATTGAAGGACAAACACCTTTAGTATTTGCGGATATAAGCTTAGTAGAACGTGCTATTCAAAATTTAATGGATAATGCATTAAAATTCACTCCCAATCATGGTAAAATTGATTTAAAAATTCACCATAACAATGAAAACGTTTTCATCAAAATAAAAGATTCTGGTCCTGGAATTAAAAAGGAAGATCAAGAATTTATCTTCGATCGATTCCGTCAGTCAGAAACCAAAGAAAAAAAGATGGGTGCAGGACTTGGATTAGCTATTGTAAAGAAGATCATGGAATTACATGAAACTAATATTAAAGTAATTAGTAAACCTAATGAAGGAAGTACCTTCGAATTTTATTTACCAAGTTATTCCAAATAATATAGGAAATCATTATATTTAAATTAAATGTCTATATAATGATTCCTAAATTAACTTATACAACAGCAGATCTTAATGATCTTCCAGAACTTCAAAAACTAGGTATAATTTCGTACTCAGAATATCAAGAGGATTTATCTGAAAATAATTGGAGAAAATTAAATTATATTTTACATGATAATCAGAGTTGGAAAGAACTCATTACTAAAAGTACGGTTATTGTCTGTAAAAAGGATAATGTAATTGTAGGAGCTGTTTATTTTTTCTCTAATGGGAACCCTACTGATCTTTATCAAAATCGATGGTCTTATTTTAGATCCTTAAGTGTTCATCCTCAGTATAGAAAACAAGGAATTGGGCAAAAGCTAACCTTATTATGTATTGAAAAAGCAAAAAAAACAGGAGAACAATGGATAGCTCTACATACATCTGAATTTATGAATACTGCACGAAATATGTATGAAAAAATGGGGTTTAAAAAAATAAAAGAAGTAGAACGACTGGGTAAACGTTATTGGGTTTATTTAAAAAAATTAAATTAATTCTAACTTTAAACATAATATTCATCAATTAATTCTTCTTGAGTTATTCATTCATCATTTTTTTTCCTACATTTCGAATTTAAATCAAATCATATGAAGTATTTCGCAGATGAAAATGGATTTTACGGAGAATTTGGAGGTGCATTTATTCCTGAAATGCTCTATCCTAATGTAAAAGAATTGCAAGATCAATATCAAAAGATTTGTTCTCAAGAATCTTTTAAAAAAGATTTTCAACAACTTTTAAAAGACTATGTGGGACGTCCAACTCCTCTTTTTCATTCAAAAAAACTATCTGCAAAATACAATGCAAAAATTTATTTAAAACGAGAAGATTTAAACCATACAGGAGCTCATAAAGTTAACAATACTATCGGACAAGCTTTACTTGCTAAACGCTTGGGGAAAAAGCGAATTTTAGCTGAAACAGGTGCTGGACAACACGGTGTTGCTACTGCTACAGTTTGTGCCCTACTCGATTTAGAATGCATTGTTTATATGGGAGAAATTGATATTGAAAGACAAGCTCCTAACGTAGCACGTATGAAAATGCTTGGTGCCAAAGTAGTTCCTGCTACCAGTGGCTCTAAAACATTAAAAGATGCTACCAATGAAGCGCTACGAGCATGGATTAATGATCCTGATGCTTATTATTTAATTGGTTCAGTTGTTGGACCTCATCCCTATCCTCAAATGGTGGCTGATTTTCAATCTATTATAAGTGAAGAAATCAAATGGCAACTCAATGAACATGAAGGACGTGAAAACCCTGATTATGTTATAGCCTGCGTTGGTGGGGGGAGTAATGCAGCAGGTGCTTTCTATCATTTTTTACATCATGAAGAAGTACAACTAATTGCTGTAGAGGCTGCTGGTTTAGGAGTAGACTCAGGTAGAACAGCTGCTACTTCTCAAAAAGGAACCATAGGCGTTTTACACGCCAGCAAATCCTATTTAATGCAAGACCCAGACGGTCAAGTCATTGAACCTTATTCAATTTCTGCTGGGTTGGACTACCCCGGAATTGGCCCTATGCATGCTCATTTATTCCAATCTGGGAGAGGAACTTTTCTAAATGCTACAGATGAAGAAGCTTTAAAATCAGCTTACGAATTAACACAATTAGAAGGTATTATTCCTGCTTTAGAAAGTGCTCATGCTCTTGCCGTTTTAAATAAAATAACTTTTAGACCAAACGATATTGTAGTGATTAACCTTTCTGGGCGAGGCGACAAAGATTTAGAAACTTATATTAATAATATTGACTATTAATTATCGGTCATTAAAGGTTTTAAAAAAATTTAAATATTAGACTGAATGAATACTTTAGAACAACTTTTTCAAAATAAACAAAAAAATATTTTAAATATTTATTTTACTGCTGGTTATCCTAAATTAAATAGTACACAAGAAATTTTAACTACATTACAAACTACTGAAGTTGATATTATCGAAATTGGGTTCCCTTATTCAGATCCTTTAGCAGATGGACCGACCATTCAAGAAAGTGGTTCTATTGCTTTAAAAAACGGTATTAGTATTCAAACCATCTTTGATCAAGTTGCCTCCATTAAAACATCTATCAACGTCCCTTTACTCGCTATGGGGTATTACAACCAGTTTTTACAATTTGGAATTGAGAATTTTTTACAAGAATGTGTACGATCGAATATTTCAGGTATTATCCTACCTGATTTACCTCTAGAGATCTATCAAAAAGAATATCAAAATTTATTTGAACAATACAATATTGCTAATATTTTTCTAATTACCCCACAAACTCCTGATGAACGCATTAAGAAACTAGCTAAAGCTTCAAAAGGATTTTTATATGTGGTCTCCTCTACCTCAACTACTGGAAAGAATAACGAAATTTCAATTTCCCAAAAAAACTATTTTGAACGAATTAAAAACCTAGATTTAGACATTCCTTACTTAATAGGGTTTGGTATTCATGATAAAAACACCTTCGATATTGCTTGTCAATATTCTAATGGGGCTATTATTGGAAGTGCTTTTATTAAATCAATCGATCCAGAAAATATTCAAAATAGTATTTTACAATACATTCAATCTATCAAAAGTAAATAATTATTTTACTTTTTATCTTCAAAATCTTTTATTTCATTGAAGTTTTTAGAGTATTATTATCTATAATTTTTCATTCAACTGTATTTAACTTACAATAGTCTGTATTTTGTGTTTTTTAGTGGTTGAAAGCCAAATCGTAACGAAAAAAATGATTATATTTGCAAAAAGGCGGTTTTCATGGTAAAGAGTAGATTTGCAATTGCAACCCATATTTTAACAGTATTAGCTCATATAAAAGATGGGTGGGTTTCTTCTGATCTTATTGCAAAAAGTTTAAATATCAATCCTGTTCTTGTAAGAAAAGAGATTAGTAATTTAAAACGTAACAATCTTATTATATGTAAAGAAGGAAAAGGAGGAGGAAGTAAATTAGCTCTACCTACTTCTAAAATTACATTAGGTGATATTTTTAATACGATTAAAGAAAATCATGTTTTTGCTTTTGCCAAAAATGAACCATGCCCTGAATGTTATGTAGGGAATCAAATTAAAGAATGTTTAACCCCTATTTTTGAAAATGTAGATCAAGCAGTTTTCAATGAGCTAAACAAGACATCTCTAAAGGAATTTAGTAATAATTTCTGCATGGAAAAAGACTCAAAAAAAATAATGAATTAAAGTGAAATTCAAATAAAATTATAAAAGGTATAAATTTAAGTTTATACCTTTTTTTTTACTTTTATATATTCATTTTGACTATTTTAGCTAAAAAATTATATAGTATGAAAAAATATTTAGCTGAGTTTTTCGGAACTTTTTGGTTAGTTTTAGGAGGATGTGGAACTGCCGTATTTGCTACAAGCCCTGATGGATTTGGTGTTTTAAGTGTTGGTTTTTTAGGTGTTGCCCTTGCCTTTGGTTTAACCGTTTTAACTATGGCTTATACTGTTGGACACATTTCAGGAGGACACTTTAACCCTGCTGTCTCATTTGGATTGTGGGCTGGTGGAAAATTTGACACTAAAGAATTAGCTCCTTACATTATCTCACAAGTTATTGGAGGAATTATAGGTGCTGCTGTAATTTATGCTATAGCAACTGGTCAAGAAGGTTTTGTTATTGACAATACTCAAGCTGGTGCCTTTGCAACCAATGGTTATGGAGACTTCTCCCCTGCTGGTTATAGTTTAGTTGCCGTTTTAATAGCTGAGTTTGTTTTAACCTTCTTCTTTTTATTTATCATTCTAGGATCTACAGATCGTTTAGCACCTGCAGGTTTTGCACCTATTGCTATTGGATTAGGATTAACTTTAATTCACTTAATTTCTATTCCTATCTCGAATACATCGGTGAATCCTGCAAGAAGTTTATCTCAAGCTTTATTTACACAAGGAGAACCTTTGATGCAAGTTTGGGCATTTTGGGCAGCACCCATTGCTGGAGCTATTGTTGCTGGGTTTGTTTACAAAGCAATGTTTAAAAGTGATGAAGCTTAATGCTTAATTCATAAAAAATATAAATCTAAAATTTAGATTATCAGAATTCAGAATTTATTTCTGGATTCTGATTTTTTATACTCTTATCTCATAGATATAATCATCCATTACATATCCATTTCCTATATCCATAACTTTTTCATCAATTCTTTCAAAGCCAAAACGTTCATAAGCTCTAATTCCTTTTATATTGGTTTTATTTACCGTTAAATAGATTCTATTACAATTAATTTTAGGAGCAAAGTCAATTAAATATTCTAAACTTTTACGAGAATAACCTTTACCTTGGTATTGTGTTAGAAGATAAATTTTACTCAAAAACAAATCACGCTCCTCTACTCGACACGAAATATATCCTATAGGCTTCCCTTCTAACCTAATAAACTTCCAAATATAATCTTCATCAAATTCCTGATTTAATTTTTCCGTAGAATACATCATATTCAACATATAATCAATTTGCTCTTGCCCAATCATTTCTTGATAATTATCATTCCATATTTCATGAGCTAATTGTTGAATGATAGGAATTTCAACACGTTTTATATTTCTAAATTCGATCATTTTTTGGTTTAAAGATAAAAAATAACCTGTAAGTTAAAATACTCACAGGTTATTAATTGAAAAATTAAGGTTTAAGTTTTTATTTTATTTCAAACTTTGCATTTACAGTTGCACGTAATTCAATTTTCTTAAAATCTAAATCAGGCATTGGAGGAGCAGAAGCAGCATCTTCCATTTTCATTGCCATCATCCTAGGTTGATTACGGTACATCACTGGGTTATAATATGAATTATCTCGTACTTCAATTGGCTTTCCTGCTGATTCACCAATAGCTGAAAGCATATACGTTGCACGATCTTTTGCTTCTTTCATGGCTTTCATTCTCAATTCTTTCAATAATTCTTCTTTTTTAGAATATTCCAATTTCGTAATACTTACAGAAGAAACTTTCAAATCATTCAATTTTTGAAAAACATTTGCTACCTGTTTTGCATCCTTTACTTTCAATTGAAAATTCTTAGATGCATACGTATCTTTTTTAAAGATCTTTTTATAATAATAGCTATTCGCATTATTCACTTTTAAATCTTCTTTAATATCAATTCCTAAAGACGTTAAAGCTCTTTTCAAATCTTCTTCTTGTTTTTCAATTGAAATTCTTCCTTTTGAATCACTTTCTTTTAATGAGATTGCTAAATAAATTTCATCAGGAGTTACTTCTTCTTTTGCCTCAGCATTTACTTCAATAAATGATTTTTGTTGTGTTTGTTGTGCATTCATAAACATTCCTGTTAATAATGTAAAAGCAATTAATAAATTTTTCATATTTCTTATTTTTAATATTTCACATCACTTTAAAGATAGTCAAAATCGTGCCATTTTTTAAAAATGGATCATTTTTTTGATTCGCTCCTCTACTTATTTAACCTTCATATTCCATTTTTATACCTCCGTAATGTTTTAGTTTATTACTGTTACTTCCTAATTAATTGTTTATATTTGATACTATTAAATTTTAAATATGTATCCAAAAGATTTTCAACAACATTTACAGCAAGAGCTTCTCGACATTAAAGAAGCTGGATTATATAAATCAGAACGAATTATCACAACATCACAAGATGCTGAAATTCAAACTACAGAGGGAAAAACCGTTTTAAACTTTTGTGCCAATAACTATTTAGGACTTTCTAATAACAAAGAAATTATTCAAGCTGCTAAAGATACCTTAGACACACATGGTTTTGGAATGTCTTCTGTACGATTTATTTGTGGTACACAAGATATTCATAAAGAACTGGAGCAAAAAATTGCTGATTTTTTAGGTACCGAAGATACTATTCTATACGCTGCCGCTTTTGATGCAAATGGTGGTGTTTTTGAACCTTTATTAACTAAAGAAGATGCTATTATTTCTGATTCTTTAAATCATGCTTCTATTATTGATGGAGTCCGACTATGTAAAGCCGCACGCTATCGTTATCAAAATAATGATATGGAAGACTTAGAAAGACAACTTGTTGAAGCATCTAAACAAAATCATCGTTTTACGATCATTGTAACTGATGGTGTTTTCTCTATGGATGGAATTGTAGCCAATTTAAAAGGTATTACCGATTTAGCAGAAAAATATAATGCTCTTGTTATGGTAGATGAATGCCACGCAACTGGTTTCATTGGAAAAACGGGTCGTGGAACTCATGAACACAATGATGTTATGGGTAAAATTGATATCATTACTGGGACTTTAGGAAAAGCACTCGGAGGTGCAATGGGAGGATTTACAACAGGTAAAAAAGAAATTATTGATATGCTTCGCCAACGTTCTCGTCCTTATTTATTTTCTAATTCATTAGCTCCTGCTATTGTTGGTGCATCTAACAAAGTATTTGATATGCTTTCAACGTCTACAGAACTACGTGATAAAGTAATGTGGAATGCAGATTATTTTAGAAAAGGTATGAAAGCCGCAGGTTTTGATATTATTGAAGGTGATGCTGCTATTGTTCCTGTTATGTTATATGATGCTAAACTTTCTCAAACAATGGCAAATAAACTTTTAGAAGAAGGAGTTTATGTCATCGGCTTTTTCTATCCTGTTGTTCCAAAAGAAAAAGCTCGTATTCGAGTACAACTTTCTGCAGCTCATACAAAAGAACATTTGGATAAAACTATTGCAGCTTTTACCAAAGTCGGAAAAGAATTAGGTGTTATTTAAACTTCTATTATATTTATCAAAATCCAGTAAAATTAATCTTACTGGATTTTTTTATTTGTCACTATATTTTATTTTTTTTAATATTTCCAACTGATACTTTAAAAAATCTTTATTCTATACATTTTCTCACTCTATCAATGAAAGAACAAATAGGCTATCAAAATAGAAGCAATAATCCCTACAAAGTCAGCTATTAAACCACAAGTAACCGCGTAACGTGTATATTTAATCCCTACAGAACCAAAATATACAGCAATAATATAAAAAGTCGTATCGGTGGCTCCTTGAACTGTTGAAGCTACTAATCCTGGAAAAGAATCAGCACCATATTGCGTCATAGTATCAACCATTAAACCACGAGCACCACTTCCACTCAAAGGTTTCATTAATGCAGTAGGTAAAGCAGGTATAAAATCAGCATTAACGCCTGCCTTTATAAACAAAAACTGAATTCCTTCAATTAATAAATCCATAGCTCCTGAAGCTCTAAATACCCCAATAGCAACCAATATTGCAATTAAATAAGGTATAATTTTTATCGCAATCGAAAATCCTTCTTTTGCACCTTCGATGAAAGCATCATATACATTAATTTTTCGAATAAAAGCTAAGGTTATAAACAAAATAATTACTGTAAATAAAATGATATTACTGGCTAATTTTGAAACTAATGCAATGGTTTCTCGATCCATATTAGAGAACACACCTATAATCATTACAATAAAAAGAGTCATTCCTCCCAGATAAGCTATAACAACTGGATCTCTTAACTTTAGCTTTTGATAAATAGAAACACTAATTAAACCCGCCAAAGTTGAAAAATAGGTTGCCAACATAATAGGAATAAATATATCAGAAGGATCAGAAGCACCTAATTGTGCTCGATAAACCATAATAGATATAGGTATTAATGTTAATCCGGAAGTATTTAACACCAGAAACATAATTTGAGGATTTGAAGCAGTCTCTTTACTCGGATTCACTTCTTGCATTTGCTCCATAGCTTTTAACCCCATAGGAGTGGCTGCATTATCTAATCCTAACATATTAGCTGCTAAATTCATCACAATGGAGCCATGTGCTGGATGATTTTTAGGTAAATCGGGCATTAGTCGTGTAAACAAAGGCGAAATCAGCCAACTAAATAATCGAATAACACCTCCTTTTTCACCTATTTTCATAATTCCTAACCACAACGTTAAAACTCCAGTTAACCCAATAGATATCTCAAAACCTGTTTTAGACATATCAAAAGTAGACTGTATTATATTAGGAAAAACTTCTACATCCCCAAAAAAAATCAATTTAATTAAAGCAAACACAAAGGCGATTAAAAAGAAACCCACCCATATATAATTTAGCACCATATATCTCTTATTTTTAGTGACTAAAATTAACCTTTTTTATGTTTATAAAAAAGAGGAGACCCAAAATGCCTCCTCTTTTCAAAACAATAATCTAATAAATGAGAAACTTTAAAAATAATATCCTATATTGATATTAAAACGACCTTCCCAACCTGTGTCGGTTCCATCGTACAATGCATTATCTCCTCCTCCTAAATAAGGATGATTAGAACCTGCTATATATTCTATAAATGTGGATACTTGTCCTAATTTAACATGTACACCTGAAGTATTCATCATGGTTCTTGTCAACCCATAACGTTTATCTGTATAACTAAATTCGTTATATAAATCTACTGCTTCTAAAACACCTTCCCCTTTAACAGGCCATTTATAACGTAATGCAGCAGAATAAATATTTCCTCCTGAAACCATAGGATAGGTATAATTAAATACCCCTACTTCAACAAATTGGTCATTATCTCCTTTAGGATTATAATCATAAGTCATGGCTTGTGCTAAAAAACCAATATTTTTGGCATCTAAACTATAATGTACTGCAAAAGCACTATGAGACCCCATTTGATCAATCACTCTATTGTATAATTGTCCTACCTCAGCTGAGACTCCAATTTTATGCTTAGCATTTTCTTTATCTATTTTATACAAAAGCTGTCCATTTAATTGATTCACTTCTTTATTATCACCTACCACATCAGTAGACCAACGATCATCTCGAATATCAGGATCATTAGAAAAGAGTTCATCAGCATTTTTAAAGAAAGCCAATTGCCAGTCCCATTTAGCACCTTTATGATGATACTTTACTCCCATATCATAATCAGCTTCAAACCCCATTGAATACAAACTTGATAAATACCAACTGTATGAATTATAATCTAAATTACCAAAAGGAACTTGCGCTTGTCCTACTTGAATATCATCTCCATTCTTAAAATCATATCCTACCCATCCTTCTTTTAGCATGGTTCCACCATTATTTTCTGCCATAAAACGCATATCAATAAAGGCTTTTACTTTCTTGTAGGCTACTCTGGTTTCTATTTGAAATACATCAAATCCGAACTCTCCTCCTTCTGCTTGTCTTTCATCATTCCAGGAATCATATCGATAATTCATTCTTAATGACCCTCCCATTCTTACTTCTGGTTTTTCTTGAGAATAAACCCCTAATGACATGACAGATAGCATGTAACTAATTATTTTTTTCACGTAGTAAAATTTGATTTTGTTATCTCACAAATATTTAAAACTAACAAACGTGATTTTGTAAAAACATATATTTTAATATAATTTTATATACATAATTGTATTATGCTCAAAAAAATATATGTAAATAGTACATTTCCATAAATTAATCCTCAAAAAATAGAATGATATAAAGAATTTTTTAATCGCAAATTTTTCACCTCTCTTTTCTTATACGGTTCTCATAAATTTGTCTTAAAAAAGATCTATAAATCCACATAAAGTGCCATTAACAACTTACCTTCTCATTTTGAACACTTTATGAAACTCTTACCAACATTTATAATTATTTCCTATTTTTACCAAAAAGTATTTTTATGCGTATTGATATTATTACCGTCTTACCTGAATTATTAGAAAGTCCTTTCGCTGCTTCTATTTTAAAAAGAGCAATAGACAAGGGATTAGTAGAAGTACACACTCATAATTTAAGGAAATATGGTTTAAACAGATACAATCAAGTAGATGACTATCAATACGGTGGAGGAGCGGGCATGGTATTAATGTGTGAACCATTGGATAATGCAATCTCTGATTTAAAGGCAGAACGACATTATGATGAAGTTATTTATATGACACCTGATGGTGTTACACTCAATCAAGAAATTTCAAATAAAATGTCTTCTTTAGAAAATATCTTGATCATTTGTGGTCATTATAAAGGTATAGATGAACGTATACGAACGATGCACATAACCAAAGAAATTTCAATTGGAGATTATGTTTTATCAGGAGGAGAGTTAGCTGCTGCAGTCCTTTCTGATAGTATTATACGATTAATTCCAGGAGTTTTAAATGATGAAACTTCTGCTTTAACCGATTCTTTTCAAGACAATTTATTAGCTCCACCAGTGTATACACGCCCTTCAGATTATAAAGGATATAAAGTTCCCGAAATTCTTCTTTCAGGAAATTTTCCTAAAATAGATGAATGGCGAGAACAAAAAGCATTGGAACGAACACAGGAAAGAAGACCTGACCTTTTAAAATAAACAATCAAGTAATCTTGATGAAATAGGGAGTTTGTAAGTAATTTATTATGTTACTATACTTTTTATTATAAATTAAAAAACACATATAATGAAACCTATAGCACTTATAACAGGCGCCACTTCTGGAATTGGACTTGCTACAGCAAAAAAACTAGCAGATGATTTTTCCTTGATCATTTGTGGTAGAAGAAAAAAGGAATTGAGTGAACTAGCCGATATTGTACGAAAAAAAACGAGCGTTCACACACTTGTTTTCGATGTCCGAGATCGTTTATCTATTCTAAGTTATATTGAAAAGCTTCCTGAAGATTTTCAAAACATTTCGTTATTAATAAACAACGCTGGAAATGCACATGGCTTGGACACTATCGATCAAGTCAAAATTTTAGATCTAGAAATGATGATCGATGCTAATGTCAAAGGATTATTATATGTATCTGAAGCTGTTATCCCTCTTATGATGAAGCAAAAAAAAGGGCACATTATTAACATCAGTTCTATTGCGGGAAAAGAAACTTATTCTAAAGGAACAATTTACTGTGCTTCAAAGGCAGCTGTAGAATCAATTAGTAAAGGAATGCGCTTAGATTTATTACCACATGGAATTAAAGTAACCAACATTGCTCCTGGTGCAGTCGATACTAATTTTTCAAAAGTTCGCTTTAAAGGAGATCAAATCAAAGCCCATCAGGTTTATGAAGGTTATGAACCTTTAAAAGCGGAAGATATCGCTAACAGTATTCATTTCGTTGCCACACAACCTGATCATGTTCAAATTGCAGATATGACCATTTTCCCAAAAGCACAAGCCAATGCTACAACCTTCTTAAAAGATTTTTCATGAAAAATAACATTCTTATTTTTATTACAATCCTTACTCTATTCAGTTGCAAAAAAGATAACCCTACGCTAATAGATAAAGAAGTAACACCAAGTTTTGAACCTTATATTGCAAAAGAAGCTATGGTGGTCTCTGCTCGAAAAGAAGCCTCTGATATAGGTACAACCATTATGAAACAAGGAGGAAATGCCTTTGATGCTGCTATCGCCGTAAATTTTGCTTTATGTGTAGCTTATCCTTATGCAGGAAATATTGGTGGAGGTGGTTTTATGGTTGCTTATAAAGATGGACAAGTTAATTCTCTTGATTTTAGAGAAAAAGCACCTTTGGCTGCTCATCGAGATATGTATTTAGATCAAGAAGGAAATCCTGATTCACAAAAAAGTCGATTGGGTTTATTAGCTACAGGTGTACCTGGCACTGTAGATGGTATGGTAAAAATACACGATCGATATGGTTCCCTTCCATGGAAAACTTTAGTTCAACCTGCTATTGATTTAGCACGAAAAGGTGTAATCATCACTCCTAAACAAGCTAAAAAACTAAATGATCAACGTCAAACATTTAAACAAGTCAATAAAGAACCTATTGTTTTTGTAAAAGAACAATTATGGAAAGCAGGTGATGTATTGATTCAAGAACAATTAGCTCAAACCTTAGAAATTATTCGAGATCAAAAACGAGATGGTTTTTATAAAGGAAAAATTGCTAATCTACTCGTGAATCAGATGAAACAAGGTGGTGGTCTTATAACACATGAAGATTTAAATCGTTATCAGGCAATTTGGAGAACCCCTATTATAGGAACATATAAGGACAAAACCATTGTATCTATGCCCCCTCCTTCAAGTGGTGGTATTACCATGATGCAAATATTAAAATCCATTGAACCTTATACTATTCAAAATTTAAACCACAACTCCTCTCTTATGATACAGCTTTTAACCGAAGCAGAACGTCGTGCTTTTGCAGACCGAGCATACTGGTTAGGAGATCCTGATTTTATTAACATTCCAAAAGACTCACTCCTTTCTAAATCGTACAACACCAAACGAATGAAAGATTTTTCATTTACGCAAGCAACTCCTTCTTCAAAAGTAGATCATGGTACATTTATCTTAAATGAAAGTATGGAAACTACACATTTCTCTATAATAGATAAACAAGGAAATGCGGTTGCTTTAACTACCACACTTAACGGTCGTTATGGAAACAAAGTAGTAGCAGAAGGAGCAGGTTATTTCTTAAACAATGAAATGGATGACTTTTCAGCAAAGCCTGGCATACCTAATATGTTTGGATTAGTAGGAGCTGAAGCGAATGCTATTGCCCCTGAAAAACGCATGCTATCATCTATGACCCCTACTCTTGTACTCAATAAAGACCATCAAGTTGAAATGGTAGTAGGAAGTCCTGGAGGTTCTACCATTATTACATCTGTATTGCAAACTATTTTAAACGTATACGAATATGGTATGAACATGCAAGAAGCTGTTTCTGTTCCTCGCTTTCATCATCAATGGCTTCCTGATGAAATTCGTTTAGAGCCTCATAGCTTTCATGATTCAATTAAAAACACATTACAAAGTAAAGGATATCCATTACTAGAAAAAGATAACATTGTTGTAGGAAAAGTAGATGCTATTTTGGTTACTCAGGATGGTTTACAAGGTGGTGCTGACCCAAGAGGTGACGATACTGCAAGTGGATATTAATTTCTTAAGTCATAACTATTAAGTAATATTTAATTTTAACACTTAATAGTTATGACTTTAAAATACTATCTTTCATTTCCATTCTTTATTCTTTTTCCAAATATTTCAACTTAAAAACATATTTTATCAAACAAAGTACTTATCTTACAGCCACTTTTTAAAAAAATATGAAAAAAATTGGTTTACTGCCTAGGTTACTACTAGCGATTGTATTTGGTATTGTAATTGGTCTATTATGCCACGAAACAGACTTTGAACTTCCTGTTAAATTATTTGCTACTTTTAGTGGTCTTTTTGGAAATTTTTTATCTTTTATTATTCCACTAGTTATTCTTGGGTTTATTGCCCCTGGAATTGCTGATTTAGGTGCTAAAGCAGGACGATTACTAGGAATAACCGCTATTATTGCTTATGTTTCTTCTTTCTTTGCTGGAATAGCTGCCTATTTTATTGGTATTACAGGTATTCCATACTTTTTAACCGATATACAAGGAACTAAAGTTCCTGAATCAGAAGGATTAGAATTTTTCACCATTTCCATGCCAGCTCCAATAGGTGTTATGAGTGCACTAATTTTAGCTTTTGTTTTAGGTTTAGGAATGGCTTATGCCAAAACAGATACTTTAAAAGCCCTTATGAAAGATTTTAATACCATTATCATAGATGTTTTAAAATACATTATTGTTCCCTTAATTCCAATTCATATTGGTGCACAGTTTGTTAAACTAGCCTATAATGGAGATGTTCTTAATGTGATTATTGCTTTTGCGGCTATTATTGCTATGATTGTAGCCTTACAAATCTTATATATCATTATACAATTTACACTTCAATTTCTCTTTACAGGAAAAAACCCAATACAATCTATATACAATATGCTTCCTGCCTATTTAACAGCTTTAGGAACCCAATCTTCTGCCGCTACTATCCCTATTAGTTTAGAAAGTTCTAGAAATAATGGTGTTGAGGAAGATATTTTAGATTTTGTGGTTCCTCTATGCGCTAATATTCATTTGGCAGGAGATACTATTGCATTGGTATTGGGAGCTATGGGTATTGCTTATATTACAAATGGTGAATTACAATCTTTTGGAGAGATATTACCTTTTATTGCATATCTAGGTGTAATGATGGTGGCTGCTCCAGGGATTCCAGGAGGAGGTGCTGTAGCTGCCAGAGGTTTAATGGAAAGTATGTTAGGGTTTTCAGTGATTCAATTAGATTTAATTACAGCATTACATTTCTCACAAGATAGTTTTGGTACGGCAACCAACGTTACAGGAGATGGTGCTATTGCTTTAATCATTGATAAAATTAATAAGATTTTGAAATAAGATAGTATAAAGAATAGAGAAGACTATTTTAATAAAGGAAGCTTTGTTTCCCCTCTTTTTTGGGCTAAATACTGATTTAATACTAATTGAACATAGTACGAATAGGAATCAATTCCTTCCTGCCCATTAGCTTTTAAATATAGACTATTGGCTCTACTAAATGCATCACTTAGTTCTCCTCTATATTTTTCATAATATTTTTTATCTGCTAGTCGATCTTTTTTAACTTTTTCAGAAATTAAATCTTTGTATTTCTCAAATCGATCAAAATCAATCTTATACACCTCATATAACAATCGCCAAATGGTATTATAGTATACCGAATATTGTAAATCCTTATTTTTTGAATTCACACCATTTAAAAAAGCCACGTAATTAGCTTCTTTTTCACTTGCAAAACCATATTGATGTGCTATTTCATGGCTTACCGTCATACCATAATCATGAGGAAGTATAGTACCATTAATTTGTGCTATTCCATAAAAAGGATTATAATACCCTCCTATCCCTAAATACGAAATCAACTCTGAATACCAACTAATCCATACTGGTTTTACTTTATACATTTCAAGTGGTAATTTTTCAGCTAAATCATCATATGATTTTTTTACTTGTTCAACTGTTTTATCAAACGATTCTTCATTTCGAAACACGCCATTTTCATCCTCCTTTACCTCTTCTCTTAATTGATTGGTTTTCTGAATCATCCATTCAGTTAATTCAAATAAATCTTCATCCGTACCTTGTTCTTTTTGAATCTCAAATTGTTCTAAAAAGGGTTGTTTGTAATAATTAAATCCCCACAAAACATGAAATGTGAAATAAAATAAGTTTAAAAATATTAAAAGATTCCCTAATGTCTTTTTAGTATTTCGAAATCGATTTCTAATCAAATTAAAACACATAGCTATAAAAGCAACCACAAAAAAAGCATAGGTTAAATCTCCCAAACCTATTTTTAATTTTCCAAACAATACTCGTTGCACAAAAGAAATCTGAGGATATATCCCTTCCGTATAATAGGTTGTAATAAAATCAGGAAAACTAGCTACACTTTGTACTATTATAATTTGTAGAACAAATAATCCTATTCCCCATCGAATTTTACTATATGAAGTTCTTCTCATTAAAAACATGATAAAAATCGTACATTACAAACATACAATTAATAGACTTAATTCTCTTATAAAGACTTCAAAATGATCGATTAAATAGTACAAATTATTCGATTAGTGCATAAAACATCTTATATAGCTGTATAAGTAAGATAATTCGTATCTTTGCCAAAAATTTTACAAATCTTATTACATGAATCGTTCTGTTTATATTGCTACTACAGACTCTTATAGTGGAAAATCATTAATTAGCTTAGGTATTTTGCAAATGATTATGCGAAAAACACCTAATGTAGGATATTTTAGACCTGTTATTGACGATTATACAACAGGTGAGAAAGATAATCATATCGCTACAATGATTTCTCATTTTAAATTAAACATGCAGTATGAAGAAGCTTATGCTTTTTCAAGAAGTGAAGTAATAGAACACAAGAATAACAATCGTTTAAACGATGTTTTTGATGTGATTATTCAGAAATACAAAGCATTAGAAGAACGTTTTGACTTTGTATTAATTGAAGGAACTGATTTTTTTAATGAAGGAACTTCATTTGAATTTGACTTAAATAGCTCCATTGCACAAAGTTTAAATGTTCCTGCATTATTAATTGTAAAAGATAATGCTGAAAGCGACGAAGATTTAATTAATCATGTTAAAATAGAACTAAATTCTTTTATTGAAAAAGATATCAAAGTGATTGCCACTTTTATCAATCGTTGTGATCGTGAATCAGCTGTTCTATTACCTCAATTAGCAGAAAAAATTCAACATGACACTTTATTCTCTATTATTCCCAATTCTAATATCTTAGGAAAACCTACTTTAAGGGAAATTGTAGATAAACTAGGGGCTCATGTTTTATACGGACATGATAAATTAAATATTGTTCCTAAAAAGAATATTGTGGGAGGAATGCAACTACCCAATTTTTTAAATCATGTTAAAGAAGATTCTTTAGCTATTTTACCTGGAGACCGTGCTGATTTATTGGTAGGAATTTTACAAGCTCATGCTTCTAAAAACTATCCTAGAATTGCAGGAATTATTCTTTCAGGAGGATTATTACCTCCACGAAGTATTGTAAATTTATTAGATGGGTCTCAAAACATTGTTCCCATCATGACGTCTAACGAAGGAACATTCAAAACAACTTCTGATGTTGATAAAATTAAATCAAAAATTTACCCAGAAAGTACCGAAAAGATTAAATTAAGTATTGATTTATTCGAAAATCATGTTGATTTAAAAACTTTAGATAATAAAATAGCTTCTTTTGAAACAGAAGGTATAACACCTAGAATGTTTCAATATAACATGGTTAAATCAGCGAAAGAAGCACAAAAACACATTGTCTTACCTGAGGGAGAAGATGACCGTGTATTAACTGCTGCATCACAATTAGCTGAAGATGGTGTTGTCCGTTTAACTATTTTAGGTAAAAATCCTGAAAAAATTAAAACTCGTATCACCTATTTAGGGTTACATTGGGATAATGAACGCATTAATATTGTGAACCCTGCTGAAAGTCCTGATTATAAACGCTATTCTAAAGCTTTATATGAAGCACGAAAACATAAAGGAATGGAACTAGCTCAAGCAGAGGATTTAATGTTAGATCTATCCTATTTTGGTACCATGATGGTTCAATTACAAGATGCTGACGGTATGGTTTCAGGTGCTATGCACACCACTGCTCACACTATTCGTCCTGCTTTACAATTTGTAAAAACAAAGCCAGGATTCAAAACCGTTTCCTCAGTCTTTTTTATGCTATTAGATGATCGTGTTTTGGTTTATGGTGACTGTGCCATTGTTCCGAACCCTACGGCTGAACAATTAGCTGAGATTGCTATTTCATCTGCTAATACTGCTCAAGCATTTGGTATTACACCAAAAGTAGCTATGCTTTCTTATTCTTCTGGGACTTCCGGAACAGGTGAAGAAGTGGAGAAAGTTGCCAAAGCAACACAAATTGTGAAAGAACAACGTCCTGATATTTTAATCGAAGGACCGATTCAGTACGATGCAGCGGTAGATCCAAGCGTAGGAAACAAAAAAATGCCAGGATCTCCTGTAGCAGGGCAAGCTAATGTATTAATTTTCCCTGATTTAAATACAGGAAACAATACATACAAAGCCGTTCAAAGAGAATCAGGAGGATTGGCTATCGGACCTGTTTTACAAGGTTTAAATAAGCCAGTAAATGATTTAAGTCGTGGAGCAAAAATAGACGATATTTATAACACTGTTGTCATTACTGCTATACAAGCTGATAAAGAACAATAATCTATTAAAATTAAAACAACATGAATATATTAGTCATTAATGCAGGTAGTTCATCTGTAAAATATCAATTAATTGATATGAATTCAAAACAAGCCATAGCGATTGGTTTAGTAGAACGAATCGGGATTGAAGGAAGTCGTATCAAACATGATTATTTTATTGACGGGAAAGAAAATCGAAAAATAGTAGAACAATCGATTGAAAACCATGAAACTGCCTTAACATTAGTTGCTAATTTATTAATGGATGATCAAATTGGTGTAATCCAAAACCCTGAAGCAATTCAAGCAGTTGGACATCGTGTGGTACATGGTGGTGAAAAATTTGCTAAAACTGTTTTAATCAATCCAGAAGTTAAAAAAGTAATTCAAGAATTAGCTCCGCTAGCTCCTTTGCATAACCCTGCTAATTTAACAGGAATTGAAGTGGCTGAAAAAGTATTTCCAAATGCTAAACAAGTTGCTGTTTTCGATACTTCTTACCATCAAAGTATGCCCGAAAAAGCCTACCGATATGCAATACCCAATCCTTTTTATGAAAAAAATGGAATTCGTCGCTATGGCTTTCATGGAACAAGCCACCAATTTGTTTACAACCAAGCTGTAGACTATCTACAAAACTCTAATTTGAAAGCGATCACTTTACATTTAGGAAATGGTGCCAGCATGGCTGCTATAGATTCCAATCAGGTAAAAGACACTTCTATGGGATTAGGTCCTTTAGCGGGCCTTATTATGGGAACACGTTCTGGAGATTTAGATCCTTCTATTATTTTCTATATGGTTGAAGAGTTAGGACTTACTTTAGCTGAAGTAAAGAACATTTTAAATAAAGAGAGTGGAATGTTAGGTATTACAGAAAGTAGTGATGCTCGAGATATTGAGGAAAAATATTATCAAAAAGAAGCTAAAGCTATTTTGGGTAATGAAATGTATGCTTACCGTATAAAAAAATACATAGGTAGTTATATTGCTGCTCTAAACGGTGTCGATACTTTAATATTTACAGGAGGTATCGGTGAAAATGATGCCTTAATGAGAAGTTTGATCTGTAAAAATTTAGATTCTTTAGGAATTCAATTAGACGAGAATCTGAATAAAGAACGAAATCATGCTAGTAAAATTGAAGAAATACATGTTAAAAATACTGGAATACAGATACTTATAATCCCAACCAATGAAGAACTTCAAATAGCTAATGAAACGGCTTCTTTTATTTAGTAAAATATGTTTATAAAATTGAATATCTTTTTTTAATTAATCTTAAAAAATAGATACTTTCAACTTTTAAACACGGTATTCTGTCTATATTTTAATATACGAACCTTCTGATCTCCATATCTTTATCTCAAATTTAATAAACACTGATATGAGAGAAAGGATATTTTATACCCTCATTTTAGTTCTAATAAGTCATTGTGCTCTATCACAAGTTGGTATTGGAACTACCACTCCTAATTCAAGTTCTATATTAGACTTGAAAAGTACTGGAGGTAAAGGAGCTATTGTACTCCCTTACATACAACTACAAAGCAGTGTAACAAATCCTACAGAAGGGATGATCGCTTACTCTGAAAATGAACAAGGATTAACAGGTTATCAAAGTCGTAATTATTTACGTCCTAAATGGAGTAGTATTTTTTTAACAGGTGATGCTTTACAAATTCAAACCGATATTACTACCGGTGCAGACTGGCAAAGAAACCTTACCACTAATACAGATATTGCCATACCAGGAATGGAAAAAACCATTTTCCCTACCGTTAACTCATCATACATTTCTGCAGAATTTAAAACCGATGTTGAATTCACACAAAATTGTTTTAGAGGACGACTTGTTATCAAAGTATTTGATGGTAGTAATAATGAATTAGCATCAGAGAGTAATACATTTAATTTTCAAGGCTCAAGTTTACAACAAACTTTACCTGTCAATGTCAATGTAAACTATATTTCTACTGCAGGTGAAACAATTAGAATAAAAGCATACCATAACGCCACTTCAACAGCCTGTAAATTAGCTGGAAGACTAACCAATAATGAATTAATTATTAATTATTATTAAAAATGAAAAAACTTTTACTTTTAATATCGATATCTCCTTTTGCCTTTGGGCAAGTATTAATTAATACTGAAAATGCTGAAGACATTTCAGATATAGCAGGTAATGCTGTTATTGAAATTAGAGGGGACGGAACACAAACACTCAGACTCCCTCATATTGCCCAAGAAAGTTCTATTAGTGCTGGAAATTATGAAACTGCAATGCTTCTTTATAGAGAAGATCAAGGTTGTTTTGCTTTTCATGATGGAACCAGTTTATCCTCATGTATCGAAGATATCAAAACAGAACGCTTGATTACCAACACTTATGATAACCCACCTACTGCTGTAAACAATAGTAGCACCTATCAAAGTTTTCCTTTATTAACAGGTAGTAACACTTTTGAAATAGATGTTGTGAATGCAGCTGTTGTATTTAAAGTAAGAAGTTCACACAATATCGTACATAACAATGGGCCAGGGAATTTTATGTGTGGAAGTCAAGAACTAGCACTTTATGTTGATAATGTTTTATCTGAAACGGTTGTTCATCAATACCCTGTCGATTCAAGTGGTCGTATTTTCCCTGTTGAACTTTATTTCATTAAAGAATTGTCTCAAGGGAATCATACAGTAGATTTACGCTATAGAAATCCTAATCCTTCTTGTGCTCCTACTTCTGCAAATCGATATTTAGCCCCAACCTTAGCCATAACCATTAAAGAAATTTAAAACCCAGAACATTATGAAATTATTATTCAAATATCTCATCATATTATCTATCTCAAGTACTCCCCTGCTTGCACAAGTCTCTATGGGAACAACTGTAATTAATGAAAGTACCGTTTTAAAATTAGGACATGGAACTGATAACAAAGCACTAGTTGTACCGATTGTAACAGATCTCGCTACTTTTGGTGCCGACACAGCAAATAACAAACAAGGAATGATCTTTTTCGATAATAATGTTTCTGAAAAATGTTTAAAATTTTTAAGAGGTGATAAATCGATTAGTCCATGTATTCTTACTGAAGATGAGGTAAGTACTCCTAGCGCACAAGAACAAACCTTAGCTAGTTTTAATGTAACTTCAACTAGTTATACCAATATTCTTTCTTCTATTACTATAGGACAAGATAATTTTTTAGACCGAACAACACTTATTTCTTTCACTACCCGACGAGATATCTCACATGCTTCTTCTGTATGTGCCAAAATAGAAGTTCAATTACTTAGAGAAGATTTAAATGACTCCGGTAGAAACAAGGTTTTAAGAGAATATACATTAGATAATGCCGTTACATTATCCAATGAATTATTACAACATCCTTTATCCTTTACTTATTATGACGAAACACCAAGAGGTTCTAACCAACGTTATTCTGTTCAAGTAAAAAAAGATGCCTCTTGTTCACCCTCAACCAATCAATTAAAAAACAACTCTTTTAAAGCAATTGCCTATTAACAACCATTTTATAACGATAACTATTTCAAGATATTATACAATTATCCTTTTATACTTAAAGGAGTAAGCATCATAAATTATACATATTATAATTTTATCAAATGTTATAAACAAAATCTATTGACTTTAACATTTTCCACCATGTTTATTTATTGATACAAATTAATTTTTGAGTATTCAAGCCATGTTCAGAGCATCTTTTCCTAAAATTCATTCATCTAAAGAATTTGTTCATTCATCTAAAAACATATTTTTTTAAGGGTTCTTCGATTAATTTTAACATTTTTTTAGGATTTTCATTGAAAGACAGATTTTTTTAACTCCGATGTTTTATCTTTGTAACGGATTAGGAAAAATTAAATAAAACATGAGAAAAAATTTATTCTGTTTCGCAGCTTTTGCGATTTGCAGTATAGTACTATCACAAGTGGGAATTGGTACTACAACACCAAATGCAGGATCTATCCTACATTTACAATCTAACGGGAGTAAAGGAGCCTTTGTTTTGCCTTATATTGCTTTACAAAGTGATGTAGCAAACCCTACAGAAGGGATGATTGCTTATTCAGAAAATGAGCAAGGATTAACAGGTTATCAAAAACGAAACTATTTACGTTCAAAATGGACGAGTATTTTCTTAACGGGTGATGCTTTACAGATTCAAACCGATATTACAACTGGATCTGACTGGCAAAGAAGTACTGCTACTAATACTGAAGTTGCAGTTCCAGGTATGGAAAAAACGATTTATCCAACTGTAAATGCTTCCTATATTTCAGCAGAGTTTAAAACGGATGTTGAATTTACTCAAACATGTTTTCGAGGACAAATCATTGTGAAAATCATCGATGCTAACACTAACGCAGTATTAGCTTCAGAAAGTACACTATTTAACTTCCAAGGTTCTACTTTACAACAAACTTTACCTGTTTCAGCAAACGTGAATTTTATTTCTACAGCTGGGGAAGCTCTTAAAGTAAAAGCCTATCATGATGCAACAAGTACTCGTTGTAAAACTGCTGGAAAATTAATAAACAATGAATTAATCATCAATTATTATTAAGGATTAGAAAAAGATTAGAAATTATGAAGAAATATATATTTTTATTACTTATATCTCCCCTAGCTTTTGGACAAGTATTAATTGACACAGAAGATGCTATTACAGAATCATCTTCTTCAGATATAGCAGGGAACGCCGTTTTAGAAGTAAGGGGAAATGGGAAACAAGCCGTTCGTTTACCACACGTTGCAAATGGTACTTCATTAGGATCCAATGCAACAGCTGGAGTTTTAATTTATAGAGAAGATCAACAATGTTTTGCATTTCATGATGGTACAGAATTATCAAGTTGTTTAGAAGATGTTAAAACAGAACGATTAGTTAATGTAACCTATAATGATCCTCCAAATGATATAAACAACTCTAGTACAGCACGAAGTTTTACTGTTGCTACTGGTAGTAATACATTTGAAGTAGATGTGGTAAAAGCGGCAGTTGTATTTAAGATAAGAAGTTCACATCAAATAGTTCATAATAGTGGACCTAGTGTTTTCCAATGCGGAAGTCAAGAATTAATGCTATATGTTGATGGTGTACTGTCACAAAGTATTACGCATACTTATCCAGTATCTTCAAGTGGTCGTATTTTCCCTGTAGAAATGTATTACATCAAAGAGTTAGATCAAGGGAATCATACTCTGGATTTACGTTATAGAAATCCTGACACATCATGTTCTACCACTTCAGCTAACCAATTTTTTGGACCAACTGTAACTATTACTATTAAAGAAATTTAAATTTGTATTTTATGAAATCTATTATATATTCTATCCTAACTTTAGCTTTAAGCTCTAGTTTAACTGCACAAGTATCCCTAGGGACCAACGTTATAAACGAAAGTGCTGTTTTAAAAATGGGTAACGGTACGGATAACAAAGGATTTATACTTCCTATCGTAACCGATTTAACTGCATTTGCTAATGATACAGCAAATAATAAACCTGGAATGATGTTTTATGATAATAGTGAGAAGTGTATTAAATTTACAAAAGGAGATAATTCTGTTAGTCAATGTATCTTAACAGAAGATCAAATTAGTACACCTTCTGCTCAAGAATCTACTGCAGGTAGTTTTAATGTAAACAGTGTTACCAGTTATACCAATGTTGTAACTCCTATTACTGTAGCAAAAAGTGATGTATTGGATCGTACAACTTTAATATCCTTTACCACTACACGTGAAATTCGAAACGGATCTAGCTCTTGTGCTAAAATATTTATTCGTTTAAGAAGAGAGCGTACTGATTCAAGTAATAACACGGTTTCTACTGTTTTAAGAGAATATGAAATGGATAATGCTGTTACTCTTGCAAATTCAACATTAGAACACCCTTTGTCATTCACTTATTACGATGAAAATCCAGCAGGATTTGTTCAAAAATACTATTTAGAAGCAAGAAGAGATAGTGGTTGTAGTGTTTCTACAAACTTGTTAACAGGTAATGACTTTAATTTAATTGCTTATTAAAATTTTCCTAAACATAGAAAAAAGCTTCAAAATTATTTTGAAGCTTTTTTTCATTATACAACTCACAAAATTTAACTAACTTTGCTTTGTAAAACTTTTACATAAGATGAATTACAGAAGGGGATCAGGAGGTTTTAAGACACGTCTAATTATAGGACTTGTTATTGCTGCATTTGCACTTTTCAGATACTATTCCAATAGTCAGTATAACGAAATAACAGGAGAAAATCAACGTATTAGTATGTCTCCTCAAGATGAGATTACATTAGGACAACAAAGTGCTCCTCAAATGGCCCAACAATATGGTGGTTTACATCCAGATGATAATGCACAAGAAATTATCGACCAAATAGGACATCACATTGTTAAAAATAGTGATGCAAGAAACTCTCCTTATCAATTTGACTTTCACGTATTATATGATGAAAATACAGTAAACGCTTTTGCTCTTCCTGGTGGACAAATTTTTATTACTGCTGGATTATTAAAACGTTTACAAAATGAAGATCAAATTGCAGGTGTTTTAGGTCATGAAATAGGTCATGTAGTAGGAAGACATTCTGCAGAACATATCGAAAAACAAAACTTAACCCAAGGACTTGTAGGTGCAGCATCAGTTGCAGGTGGTGATATGGGATCTGCTCAAATGGCTCAAATGGTAGGAAACTTAATTAATATGAAATACGGCCGTAGTGATGAATTAGAATCAGATGATTTAGGTGTTAAATTTATGATTCAATCCGATTATAATCCTAATGCCTTAATTGGAGTTATGGAAATACTGGATCAAGCGAGTGGCGGTCAACGTGTTCCAGAATTTCAGAGTACACACCCCTCTCCTGAAAATCGTATCCATCAAATTCAAGAAGCTATCAAAAAATATCAAAATTTAAATTAATTTTCATATTAAATTAAACCTTTTTATGTTTTTAAGGTCTTACTCATAAGTCGAAAAATAGAACTTATGAAAAGTATTAAAAACATTCTTGCCCTTACACTTATTGGATTTAGTTTATTAGCCTATTCTCAAAGAGGTTTCAAACCACTTTCAGTAGAAGAAATGACTACGAAACAATTAGAAAAAATTAATGAAAAAATTGAATTAGACGATTTACAAAAATCTTTATTAGAAGTACATCTAACTAATTTAAATAATGACCGCAAAGAAATCATGAGTTCTAATGAAGATCGAGATCTAAAAAAAGAAAAAATGCAACAATTAGATCAATCTTACCTTCCAAAATTTCAAGAAATTTTATCTACAGAACAGTACAAACAATTTCTAGAAGTCAGAGATGAGATGGAAAAAGAGCGTCAACAAAAAAGAGGATTTAAAGGAAATCGTAATAACTATCGAAATAGATAAAATAACTTCGTTACATTCTTTTATGTTTGATTCAAATTATTATAGTCTTTTTACATGAGAAATACATTCAATATAATATTATTTTTAATTTTAGGTAATCTTTTATACAGTCAACAATTTCAATTAACTGGTATCGTAACCGATCAAGACAATATACCTCTAGATTATGCTTCCGTTGCTTTATATCAAAACGATACCTTTTTAAAAGAAGCCTACACCAATGAAAAAGGGAAATTTGAACTTAGTATTCCTAAAGGAACTTATCGCCTTGAAATTGATTTTTTCGGAAGTAATTCTAAAACAATTGAATCTTTAATCATTAGTTCTGATAAAAACATGGGAACACTTATTTTAGAAAGTGATTCCAACGAAATTGGAGCTGTTTCTGTAGTAGCAGAGAAAAAAGTATTAGATTATAAACTGGATAAAAAAATATACAATGTAAGTGCCGATAAAACCTTAATAGGAGCCACTACTCTAGATGCAATGGATAATGCTCCTTCTGTAAGTGTCGATGTTGAAGGAAACATTTCATTACGTGGAGATGATAATGTAACCATTTTAGTTGATGGGAAACCCTCAAGTTTAATTACAGCTGGAAATACCGATTTACTAAGAAATCTTCCTGCAAACTCCATTGAACGAATAGAAGTTGTAACCGTTCCCTCTGCTCGATATGATGCAGATGGTACAACCGGAATCATCAATATTGTAATGAAAAAAGGTAAAAAATCAGGTTTGAATGGTTCTGCTTCTGCTAAAATAGGATATCCTTTCTTAACGGGAGTTTCAACCAATCTTAATTATCGTACAAAGAAATACAACCTCTATACTAATATTGGAGCTGATTATAGAGAATCTCCAGGAAATGGTTCTAATTATAATCGTTATTTTGGACAAGATGGAGAACCTGACTTTATTTCAGACATGAATCGTGAGCACGAACGTAAAACAAAAAGTACTTTCATCAATACAGGAATCGATTATTATCTGAACGATCAAAACACCTTATCATTTAACACAAAGTTTGGATATAGTAAAGGAGATAATGAAGCCAACTTACGTTACAATGAATATTATATAAATGATATTGCCAATGCAACAATCCGTACCCGTGATGAATTAGAAGATGAAACAGATTCACGATTTGAACTAGGATTGGGATATATTCGAAACTTTAATAAAGAAGGTCATAAACTAACCGTTGATGGGAAATTCAATTATCGCGAAGATGATGAAACTGCCAACATTAATCAAAACGAAAATGATATATTAAGTTTTCAAAAAACATCGATTCTAGAAAGTACTAAAGATTATTTATTACAAACCGATTACATCCTTCCTATAGGAGAAGAAGGTCAGTTTGAAGCAGGTCTTAAATTCAATTTTCTTGACTTAGGTAACGATTATGCTTTATTCAATTACAATGATCAAACTCAACAATATGAAGTAGACGAAGCTTTCACTAATGATTTTATTTATACCCAAATGGTTAATGCAGCTTATGTACAATACGGGAATAGCATAGGAAATTTTTCCTATTTGGCAGGACTACGACTGGAAGACACTCGTATTAACATGGATAATGTAGAAATTGAAGGGACATTCTATAACACATTTGAAAAAAAATACACTGATTTTTTCCCAACATTACATTTAAGTTATACGATTAATGACCAAAACTCAATTCAAGCTGGTTATAGTAGACGTATTCGACGTCCAAGAACTCGAATGTTAAACCCTTTTAGAAGTTTTTCAGATGACACAAACATATTTAGAGGAAACCCAAACATAAATCCTATGTATACTAATGCTTTTGAATTGAGTTATATTTATAACCCTTCAAAACTAACCTTATCTTCCTCAATTTATTATAATAGTTCTACCAATCCTTTTCAATTTTTCTCAGAAAGTACCACAGATGATGAAGGGAATATTATTATAGAAAATTATCCTGTAAATCTAGATTCTGAAAAACGATACGGTATAGAATTAGGAGCTCAATATAAATTATCTAAATGGTTAAGCCTTACTGGTGATTTTAATTACTTCAGAGCAGATCGAAAAGGAGAAGTCATCGAATCAGATGGAGATGTTCGTGATCAATCTACTGATGCAGATGGTATGTTTGCTAGATTTGGTGCCACAACCAAACTCCCTTATGATATTGGATTTCAAGTAAGAGGAAATTATAGAGGAGCTATGAAAGGAGCTGATACGGATATGGATCCTATGTTTTTTATGAATTTGGCTCTAACCAAAGAATTATTACAAAAAAAGGCTTCTTTAACTTTTAATGTTAGCGATTTATTCAATACCCGAAAACGAGGTCGAGAAGTATTGACCAGTACTTATTCCTCTGATTCTGATTTTCAATGGAGAGAACGTCAATGGACCCTAAACTTTACCTATCGCTTTGGAAATAGTAAAAAAGAACGAACCAAAAGAGAAGACCATAATAGCGAAGAAGATTTCTCAATGTGATACATTATAAATCATACTTTATGAAATGAGTTCTTTATCTCTGTGGCGTTACAAAATATATAAGATACTGATTATCAACGTAATAATTTAATTATTTATAAATTTAGCCTTATAATAGATTTTTTTTATACAATCAAAACATACTGACTATCAATATCTTATCAATCGGTCATTTTAAGCGCATTTTTAAAATGCCCTTTTAAGGAACCTATCTTATATTTTTGCAACGTAATCAGTAGAACGATTTATATGAGAAACATTTTTACATTATTAGCATTAAGCTTTTCTTTAGTTGCTTTCGCTACAAATGAAACGGGGAAATCTAAAGATAGTAGTAATAAAGATGCCAAGGTTGAAAAAACAACCAATGAAAAAACAGGAAAAGCCTCATGGTATGGTCCTGGATTTCACGGAAAATTAACAGCAAACGGAGAACGATATGATATGAATGGTGTTTCAGCTGCTCATAAAACATTAAAATTTGGTACAAAAGTTAAAATCACCAATCTTGCTAACGGAAAAAGTATCGTTGTAAGAATAAATGATCGAGGACCTTATATTGCTGGTAGACAATTTGATTTGAGTAAAGGAGCTTTTAAAAAAATTGCTTCAATTCACACAGGTGTAATCAAAATTAAATATGAAATTTTAAAATAGTATTTTAAATAATTCTTAAGAAAATAAAAACTCGTGAAATAGTATTTCACGAGTTTTTATTTTCTCATAACATTCACAATTAACAAAAACCACCCCATAATCATAAAAAAACCTCCGATAGGTGTAATAGGTCCCAAAAAAGATTTTGAATAGCCAAACTTTTCTGCAAAAGTTAGAGCATAAATACTAAATGAAAAACAAAATACACCTAATACAAAAAACCAACCCATCAGTTTTTCTAAAAGAGTAGTAACATTAAAAAACATTCCAATAAACAATAATACAATCGCATGATACATCTGATATCGTACACCAATTTCAAAACTATCTAATTTCTCTATCGGTAATACTTTTTTTAAAGCATGACTACCTAATGCTCCAAAAATGACGGATAACATCCCATATAAACCTCCAATTACTAAAAACACCTGTTTCATTTCTTCAATTTTTAAATGAATACTTA
Source organism: Flavobacteriaceae bacterium UJ101 (assembly GCA_001880285.1). Lineage (NCBI taxonomy): Bacteria > Pseudomonadati > Bacteroidota > Flavobacteriia > Flavobacteriales > Flavobacteriaceae > Flavobacteriaceae bacterium UJ101. The sequence continues at coordinate 2,316,870 of CP016269.1, read as the reverse complement.
AAATTAGAAAATATCAAGCAAATAATTCCTATTTTTGTTTAAGTAAATCAAAAAATGTATTTATGAGTCAGTATACCAAAGCTAGAAATGACTGGACAAAAGAAGAAATTATCGCTATATATAATAAACCTTTCATGGAATTGCTTTACGAAGCAGCTCAAGTTCACCGAGCTTTTCATGATCCCAATACTGTACAAGTTAGTACACTAATTTCAATTAAAACAGGTGGTTGCTCAGAAGATTGTGGTTATTGTCCACAAGCAGCTCGATACCATACTGATGTTGAGAGTGAAGAATTGATGACTGTTAATCAAGTTAAAGCACAAGCTTTGCGAGCCAAGTCAGGAGGTTCTTCTCGAGTTTGTATGGGAGCTGCATGGAGAAACGTTAAAGACGGACCTGATTTCGAACAAGTTTTAGAAATGGTTCGTACCATCAATAAATTGGATATGGAAGTTTGTTGTACATTGGGAATGCTTACAGAAAATCAAGCAAAACGTTTATCTGAAGCAGGTTTATATGCATATAATCATAATGTAGATACTTCTGAAGAATATTACAAAGACGTTATTTCAACACGTGGGTATGAAGATCGTATTCAAACCATTGAAAACGTTCGTAAAACAAATGTAACAGTTTGTTCTGGTGGAATTATTGGTATGGGAGAATCTATAGAAGATCGTGCAGGAATGCTAGAAACTTTAACTCGATTTAGTCCTCATCCAGAATCTGTTCCCATTAATGCCTTAGTTCCAGTAGAAGGAACTCCTATGGAAGAATTCAAACCTGTTGATATTTTTGAAATGGTTCGTATGGTGGCTACTGCTCGTATTGTACTACCTGAATCACAAGTTCGTCTATCAGCGGGAAGAACTCAAATGAGTCGTGAAGGACAAGCGATGTGCTTCTTTGCTGGTGCCAACTCTATTTTTGCCGGAGATAAATTATTAACCACTCCAAACCCTGATATTGATGAAGATATGCAAATGTTTGAATTATTAGGTCTAAATACACAGAAACCTTTCTTCAAACATGAACAACGTGAATCGGTTGAGGCAAAAGACTCTCAATTTGAATCACTAGGTGAAAAACCAAAATGGACACGCCCTGATCATAAAATTGATCGAAATGAAGCAAAAAGAGTTAAGAGTTAAGAGTTAAGAAAAAATATAAAATCTTTGTTGGTTATTATTAATACTAACAAAGATTTTTTTATCTATAAAAATAAACCTATTAAATTTTCTTTGTTTGATTTTGATGAGGAGCACCTGAAGTCTTTTTTTTACCGTCGTTACGATGTTTATTGGACTTTAAATCACGACTTCTTTTTTTACTAGAATGAACTTTTCTCTTATTTTTATTAAATTTTGATTTTCCATTCGTTTTCTTCTCTCCTTTCTCAGGTTCTAAACTAGGTTCAAATCCTTCTATAACTTCAATAGGTAGCCTCTGATTCAATAATTTTTCAATTCCTAAAATATATTCTTTTTCATCATAGGAAACTAATGAAATAGCCTCCCCACTAGCTCCTGCTCTACCTGTACGTCCTATACGATGTACATAATCTTCTGGAACATTAGGTAATTCAAAATTGACAACATGAGGTAACAGTGGGATATCTAGACCTCGTGCAGCAATATCTGTAGCAACTAAAACCCGAATCTCTCCTGTTTTAAAACTTTTTAATGCTTTAGTTCTAGCATTTTGACTTTTATTCCCATGAATGGCAGCAGCTGTAATTCCAGCTTTTTCCATTTTCTGACTTAATCGATTAGCCCCATGTTTCGTTCGTGTAAAAACTAAAACTTGACTCCAATTCCCTTCAGAAATTAATTTTATAATCAACTTCGTTTTACTACCCTTATTAGTACGGTAAATTTTTTGATTAACCCGTTTTGCGGTTGTATTTTCAGGTGTTGCTTCTACCAAAACAGGTTTATGTAAGATTTCATTAGCTAATTTTTTAATTTCTTTAGAAAAAGTAGCTGAAAACAATAAGTTTTGACGTTTTTTAGGTACTAAACGTAATACTTTATCAATATCACGTCGAAACCCCATATCCAACATACGATCGGCCTCATCTAAAACCAAAACCTCAATCTTTGATAAAGATAATACTTGCTGGCTTTCCAAATCCAATAAGCGTCCAGGAGTAGCTATTAGAATATCAACTCCATTACGTAATGTTTTGATTTGTGGATTTGCATTAACTCCTCCAAAAATCACCGTAGAACGAATATCTAAAAAAGTACTATACTCTTTTACATTATCATAAACTTGAGCAGCTAATTCTCGTGTTGGGGTTAAAATTAAAGCTCGTATGGGTCTTCTTTTTTGTAATGGTTGTTCTGACAAAATCTGCAACAATGGTAATGTAAATCCTGCTGTTTTTCCAGTTCCAGTTTGTGCTGAAGCTAAAACATCTTTCCTATCTAATACTAACGGAATTGCTTTTTCTTGTACAACAGAGGGTTTTGTATAGCCTTTCTGGCTAATTGCTTTTAATAAAGCATTGGATAATCCTAATGATTCAAATGACATACTTTTGTTTTATCAAATGACAAATCATCTGTCCTGCCATTTTTATCAAAGTCAAATATACAGTTATTTTTACCAATCCACTATTCTAGGTAAAAAATAGCGTCTGTCTTTCAACTCTCATTCAAAAAAGGTATATTAGCGAAAATCATTTACAAAAAACATGAGGAAACTTTTTTCAATCGTTTTATTTACTAGCTTTATTACATTATTTGCTCAACAATCTATTTATTTTGCAACCCCTGAAAAACCTATCGTTGAAGGGAAAAGTTATACACAAAAAATTAAAATAGATTCTACCCTAAATTTTTCTAAACTAGATTTACAATTAGAGTACAATTCTGATTTAATTTCAATATCAGGAATCAACTTTAATAAAAAAATAGATCCTAATACTTTACAATATATTTTTAAAAATAATACCATTAATATACATTATGAAGGTGAATCCATTTCTTTAGAAAACACCCCTACCTTTTTCTCTTTGGATGTAACGCCTAAAAAAGAAGCTCCAAAGAATAATCTCTTCAATTTAACTGGAAAAATTAAAAGTGAACAACCTTATCATTTTAAGAAACCACAAACTGCTATAAAAAAAGCACCTCTTTTTTCAAACGATATCATTGTATTTGGATTATTAATGGCTTGTCTTGGTTTTGTATTTTATACATCGACCTTAAATATTGCAGGCTGGAAAAAGTTTTATACCATTGTTCCTGCACTACTAATGTGCTATTTATTACCCGCCATTTTAAACTCTTTAAACATTATTTCAAGTGATGTTTCAAAATTATATACCATGGCGAAAAATTATTTATTACCTGCCTCGTTAATTTTATTAACCTTAAGTATTGATATCAAAGGGTTGATAAACTTAGGATGGCGCCCTATTGCTATGTTTTTAACCGGAACCTTAGGAATTATTATAGGAGGACCTTTAGCCATTTTAATTGTTTCTATTTTTTGGCCTGATGCTGTTGGAGGTGCTGGACCTGATGCTGTATGGAGAGGCCTTTCAACACTAGCTGGTAGTTGGATTGGAGGGGGTGCAAACCAAGCGGCTATGTTAGAAATTTATGGTTATAATCAAGAAAAATACGGTGCCATGGTTTTGGTTGATATTGTCGTAGCCAATATTTGGATGGCTTTCTTACTATTTGGTATTGGTAAAAAAGATAAAATTGATCGATGGTTAAAAGCTGATTCATCTGCAATTGATGAATTACAAGAAAAAGTGGAAAGCTACAGTGCTAGTATTACACAAGTTGCTACTTTAAAAGATCTAATGATTATGGGAGGAATTGCTTTCCTAGCCGTTGCTTTTTCTCATTATTTTGCAGGAGTCATTTCTTCCTTTTTAAAAGCAAATGTTGCAGCTATCTCTGATCCTACTTCTTATGTAAACAGTTTTGGGTCAAAATTTTTCTGGATGATTGTCTTAGCAACCACCATTGGATTAGTAATGTCCTTAACTTCATTACGTAAATTTGAAGGAATGGGCGCAAGTAAAATCGGAAGTGTTTTTATTTACATTCTAGTAGCTACTATCGGGATGAAAATGGATATCTTAGCTATTTTTCAAAAAGAAAATCTAGGTTTATTTATTGTTGGACTCATTTGGATGGCTATACATGTAGCTTTATTAGTTTTTGTTGCCAAACTCATTCGTGCTCCTTACTTCTTTTTGGCTGTTGGTAGTAAAGCCAATGTAGGAGGTGCTGCCTCAGCACCTGTTGTTGCAGCTGCATTTAGCCCTAGTTTAGCTCCAGTCGGTGTTATATTAGCTGTATTTGGCTATGCTTTAGGAACTTTTGGTGCTATGTTGTGTACCATTTTAATGCAAATGGCTTCTAATTCATAAAGTAAGTCAAGATGAAGTAATTTCTTTACTCTTTTTTCTTTATTCGCTACTCTAAATTCATATTGTTCAAAAAATACGTATTTTTGGTATGATATTTTAGTAACAATAAATATGAAAGATCAATTTATAAAAGAATTACAAGAAAAATACACTTTTAAAGGAGATGAAATCGTATTAGGGAAAGCCAAATTAAATGATGAGGTGCTTCCTGAAGGAAAAATCTCCATTCCTTTAAAAACATTAAATAGACATGGTTTAATTGCCGGAGCAACAGGAACTGGTAAAACTAAATCATTACAATTATTAGCGGAAGGATTATCAAAAAATGGAGTTCCTTCCTTGTTAATGGATATTAAAGGAGATTTAAGTGGAATTGCTCAGCCGGGTGATGCTAAAAACAAACATATTATTTCACGACATGAAGCGTTACAGATTCCTTATGAATCTATAGGGTTTCCAGTTGAATTATTATCCTTATCAGAAGAAAAAGGAGTTAAATTAAAAGCTACTGTTTCAGAATTTGGTCCAATTTTATTTAGTAAAATACTAGGCCTAAACGAAACACAAGAAGGTGTAATGTCTGTAATTTTCAAATATTGTGATGACAAACAATTGGCATTAGTTGATTTAAAAGATATTAGAAAAGTATTACAATATGTTGCCCAAGGAGAAGGTAAAAAAGAAATTGTTAAAGATTATGGAACTATTTCTTCCCAATCATTAGGTGCCATTTTAAGAAAAATAGTAGCACTGGAACAACAAGATGGTGATGCTTTCTTTGGAGAACCTTCATTTGAAATAGAAGATTTAATAAAAGTAGAAAATGGTTATGGAAAAGTAAATGTTTTGCGTCTAACCGATATACAAAACAAACCTGCTTTATTCTCTACTTTCATGTTAAGTCTTTTAGCAGAAGTATATAATGAATTACCTGAATCAGGAGATTCTGATAAGCCTAAATTGGCTATCTTTATTGATGAAGCTCATTTAATGTTTGAAGAAGCTTCTAAAGAATTACTTTCTCAAGTTGAAACTGTAATCAAATTAATTCGTTCAAAAGGAGTTGGTATCTTTTTCTGTACACAATTACCAGGTGACATTCCAGACGATGTTCTAAGTCAATTAGGACTCAAAATCCAACATGCACTACGTGGTTTTACAGCTAAAGATCGTAAAGAAATTCAAAAAGCAGTAGAAAATTACCCTATTTCAGAATATTATGAAGCGGATGAGCTTATTACTCAATTGGGGATTGGAGAAGCTTTTGTAACCGCTTTAAACGAAAAAGGAATCCCAACACCATTAGCTCATACCTATTTGACTGCACCTGCTTCACGTATGGATATTTTATCAAAATCTGAGATTAATGAATTAGTTGAAGATTCAGATTTAGCAAAAAAATACAACCAAGAAATTGATAAAGAATCTGCTTTTGAAATTTTATCAGAAAAACTAGAACAAGCAGCTTTACTTCAAGCAAAAGATGAAGATGCAAAAAAAACAGTTCGTAAATCATCTAGCAGAAGAAAAGAACTTTCTACTTTTGAAAAAATCTTAAAAAGTCCTGTGATACGTTCTATGGGTGTAGCAGTAGCTGGAATTGTAACACGCCATTTATTAGGTTCAGTTGGTAAAAAAAGAAGATAATTAACATAAAATGGTCTAATTTTTGAATAGAAATATTATTATAAACTCAAATCGAATGCAATGAGAACGATACACTATTTTTTAGCTTTGATAATGATGATAACCATCACTTCTTGTAGTCCTTTACAAGTATCTAGTGATTATGATGAAACAGCTAATTTTAGCCAATACAAAACTTTTTCTTTTCATGATAAAGGAATTGAAAAATTACAACTGAATGATTTAGACAAAAGACGAGTTATCAATGCTGTAACAGCAGAACTTATCGCAAAGGGGATGCAACCTGCAAAAGATAATCCAGATGTTATTGTTAATATTTTAGCGAGTAACAAAGAAAAAGTTGACATCAATTATTATAACGATCCTTACTGGGGATGGTATTACTACCCTTGGGGTATGAATCAAGCATCTGTAAACCAATACACTGAAGGAACTTTAATTATTGATTTAATTGATAATCAAAAGAACACATTAGTTTGGCAAGGAAAAGGAACCGGTTTTCGAGTTGATAATATTCAAAATAAAGCTGAAACAATTAAGGAGGCTATTAATGTTATCATGAGTCATTACCCTCCAGGAGCTATGGAAAAATAATAAAAACCCTATAGTATATATAAAAAAATCCCTTATCATAATTTATCGATAAGGGATTTTTTTAAGTGAAAAAGAAATAATGGAAAGTAAAAAATTTAAATTGTATTTTTCATTATTCCCTTTTCACTATTCATTTTTTTATAAACTGCTCGAATCATACGCTCATTACCATAAATATCTTTTCTTAATTCAATTTCTTTGTATCCTAACTCTTTTAGCATAGAAACTGTTTCCTCTCCATAATATTGATTAATTTCAAAAAATAATGTTCCTCCTTCTTTTAATTTTTTAAGAGCCAATTCCCCTATCCTCTTATAAAAAAATAAGGCCTCTTCAACAAAAAGTGCTAAATGCGGTTCATAATTCAACACATTTTTTTTCATCAATTTCTTTTCAGACAATGTTATATAAGGAGGATTAGAAACGATTATATCAAACTTGGACAAATCATTTAATTCTTCTTTTAAAATATCTTTTTCATGAAAAAAAAGTTTCACACCATTTATTTCAGCATTTTTTTGAGCTACTTCTAATGCTTTTTGTGAAACATCTAATGTATGTACAACACTGCCTTTTATATTTTTTGCTAAAGCAATAGGAATACAGCCACTTCCTGTACCTATATCCAATAGTGTTATGGATTCTGGATTATGGGGTACTGAAGAAGATAATTCCTTTAAATTCTTAATGTCTTTTATGATCCAGTCTACTAATTCTTCTGTTTCAGGACGTGGTATCAAAACATTTTCATTTACTTTAATTACACATCCATAAAATTCCGTTTCTCCTAAAATATAATGTAAAGGTTTCGAATTTTGTAATTCTTCTAAAATAGTAATTAATGTACCTATTTCTTCCTCGTTGAAAGAATAGTTTTCAATTTGCAACAATCTTATTTCCGTTTTATTTTTTTTTAGAACAACTTCTAAAACGATCAAAACCATTGAATTGATCTCTTCTATTGGATAAAGATCTTTTAAACCATTTTGATATAACTTTTTTATTTCTTGAATGATCATTAAGTACCTCTTTAATTTCTATACAATTTTAGAATAACATTTCTCATACAAAAGAACGTTGGTAAAAATACACATTATATATGAATATAGAGTTATGGGTTATACGTATAGGTTTTATGATCCAGACAATAACTCCATTCAAACTTTTTATTGTTTGCTATTCACTTTTAAGTTATAACTTGTGAGTTACGGGTTATAAATGTCATTCTGAATTCTTCAAACTTTTTGCTACTCACTTTTCACTTTTAAAATTATTATTATTCCTAGAAGATTCCTATTTTTGACTTTTAGAGAATATATACTTATAATCAATGAATAAAATCAATTGGATCTTTTTAATCGTTTCGTTTACCATTATCTTTAGTTGTTCCAAAACAACCCACGAAAAAGATACTTTAACTATTAATGCCGATATTAAAGGACTTCGCAAAGCTACAGTTTATCTACATCAAAATGTAAATGGAGAAATTGTACCAATCGATTCTTTGCAATTAGAAGATACCGAAACGTTTACTTTTACCAAAAAAGCAACACATCCTGATTTATATTGGATTCAAATTAAAAATCGAGTTCCAATGCCTGTTTTTGTAGAACCTGGAACCCCTGTATCATTAAAAGCTCATATGGATTCCCTTCATACTTATAAAGCATATGGAACTCAAACACAACAAGATTTAAATCGTTTTTTAAGTTATATGACGGATCGTGATGCTTCCTATCAAGTATACTATAACAATTATGCACTCGCCGTTCAAAATCAAGATGAATATGGAGCAAAACAATGGTTGGCAAAAATGAAAAAAAATCGTGAGTCGAAAACCATGATTGCTTTGAATTATGCTACAAAAAATGGTAAAACACAGCTTTCTCCATTTATTGCTTTAAACTATTTACCAAGTACCTTACAAAAGCGCTGGTATGATTCAATCTATTTAAATTTAAACGATAGTGTTAAGCAAACCTACTTTGGAAAAGAATTAGGGACTTATATCAAAGGAATGAACACCACTCAAATTGGACAAGCCGTTTCTCCTATTCAAATTAAAGATACTAAAGGACAAGAATACACCATTCCCGTAAAAAACAAACGTTCTGTTATCTATTTTTGGAGAACAAATAATTTACAAAGTAGAACCGATGCTTTATTCTTAAATCAATTGGACAGTACTACTCTTAAAAAAGCTGATGTTTTTGTTGTTAATTTAGATCATGATATAGAGCAACTCAAAGCCCTTTCTGAATTTAAAGATTATAACCTTCCTGTGATTTTTAGTGATCGTGGGATTAAATCTGAAATTGCACAACGTTTTGCTTTACGTCAAGTTCCAGGTAGTGTCATTATTGATAAAGAAGGAAAAATAGAAGCTTTAGGACTAGGTGCTTCTGATATTGAAACGTATTTAGAAAATGCTTCGAACTAGCATTTTTATCATCATAATTGCTCTTTTAAGTATGGCTTGTCAAAAAACTACTATGCTTAAAAGAGCATTTCACTACACTCCTATTCAAAATGACTCTATTCGTTCATTTAACGATACTAGTTTTTTAGCTTTAAAAAAAATTCCTAACGATAGCCTGTATATTATTAACTTTTGGGCTAGAAGAAGTCAACAATCCTTGGAAAATCGAGATTTTCTCAACACCTATCAGCCTAAAAATTTTCAAATTATTCAAATTAATTTAGATTATAAACCTACTTTGTTAAAAAGTAAGATCTCTTTTAAAGAAAATGATTTTTATTACAAACCTTCCTCTTTTTCGATTATCGATTCTTCTTGGAATGGTTTGTTACCAGCCACTTTATTTATTACAAAAGATACGATAATCTTTGAAAAAGATCGTGTCTTGAATCCTAAAATAATTTCAGACAAATTAGAATTATTAAAAAAGTAATTTAAATCGTGTGCTTATAAACATTTAAATAGTAAACCGTATTGCATTGATTTTACTATATTTGTTTTTAATAAGGCACCATTATGTCAACGGAAACCATAATCAATACATTTCATTCTCTATTACAATCAAAAGAGATTACAATCTCACAAATTGATCAATTACCTGGTGCTGGTTCAAACCGTATCTATTTTAGAATTCATACAACTAACAAAACTTTTATAGGGACTTATTCTGATAATATTAGTGAAAATGAAACTTTTTTTTATTTTGCTGAGCATTTTAAAAACCAAAACTTAGTTCCAAATTTAATTGCAATAGCTCAGGATAGAAAAACTTATATTCAAGAAGATTTTGGCACGACATCATTATTGAACGTACTACAAAAAGAAGGTTATTCAACCTCTCTATACAATCTATATAAACAAGCTTTAGAAAAATTAGCTTTCATGCAAATTAAAGGGCATCAAAATTTAGATTACACCCAATGTTTTTCTACTAGAAAGTTTGATTATCAAACCATGATTGCAGACCTATATTATTTCAAGTTTTGCTTTATAGATGCTTTAAATATCACGTATGATAAACAAAAGTTAGCTGATGATTTTGATTCTTTTATTGAATACTTAACCCAAACTGATCATCAATATTTTATGTTTCGAGATTTTCAAAGTCGTAACATTCAAATACAGAACAATCAACCATTCTTTATTGACTTTCAAGGAGGAATGCAAGGTGCTATACATTATGATGTAGCTTCACTATTATGGCAATCACGAGCTAACCTTCCGATGGAATGGCGTGAAACCTTATTAGAAGATTATATTACTTTAGCAAACAAACAATTGGATACACCGTTACAAACAGAATCTTTCAAAAAAGAATACAACGGGTATGTTTTAATTCGTTTAATTCAAGTATTAGGAGCATACGGATTTAGAGGATTATTTGAAAAAAAACAAGCCTTTATTACCAGTATTTTACCTGCTCTAGAAAATTTAGAGTGGTTTTTACAAAATAAAACCATTGGAATAGAGCTTCCAGAACTTTTTCAATTATTACAAAAAATTACAACACCCAATATTAAAAATAAATTTATTGTGAAAAAAGCAACAAGTAATCCCAAATTAAAAATCAACGTAGGTAGTTTTTCTTATAAAAAAGGAATCCCAGAAGATACCTCTGGAAATGGTGGTGGATTTGTATTTGACTGCCGTGGAATTTTAAATCCAGGAAGAATTGATGAATATAAAACACAAACAGGTAGAGACCAAGGTGTTATCGAATATTTAGAAACCAAAACACGTATGCCAGAATTCATTCAAAATGTTTTTAATGTAGTGGATATTACAATAGAAGATTATATCGATCGTGGTTTTGAAAACCTACAAATTATGTTTGGTTGTACTGGAGGTCAACATCGTTCTGTATATTCTGCAGATGCTATGGCTAAACACTTAGAAGAAAAATACGGTATCATTACCAAACCTTTTCATAGAGAACAGGAAGCTAAAAATTGGATTAACGAAATGTATTAATCAATGAAAGCCATGCTTTTTTGTGCGGGTTTAGGAACTCGTCTACGTCCCATTACTAATGATATTCCTAAAGCATTAGTTCCTGTAAATGGGAAAACACTTTTACAACGCAATATAGAATACTTAAATTCGTATGGAATTCAAGATTTCGTTATCAATATTCATCATTTTGGAGAAAAAATACTTCAACATTTAGAAGAAAACAACCATTTTGGAATGAATGTTCAAATCTCTGATGAACGTGAAGAAGTTCTTGAAACAGGTGGTGGTTTAAAAAAAGCGGCTCCTTTTTTATCAAAAGAAGATTTTATCGTTATGAATGTTGATATTCTAACTAATATGAATTTACAACATATGATTGATTTTCATACTCAACGTAAACCTATCGCTACTCTAGCTGTTACCAATCGTGAGAGTTCACGTAAATTACTATTCAATACTCAAAAAGAATTAAGTGGTTGGTGTAATAAAATTACCCATGAAAAAGTAATTTCTAGGCCTAATTCCTCTTTAGCAGAATTAGCTTTCAGTGGAATTCATATTATATCACCTACTTTTATCAACCTAATGGATCGTTCTGATAAACATTCTATAATAGATCCTTATTTAAAAGTAGCTAAAACACATACTATTTTAGGTTACGACCATTCAGGTGATATTCTAATTGATGTTGGAAAACATGAAACCCTGCAACAAGCCACTCAAATTTTTAAATAAAACAAAATTTATATGAACAAAAAAAAATTAACCATTGTAGCCAATATCTACGCTGTAGAAGGAAAAGGTGAATTTCTGAAAAATGAATTACAAAAACTAATCAAACCTACTTTAGAAGAAAAAGGTTGCCTACAATATGATTTACATTGCAACAATGAAAATCCTGAACATTTTATCTTTTTTGAAAACTGGGAAACACGTCCTTTATGGTTAGACCATATGGAGACACCTCATATAAAGCAGTATATGAAAAACACAGAAGGATTTGTTAAAGATTTTATAGTACACGAGATGACTCAAATTGACCGTTAAATCATTCTATATATCGAAAATAAAGTACCATAACTATTATATAAAACTGATATAACATAGCCTTCACATAACTATAATACGTTTGTGCTATGATAACATTATTAGTAACGATTACAGGTGCTTTATTTTCCATTATGAATCCATTAGGAACAGTTCCTATTTTTGTTGGACTCACTCAAAATAAAGCCAAAACAGAAATTCATCGTGTAGCACTTTGGACTTCTGTTAATATTTTGATCATTTTATTAATCTGTTTTTTCTTGGGGAGTTATTTATTAAACTTTTTTGGAATCAGTTTGCCTTCATTAAGAATCGCAGGAGGATTAATTATCGCTTCTTCTGGCTTTGCCCTACTAACTGGACAATTTTCAAAGCATAAAGGAATGAAAGAACGTGAAAAAGATGATGCTTTTTCTCGTAATGATATTGCTCTGACCCCTCTTGCAATACCTATGCTAGCTGGTCCGGGAACTATATCGTTATTGATTAGTCTAAACAAAGAATACCAAAAACTAACTGACATCATAATCATTTGTTTATCCATTATTTTAGTTACTCTCATTATTTTTATCATTTTAAAATTCTCACATCAAATCACAAAATTTTTAGGTGCTTCTGGAATTAATGCTTTATCTCGAATTATTGGCTTTATTATCATCTCTATTGGAGTTGAACTTATCCTATCTACAACACTAAGTTTTATTCAAAAATGAACCTAAAAACCTAAGACTAATCTTTTAAAATAATATCCTTTTTTATCTAGAATGATCCAAACGTAAAATTCAATTGTGTTTCATCGATAAATTATGTCAATTCACCGTATTTAAAAAACACCTAATAGAATTTCATATAAAGAAAACACATTATGTATTTACTTAATGAAGTATATAGTTTAAATTTAATAAAATTCTATTATTATGTATGCCTTATCAAAAAACATCTATGTGAAGGAGGAGAAGAGAGATTTCTTCAAAAATGAATTGAAGAAATTAGTATCCTTTTCAGTTAATGACGAAGGATGTTTACAATACGATGTAAACATGGATGTTGAAAACCAAAATCATTTTATTATCTACTCTAAGTGGGAAAATAGAATGTTATGGTTGAAACACCTTAATCAGCCACATTTTGATCAGTTTTCAAACTTTTTAGACGAAAGTAATATTTTAGAAGAGTTTAAAGTTTGTGAAACGACCAGTATACAATAATTATGAGCTGATCTTATTATTTATTTTTATAATTCAAAACAGGAAGACTATCTTTGCTTTTTGTTTTGAATTATATTAATACATGAAAGTTATACTAGCCGAAAAGCCATCCGTTGCGAGAGATATTGCCAAAATTGTAGGTGCTAATCAACGACACGATGGTTATATGAGTGGAAATGATTATGCTGTAACTTATGCTTTTGGGCATTTAATAGAACTCGCTAACATCAAAAAATATCAAGAACATCTCAACCTTGATAATCTTCCCGTAATTCCTGATAAATTAGATATTCAATTAGCCGATGATTCAGGAAAGAAGAAACAATTTAATATTATCAAAAAACTTTTCAAAGAAGCAGATGAAATTATAAATGCAACCGATGCTGGACGTGAAGGAGAATTAATTTTTCGTTACATTTATTTAATGGCAAAAATACGTGTTCCTTTTAAACGTTTGTGGATTTCATCCATGACAGATGAAGCTATTAAAAAAGGGTTTGCTACTTTAAAAGATGGTTTAGATTATAATAATTTGTATTACTCTGCACGTGCACGCGCAGAATCAGATTGGTTAGTTGGATTAAATGGATCCATTGCTTTGACAAGAAGTGCTAATACTGGTAAAATGTTAAGTGTTGGACGTGTTCAAACACCTACTGTTGCCTTGATTACCAACCGTTATTTGGAAAACAAGAATTTTGTTCCTAAAGATTACTTCACTATTTCAACTTTATTAAATAGTCATGAACAAGATTTTAAAGCTCTAGTAGAGGGACGCTTTGATAAAAAAGAAGATGCAGAAGTCATTCTTAATAAAATTACAGAGAAAGCAACGGTTAAAGAAATAGAAAAAAAAGAAACAAAAACCACCACCCCACTTCCTTTTGATTTAACATCTTTACAAGCAGAAGCAAATAAAAAACACGGTTATTCTGCTCAAGAAACCTTACAATTTGCTCAAAATTTATATGAGAAGCATAAAGTTTTAACTTATCCAAGAACTGATAGCCGTTATTTAAGTACGGATATGATTGAAGATATTTACCAAACCTTTGAAACGTTGAAGAATTTTCAATTAAAAAACTATGCAGAACATCTTGACGTTATTTTAGAACGTAAAAATAAAAAACCCATCAATGATAAGAAAGTAACTGATCACCATGCTATCATTCCTACAGGAAAAGATCCTCAAGGATTATCTGAAGGAGAACGTTCTATTTACAAACTGGTTTTGTTTCAATTTTGTAAAGCTTTTCATAAACCCGTTTTAAAAGATTCTACCAAATTGGTTTTACAATCAGAAGATGTAGAATTGATTGCCAGAGGAAATATTTTAAAAGATATTGGATTTAAAATATTCGATGGTAAAAAAATAACGGAAGAAGATGAGGATTCTATTTTACCTCCTTTACAAAAAGATGATGTAACAGATGTAAAAGAAAAAGAAATTATTGCTAAGAAAACCACACCTCCTTCTATTTTAACAGAAGCTACCTTGTTAAAATTAATGGAAACAGCAGGTAAATTACTGGACGATGAAGATTCGGATTTAGCTGACGCTATGAAAGAGAAAGGAATTGGAACTCCTGCCACTCGTGCCAGTATTATCGAAATTATTATCAAAAGAGGTTATATTGAGCGTCAAAAATCAAAATTGATTCCAACTGAATTGGGATTGGAACTTGTAAAAAATTTAGATGGTTTTGCCATTCTATCTCCTAAACTTACGGGAGATTGGGAACATAAATTAAAACAAATTGAACGTGGAGAACTGGATTACAAAAATTTCTCTGAACAAATAAAAGAATATACACACTTGATTACCAGTCAAATGAAAGAGACAGGCGGGAAATTCAAAGTTTTTGTAGATCCTTCTTTACAAGATTGTCCTTGTTGTGGAAAAGGAAAAATTAAACATTCACCTAAATCAGCTTTTTGTACAAATAATAAATACAATAACGGAGATTGTAATTTCTACCTTCCTAAAACTATTGCACAAAAAAAATTAACAGAAAAACAAATTGAAACCTTATTAACTAAAGGTGAAACCACTATTTTAAAAGGTTTTACAGCTAAATCAGGAAACAAATTTGATGCAGGACTTAAAATCAATAAAGAAACGGCACGTGTAGATATGATTTTTCCATCAAGAGAAGAAGTCAAAAAAGAATAACTTCATATATCAAATAAAACTTGTTGTGTTATGTCACCAAAAGAACTAATAAAAAAATGGGTTGAAATTTTTAATACAGGAGATGCTAATGAAATTAGTAAACTTTATCATGATGATGCTGTAAACCATCAAGTGGTAAATGAACCTATTATAGGTCGCGAATCTATCAACAATATGTTCAAAGAAGAATTTGATCAAGCAAAAATGACTTGTATTATTGAAAATATATTTGAAGATGGTGAATGGGGAATTCTCGAATGGAAAGATCCTCTAGGCTTAAGAGGATGTGGCTTTTTTCATGTTATTGACGGCAAAATAAAACTACAACGTGGTTACTGGGATAAACTATCTTTTTTAAGACAACACAACCTTCCTATACCAAAAGAATAGAAAACTGAAAAGTTGATAATTTAGATTTAAAATTATCAACTTTTCAAATATCATTTCAAGACTACAACAAAGTAGTATCAAATATCACTTCACTTGCTACTGTTCTGTGTACAGGACATTTAGAAGCAATTTCTTTTAATTTTTGTTTTTGTGTCTCATCTAAATTTCCTACAAATTTGAGTTTTTTAGTGATATAATCAATTCTACCTGGCTTTTCAATATCAATATTCAATTCATCACTATGTTTCTTCGAATGCGAAATATAAACATACACTTCTTCTAAATCCCACTTTTTGCGTTCTGCATACAGTTTCAGAGTCATTGTTGTACATGCTGCTATACTGGCACTCAAATATTCATACGGTGATGGCCCAAAATCATCTCCTCCTATACTACTGGGTTCATCTGCAATAAGTGTATGATTTTTCGTTTGTAATTGTGTTGTAAAATGATCTTCTTTTAAATTTAGATGTCCAACCAATTGTTCTCCATTAGGTTCCAACATTGTATTTTCTTCTTTATCAAAATACCGCTGTACCCATGCTCCAATCACATCACCTACATAAAGACTATCTTCACTATTAGTCAACAGATGATCGGCTCCATCCAATGTTACAAAACTCTTTGGATGAAAGGCTGAAACAAACAAATTTTGAGCATGCTGTACTTCTACAATACTATCTTGTGGAGAATGCATTATTAAAAGTGGTTTTCTAAGGTTTTTAACCACTTCTAATACATTGGTTTCACTAAATCCTTTCACAAAATCATTATTTATTACAAAAGGTCTTCCTCCTATATTTACTTCTATAGCTCCTTTTGACTCAATTTCTTCAATCTGATGAGAAAAATGTTCTTTAGTGTGCTCAATATCAGAAGGAGCTCCTATAGTAGCTACTGCTTTAATTTCTTCTAATTTTGAAGCAGCAACAATTGATGCAGCTCCCCCAAGTGAATGTCCTACCAATAAAGAAGGAGCTTTATAATGCTCTTTCATATAAGTATGTACATCCAACAAATCTTCAATATTACCTGAAAAATGACTTTCAGAAAATGCTCCTTCACTGCGTCCTAACCCTGTGAAATCAAAACGTAACACCCCAAAGCCATGAGATGTTAACGTTCTACTAATGTTTTTTACTGCACTTAACGTACTACTGCAAGTAAAACAATGTGCAAAAATGGCATATTCATTGGATTTCTGATTTGCTGGTAATTCTAAATGAGCAAAAAGATCATACCCTTTTCTATTCGTTATTTTCAATTTTGAACTTTTCATTTTTACTTTTTTTACTATGAATTATTTTTTTACTATCAACAAACAAGGTATACTTTTTTAATAACAAATCTAACTTTGGATTAATATATTTCTCACAAAAAGGTTTACGAGGATTTTTCTGGTAATAATTTTGTATTTCTTCTCTAGAAGCTTTAAACGTTTCAAAAGGTAGTACTTTTGTAATAATTTTCTCCTCAAATAAAGATTGTAAACTATCAATTTTATATAAGCTTTTCATTTTTTGTTCTTCAAAAAAATAATAAATCGCCGACCTATACTTCATACGCATACTATGATTCGATGTACTTTTATGTGTATATAAATGGATCTCAATCAAATCCTCTAATGAAATTAAAGTAGCGTTATATGTCACAATAACTGCTTCTGAAAAATAATTATCCTTTTCCTTCGAAGCTATCCAACCTTGTTCAACTTTAACCACACCTTTTAAAAATTGAAAAACAGCTTCTGTACACCAATGACATCCTCCTCCAAAACCTATTTTATGTATAGATGATAAGTTTAATTCCATGCTAGTTGTTTTCGTTCCTTCCAATAACTTATAGGTTCTATTTGGAAATTTCTAAGACAATCCAATTCCTTACTAGATAATTTAAACTTATTTATTTTTAAATTTTCATTTAAATACAACGTTTTACTTGCCCCACTCAAAATTAAAGCCCCTGGAAGAGTTTGTAAACAAAAATTTAGTGCAATAGCATCTATGCCTACCTCATACTTTTTAGCTAAAGACTCTAAAATAGAGTACAGTTTATGGTAATGACTGAATTTATCTGTCGGAAATAATCGACCATTAGCTAATGTCTCTTTTAAAACCAAACGTTTTCCTAACTGAATAATTTTTTCTCCTATGTTCAATATATTTTGATCTAAAATATTGTACGTACATTGAAAAACTTCGAATAGCACTTCATCTTCTATTTTTACATTTAGTGCTTTTTCCAAAACTTCTGATTGATTTGCTCCTGTAGTTGTTAAACCTATTTGAATTCCATACACTTTCTTCAACTCATACAATCTTCTTAAAATCAATTCATTACTTAAAACACCTGTTTCTAAAGTTGCCGAATGTATTTGATAATATTTTAAATATGGGAGGAGTCTTTTAGATACCTCCCATTGTTCATTTAATTTTTCTAATGAATGTTCTTTAACTTCATGAAGTATTGTATCTTCATTAAAATTGGCTGTATAAGTATACCCCCACTTTGTTGCTACTTCAATTGAAGAATCTTGTTTCTTTCTAACCCAATTTTCTAATAATTCTTCTGCAAAACCATAACCAGGTGCTGTATCAAAATAACGCACCCCTAGTTGATAAGCTTTATCAAGAACTTCAATACTATTCTTTTTAAACTCTTCTATGGATTGTTTTTCTTTTTCTTCTTTACGAACATTAATATAAACAGGTCGCCCTATGGCGGAAGTTCCTAACCCTATTTTATTTTCCAATTTATTCATGTTAGATTTTTATTTAAAAAAACTACCGAATCGTTCAAAATGACATGTATATCCATTAGGGTTCTTCTCTAAATAATCTTGATGATATTCTTCCGCTTTCCAAAACTTCGTAAAAGGCTCTAAAGTAGTTACTACTTTACTTTTCCACCTCCCAGAGTCATCCACAATTTTTATAACTTCCTCTGCTATTTTTTTTTCTTCTTCATTTTGAAAAAAAATCGTTGAACGATAACTCGAACCTTTATCATTTCCTTGTTGATCAACTGTTGTCGGATCATGTACTCTATAGAAATAATCTAAAATTTCTTTAAACGAAGTCTCATTCGGGTCATAAATTAATTCGATACCTTCTGCATGCCCTGGGTGGTTTTTATATGTAGGGTATTTATTTTCCCCTCCTAAATATCCTACTTCTGTATCTATAATTCCTTTTCTTTTTCTAAAGAGATCTTCCATTCCCCAAAAACAACCTCCTGCTATATAGGCTTTCTTATATGTATTCATTTTTCTTTTATTTTTTGTATTTATATTATACTAATTAATTATCCTATTATATTCTTCCAATAGGTATCTCTATTTTTAACATGCTGAATATAGGTACAAATCGCCACAGCTTTAAAACCTTCTTCTGTCAATTTTTCAAATGTTTTTAAAACCAATTCTTTACCAATTCCTCTTCCTCTTAAATTATGAGGAACTTCAGAATGTGTTAAATACATTATACCCTTTTTCCAAGTATATTCTACTTTTGCCTCTTCACCATTAATAGGTAAAATAAAGATTTGCTTTTCCTTATCGTGTTGTATATCAATCATACTCGGTATCAATTTATTTATCCATTTTAAAAGTTCTTCTTTGTAGGGATTACGAAGTTTTTTATCTCCTATTGTTATTGTAGGAAAATTTAACTTCTTATTCGTATACAAATTACGTAATTCTTCTGCAAAATCTTCATTCTCTATTACATCTAAAAATTGATATGGTAAACCTATTTCTTCTAAAATAGATTGGTAATACTGTGTTTTTCTACAATCTTTTTTACCATACAATTTTAGTACAGGAATATTTCGTTTCATTACTTTACCTCCATACTATCACTCTCTAAAACCAATGATTCAGAATTAATACAATAACGTAATCCACTTGGCTCAGGGCCGTCTGGAAAAACATGTCCTAAATGTGCATCACACGTATTGCATAAAGTTTCTATGCGTACCATTCCAAAAGACGTATCTTTTTTATAAGCCACTGCATTCTCTTTCACAGGTTGTGTAAAACTCGGCCAACCTGTACCTGAATCATACTTTATCGTTGAGTCAAATAATGGTGTATCACAACATACACAATTATACTGACCTGCTTCATAAAGACTACATAAAGCTCCTGAATGAGGACGTTCTGTACCTTTTTGTCTTGTAATTCGAAATTGTTCTGGAGTTAACAATTTACGCCATTCATCTTCAGTTTTTTCTACACGTTTGTCTGGAATTAAGTTTCCTTGCGTACTCAAATGTAAAACTTCTTTCCAAGTAAGCATTTTGTTGTTCATATCCTTTTCCTTATTTTTCTATTCAAAAATAACCATTATTTGCTCCATATCACATAATGGTTATTTCTTATTAATTATACACCTACTTAGTCTCTATTTTTATCAATAACTTACATTCTATTTACTATATTTACTTACTCATTTTAAAAACAAAATAATGAATAAAAATATTGTATTTATTGCCAAAAGCTTAGACGGGTTCATAGCAGGTATAAATGGAGAATTGGAGTGGCTACATTCTATCCCAAATCCAGAAAATAAGGATATGGGGTTCGTTAATTTAATGAATGAAATTGATGCTATCGTTATGGGGCGAACTACTTTTGAAACAGTTTGTAACTTTGGTGGTGAATGGCCTTATCGTAAGCCAGTATTTGTTTTGAGTCATTCGTTAAAAGAAGTTCCAGAAAAACTTAAAGAAAAAGCCATTATATTAAGTGGTGATATAAAAGAGGTTTTAAACCATATTCACCAAAAAGGTTTTCACAAATTATATATTGATGGAGGAAAAACAGTTCAAAATTTTCTAAAAGAAGATTTAATTGATGAGCTTAGAATTTCTACTATTCCTATTTTATTAGGAGATGGAATTCCTTTATTCAACAAAATACCCAACTCACTAAAATTTAACCATATAAAAACAGAAGTGTTTTTAAACCAAATCGTTCAAAGTCATTACGAACGAGCGTAAAACACATTACAATTTAATTATCATATCCGAAGCGTTTTAATTGTTTTTTATTTTTACGCCAATCTTTATTTACTTTAACAAAAAGTTCTAAGAAAACCTTTTTTTGAAAGAATTTTTCTAAATCTAATCGTGCTTCTGTTGCAGTTTTCTTTAGCATCTTTCCTTGATGACCAATAAGAATCCCTTTTTGTGAATCACGTTCCACATATACATTAGCATGAATCCGAATAATTTTTTCATCTTCTTTAAATTCATCGGTTTCTACTTCTACAGAATAAGGAATTTCTTTTTTATAATTTAATAAAATCTTTTCACGAATGGTCTCATTTACAAAAAAACGCTCTGGTTTATCCGTTAAAGCATCTTTAGGATAAAAAGCAGGTGATTCAGGAAGTTTTTCTACAATTAACTCTTTAATCGTTTCAATATTAAAACCTTCTAAAGCAGAAAGTGGAATGATCTCAGCTTTTGGTAATGTTTCTTTCCAATATCCAACTTCTTGGATTAATTTTTCTTGGTCTGATTGATCAATTTTATTAATTAATAACAAAACAGGAATATCTGTGTTCTTAATTTTGTCCATAAAAACTTCATCTTTCAAAACCTTATCCCCTACTTCAACCATATAAAGCAAAACATCTGCATCTTTAAAAGCTTGTTTTACAAAAGTCATCATCCCTTCTTGCATTTCATAAGCGGGTTTAATCACTCCTGGAGTATCAGAAAAAACAATTTGATAATTCTCATCACTCACAATTCCTAAAATACGATGACGTGTTGTTTGAGCTTTTGAAGTAATAATAGACAATCGCTCTCCTACTAATTGGTTCATCAAAGTTGATTTTCCTACATTAGGATTCCCAATTATATTAACAAATCCTGCTTTATGTTTCTTCTCTGCTTTCATCGTGGCAAAATTACAATCTTTTAAATGAAAAGTGAAAAGTGAACAATGAAAAGTTTGAATCGTATTAGTATTTTATACTCAAAACTCATAACCTGTAACTTATAATTTTAAAATGAAAAGTGAAAAACGAAAAGCAAAAATATACGATTAACACCACTTTTCACTTCTCTCTTTTCGCTTTTCCCTTTTTCTTTAACTATATTTGATTTCAAAATTTATTGTATGAGCTTAAAACAACATAAGAATATTATACGAAACTTAAATGCTTTCGAAAAATTATTACCTAAAACCATCGATTTATCTAATCTAGTTATTCAAGATATAGACTTTACCAAAACAACCATTAATTGGGGAGAATTTATTTACAATAACACTACTTTTTTAGGATGTAAATTTAATCGAGAAGATGTTTCTACTATTGTTAATAAAGGAGGTTATGTCTATCCTAAATTTAAAAACATTCCTTATAAACCCTACCGCCAATCACTTTATACTTGGGAAGAATTAATGGAAGGTTATGACCCAACAGAAGATAATTCTATTGATCTACATATTTACAATCATTTTGTAAAAAATAAATATACACCTTCAATTAACGAAGCCTTAGCTCAACGAATTCATGATCATAGTATTGATGATGCTTTACGCCAATTATTAGGTTATGATGAAAATGGGATGACTCAAAAAAAAGCGGTAGGATTTATGGGTGGACATGGTACACCTAGAGGAGATGAATTTTACATAAAAGCTGCTTTTTCAGCTAAATTAGCTACTGAAAATGGTTATTATGTAGTTTCAGGAGGTGGTCCAGGAATTATGGAGGCAGCCAATTTAGGAGCTTATTTTGCACATCGTGCAGATGAGGATTTAAAAAAAGCCATTACAATTTTAGCAGAAGCACCTAAGTACACTGATCAAGGTTTTATTCAGAAAGCAATGGATGTATTAGATTTATATCCAAATGGAGAAGAAAGTTTAGCTATTCCAACTTGGTTTTACGGTCATGAACCGAGTAATTTATTTGCTTCCAATATTGCCAAATATTTTTCTAACTCCATTAGAGAAGATACTTTATTAGCTATTAGTTTATATGGTGTTGTATATGCTCCTGGAAGTGCAGGTACAACTCAAGAAATCTTTCAAGAAGCAGCACAAAATCACTATGGAACCTTTGGTTATTATAGTCCTATGGTCTTTTTAAGTAAAAAACGTTATGTGGAAGATACTTCCATTTATTCCGTATTGCATCAATTGGCAAAAGGAAAAGATTATAAGCAATTATTATACTTAACTGATGATCCTGAGTTAGTTGTAAACTTTTTAAAAGAGCACCCTCCAATCAAAGTGAAATAATATTCTAAAATAATTTTAAAAAATTTTGCAAGAAATAAAAACTGTTCTATATTTGCAGTCCAATAGCGCGGGATGGAGCAGTAGGTAGCTCGTCGGGCTCATAACCCGAAGGTCGCAGGTTCGAGTCCTGCTCCCGCTACTAGAATAGAGAATCAAGAAATTGGTTCTCTTTTTTTATACAATAAAATGAAGTATTTCAGGGCTTTTTAAATTCTAATCTATTTCAAACTTCACTAAGTTTTCTAAAAATTAGGTATACAATTAGGTGTACCATTTTCTTTTTCAGGTGTACCACTTTTCAAAATTTAATACAATGAATCAAAATAAGTTATCAATTCTCTTTCTTTTACAAAAGGTTAGAGTAAATAAACAAGGTAAATGCCCAATAAGGTGTAGAATTACCTTTCAGCAAAAACGTAAAGAATTTTCATTAGGACTTTTTATAACTCCAGAACAATGGTATAGTAAACAACAAATAGCTAAACCATCTAATTCAGAGAATAATTTTATCAATACACAGATAAACCTTATTAGTCAAAAGATTAATAAGGCTTTTTTATTTCTACAGGTTAATCAAGAATCATTTGATGTAGAAGATATCTATTTACAATACAAGGGCAAAAATATAAAAACAAAGAAAACCCTATTAGAAGTATTTGAACTACACAATAACAGAATGTTAAAGCTGATAGGAAAGGAATATACTAAATCAACCTATAGTAAATTCATTGAAGCTAAGAAACATACTACTAACTTCATTAAGTTTCAGTATGGTAAAAATGATATGCTATTAGAGTCTCTAAAAATGAGTTTTCTAAAGGATTTTGATTTTTACTTAAAGTCAGAAAAGAACCATAAGCAAATTACCATTAACAAAAGTATTCAGAGGATTAGAAAAATCATCAAGCTGGCACTAGCAGAAGGTTATTTACAAAAAGATCCTTTTATTATGTACCAACCTAAGAGATATGAAAAGAAAGTAGTTTATTTAACTCAACAGGAATTAAAACAATTGGAAAATTACCAATTTGCTCAAAAGAGGTTGAAACAAGTTAGAGATCTATTCATATTCTGCTGTTATACAGGATTAGCCTATGCAGAAATGAATGCTTTATCCAAAGAGCATATTGTAATAGGATTTGATGGTAATCAATGGATTCAAATGTATAGAAAGAAAACTAATTCTTGGATTTCAGTTCCTTTATTACCCAAAGCTGAGCAATATTTAAATCAATTTCATACAAATATCCCTTATAGCCATAAAAAATTACCTGAAATTTCAAATCAAAAATTTAACTCTTACTTAAAAGAAATTGCTGAAATTGTAGGTATTAAAAAAAGATTGACTCATCATATTGCGAGAAAGACTTTTGCTACTACTATACTACTCTATAATGATATACCTATGGAAATTGTATCAGAATTACTAGGACATAGTAAACTACAAACTACTCAAGATCACTATGCTAAAGTGGTTCAAAAGAAAGTGAGTGAACATATTTCATTATTAGCTCATAAATTAAATTCAAAATAAGAAAAATTAATTATGTTATGATTAACTTTATAGCATAGTTAATTTTTTAAGATATGAGTATCCCAAATAGTAGCTTCGAAGATTTCGCAATAGAATTTAAAGAAATTAATTCTTCAGATTTTCCTGAATTTATTCTAAATGATAAGATTATTATAACACCAAATGAAACAACTGGATATATTCATGATGTTTTACAAAGTAATATTCAATTAGAGCAAAAGAATACTGTAGTTATCAATGCAGCAGTAGGACAAGGAAAAACTTATGCTATTATTCAAACCATTAAAAGATATTATAATGAAATGCAAAATGGAGGACAAAATTACCTTATTATAGTTGCCTCACCATTTGTAAGTCTTGTAAAACAATACTGTGATGATATTCATAAAGATGCTGAAATACCCGAAGATAAAATTTATAATTATGGTAATATTGGAAGATCTGATGAAACTTATTTGGATAAACCTATACAAGTAGTAACCGCAAATACCCTACTGGGTAATCCAGGAGAAGATGCTTTTAAAAATTCAGATGCAAAAAGAACATATATAAATGAATTAATAGGTTACTGTAAATCAACAAATACCAAAGCTATATTTATTTATGATGAAATTCATGATTCTTACCATAATTTTAAAGAAGAGTATATTTTTAACCTTTGGAAATGGCGTGATGTAATTCATAAAAATTTTATTTTAAGTGCTACCTATAATGAAGCTTCAAAAATAGTTATTGAATATCTAGCTGAACTAACAGACAAAAAAATCAAAATTATAGAGTCTAAAAGGGTTAGGTTTTCTGAAAAACAAAGCTCATTGCATTTACATTACTCTCCAACCTACAGGTATAATAACAACACTCCTGAAATAGTAGACCTTATTAAAAAACTTATTTCAAAAAGAAAAAATATTGACATATTATGTTATTCCAAAACCTTAGCTAAAAGTCTAATTGATTCCAAAGAGGAAATAGGAAAGCTTCTTAAAGATACTTTTGTGGATGTAAAAGATTGTACCTCTGAATTAATAGTTAACCAAAGAACAAAAAATCATACTCCCAAAAATCAATATGATAATACTAAATGTAATGTTGGTACTAATTTTAAAACAGGAGTTAGTATCAAAAAAGAAAATCATGCTTTTATCATTATTATGCCTCCTAGAAGTACAAAATTAGGATTTAAAAATCAATATGGTATTTTTTCAGGAGGTATTAATTCAATTATTCAAGCCCTTGCTAGACAAAGAAAAAAAGGAGAAATACACATTATACTACCTAGACCTAATGCATTTAATTATGAATCTCTAAGACACTCTCATATGACAGAAGTGCAAAAAGCAGAATTTCAAAACCTTTATTCAATATTAGGGTATAATGTTGATGATAAACTAGTTTCTTATTCCCAACTAAATAATCAAGATCTTTTAATACGCAAATTTTACAATGATGAATTACGAGAAAATGTAAAAGAAGAAATTCAACATATAGATAATATTGAGCGGGAGCACATGCTACAATTAAAATTCCCTAGTTATGAACAATTCAAATTAAACCATGGAGAAAATTATATTGCTAATAACTATCCATTCTTTGGGGAAGATATTAGCTCTTATATGACATATGGAGCTTTAACAAATCAGTTTGTAAATTGTAAACTTAAAGAAATTAATATTAAATCTACATTGTATTTTACTAATGGTCAAATCCAACAGGATTTAAATTATTATTATAATCAATATTTTGGAGAAGATCATTTCTATTTTTATAAGGAATGGACTAATTTTTCATTTTATTATCACGAGGTTAGAAATACATTATTCAATGAATTTGAACTTAAATACAGAAGAGATACGGAGGCTCATTACCAAAATATAATCCCTTATTCTGGCAGAACTAAAGAATTTGAAATACAACTACTACAATTTATTGCTATCATGTACTATGGAAAACAATATGAATATAACCTTGATACAGATCAAAGCTATAATAGAAGCACTTATTTTTTAGACAATATAAAATTATGTACAGTAGATCATGTTACTCACTCATCTACTGAGTCAATTAATAAAAAAAGGTTTTTCACTCTATTAAACCATTTTAAATCAAAAATCACAGACTCTATTCAAGAATATAAATCAGATCATCTACATTTCTATTATGTACCTACAAAACCCTCTACAACTTTTTTTACAGAAGATGATATTTCAAAATTTGAAGAATTAGAAAATTTAATACAATATGATAAACTATTAGCCAATAATATATTTAAATTTAAAAGCAGATTACAAAATAAACCTTTAGATAAAAAACTTGATAGTTTTTACTCCATGTTATGTGAAGATTTTCTTGTATTTAATAGATCCAAGATACCTATTGGAGATAGAAGTTCTATTTATAAAATAACTGCTTTAAAAACTCTCCCACAGAGTATTAATGTTATAAACCTTATAACTCCACAAGATTATAATAATTTAGAAAACAGAATTCAAGCCGAAATAGCTCATGCTGGTGGAGAGGAAAACTATTATTATAGACTACAAGAAGAAATTAATAATATCCTTGATTAATTTTGAAAAGTTAAAGTATATTTAATGTCCACTTTTTAAACTTATATATTATATAATCACGAAAAGTGGACGTAAAAAAGTATCAAATATGAAAAAGTTTACACAACTCTTGTACAAGTTTTC
This sequence comes from Flavobacteriaceae bacterium UJ101, assembly GCA_001880285.1. Classification (NCBI taxonomy): domain Bacteria; kingdom Pseudomonadati; phylum Bacteroidota; class Flavobacteriia; order Flavobacteriales; family Flavobacteriaceae; species Flavobacteriaceae bacterium UJ101. The sequence continues at coordinate 2,289,495 of CP016269.1, read as the reverse complement.
TCTCCCTCATTTCTAAACACCCTCTCTTTCAAAAAATTATTTTTTTACAACGCAGGATCTATGGACGAGGAACTACTTTAGGAGTTAGTTTTTTGTAGCAAGCTATTGATGCACAAAGCTAACTATTTTTTAGCAAACCACCAAATATTTCAATAACTATTTTTAATTTATTTTACTGTATTACAGTAAGTTATATTCATTTTTATATGAATCATTTTTCACTTTAATATTAACCCTTTATAAACACATAATAATCATGCAATTAAGAAAAACCGAAAGGAAACAAGCAAAAATCAAATTGGCATTACAAGGTAGTGCTGGTTCAGGGAAGACCTACTCTAGCATATTACTAGCAAAAGGACTTTCTAATGATGATCTAACCAAAGTAGCCATTATAGATACAGAAAATGGAAGTGCTGATTTATATGCTGATCTTGGGAATTATAATGTACTTACATTAAAACCTCCTTTTACTACTGAAAAATACATTAAAGCCATAGATGTATGCTTACAAGCAGGTATGGAAGTTATTATACTAGATAGTATCAGTCATTGTTGGGATTATCTATTAGATTATCATTCTAAACTAGCAGGTAATAGCTTTACGAATTGGAGTAAAATCATGCCTTTACAAAAAGCTTTTGTAGATAAAATGTTACAAGCTGATGCTCATATTATAGCCACTATGAGAACCAAACAAGACTATGTACTCAATCAAAAGGATGGGAAATATATTCCCGAAAAAGTAGGTCTAAAAGCTGTACAAAAAGATGGTGTAGATTATGAATTTACTATTGTATTTGATTTAGATATAAAACATTATGCTACAAGTTCAAAAGACAGAACAGGACTATTTATGGGAAAACCTGAATTTACAATAAGTCCAACCACAGGTAAAAAGATTCTAAAATGGTGTAATCATGATTCTATATCAGTAAAAGAGGTTATTGCTAGGATTAATGGTGCTCTAAGCATAACTGAATTAGAAAAATTATATTCTTCTTACCCACAGTTTCAAAAAGCTTTACAACCTCAATTTCAAACAAAGAAATTACAATTGGAACAACTAACCAACCATGATCATTTTAGTTCCAATGGAGTGCATAATAATGCGCCGCATTAACTATATTTAGGATATGAAAGTTATATTTTTAGACATTGATGGGGTACTTAATAATTTAAATTGGTTTAAATCAGAAAAGTACAGAGAATTTGAAATAGGAGATTCTAGGGCTAATTTTGATCCTAGAGCTATTGAACTACTAAACAAATTAATTCAAAAGACAGATGCACATATTGTAATTTCTTCTGCTTGGAGGACATTATATTCCATTAAGGATTTAGAAGCTCTCTTTATTCAAGTAGGCTTTAAAGGAAGAATTATAGGAAAAACAGATGCCTTACAAGATCCCAGTTCTAATAATCCAGCCCCAAGAGGCTATGAAATACTACAATGGGTTAAGAACTATCAAAGCAAAAGAAAAAAGCCTTTACAATATGTTATTCTAGATGATTATAATGATTTTCTAGAAAGTCAAAAGAGACATACTTTTATTACTGACCCCAAAATAGGATTAACCTCATGGTTAACAGACCAAATGATTAATTTTTTAAATAACATTACAAATGACACATAATAATATCATACAACCCACTTCTATAGAAGAAGCATTTGAATTGGATTTAAAGCCTATTCAAAAAAGTAGCAACATAATAGAGAAAGAATTATATCCAATAGAGAATAATAGCAATTTATTTGATGGAATAAAAGCTGTAGAAAAAACTCAATTTGTTCAAAAACCATTTATTGAAGCAAATACTAAAGAAATTGACTTTAAGGAACTAAAAAATGATTGTATTATTCCTGTGTTCTCAAAGGATAATGAAAAGACCATTGCACATCAGGAGTTTATAGATATAGCCCAAGAGAGCATTTCTAATGTATTTAGAAACCATATTATAAACAGTCCAGAAATTAGAGTATCACATCAAATAAAAGGTAGAGTGCCTGATGCAATTCATAAGCCTGCTAAAGACCTATTAGATCACGAAAGAACTCAATATTTTGAAAGGATGGCTTTTGTAGTAAGGATTCCAAGTATTACAGAAGATGTTAATAGTAATCAACTTTCTTTAATTGCAGGAGGTGTAAGAGCTTATAATCATGAAAATTTGTACTCAAAGAAGAGTATTGAAAAGTTTAAATTCTTTATTGGGTTTCAGAATTTGGTGTGTTGCAATTTGTGTATTTCTACAGATGGATTTTCTTCTGAAATAAGAGTAAGGAATTATACGGAGCTAAAGCAAAAAATCACAGATCTACTCCAATCGTACAGTATGGAAAACCATTTACTAAAAATGCAAGAGCTCCCTAATTATAGTTTATCTGAAAGACAATTTGCACAACTCATAGGAAAGATTAAGCTGTATCATTATTTACCAAAAAAGGAAAAATCACAGCTTCCTGAATTATTATTAAATGATGGACAGATTTCTACTATTGCAAAAGATTATTACACAGATGAATCTTTTTGTAGAAATGGAGAAGAAAATATCAATCTTTGGAATGTGTACAACCTTTTTACATCAGCAAATAAGAGCAGTTATATTGATACCTTTTTAGATAGAAATACCAATGTATTTGATTTTACAAATGGGCTTAAAAATACCTTGAATGGAAATTCTAACTATTCTTGGTTTTTAGGTTGATGATTTGAGCTACCTTTTACAGGTGGCTCAATTTTTTATTTAAAGTCAATAAAAAAACCTATATTGGGATTAAATTTAAAATTATGAAAAAAGAAACATTCATTTTACCATTGATCTCCATAACATCAATTGTTTTGTTACTTAATTTAGAATTAACCCCTTTATTCAATTGGTCAATAAATGGTAAAACATTTATTTCTCTTGGAATAATGATTTTACTATTCATATCTATAAAGAAAACACAAAAATTAAACAAAAATTTATTTTTTATTACAATTACAACAGTTGTAATTTGTTTGCTTCAAATAGATTATGATACTATTATAAGTTCTTTTAATGAGGGCTATAACTATGCTTTAAACAATTAATTTTAAACATAAATGAAGAAGTCTTCTATTGATTAAGAAGCTTTTTTAATATGTTTTATTGTACCCTATGAAAAATTTAATCAAAATAATTTGTTATAGTTGTATTCTCTTCCTCTTTTTTTCATGTAAAAAAAAGGTTGAACATGATATTTGGATAGGAAATTATACTAATAAAGTTTATAAATATCCTCTTCCTATGATTTTAGACTTTAAGGATTCAGTGGTTTATAATTCAACAAATAATAAAGTTATAAAATTAAACAAGAAAGGAAAACAATTAAAATTTAATAAAAACGATTTAATTGTTAAGTCTAAAAATGACAGTATTTTTATTAGGTACTACAGTAAATCAAAACCTACTAATATTACTTCTTTTGATGTTGAATATTTAAAAAGAAATAAATGGCATTACATTGCTAAAATAAACGATAAAAACACTTTCGAAAAAGAAAATTATTATTCCTTTATAAATGATTCTATTGTAATTCGATATACAGATTATCTATACAAAGGAGCTATAATTTATAACGAAATGGAAAAATTGAAATACAATATAACCTCCTTTAAAGAAAAAAGGATTCATGTACTTACATTTTATAAGGATAATGGATATTCTTATCAAGGGCAAATATTGAAAAAATCTAATGATGAGTTTAAAATAGAGTTTTTGAATAATATTAATAAAGGCACAACAACTTTTCGTAGAACAGATAAGGTAATAAAAGATGAAAAATTCAATTATTTTTCTCTATGCTATGATTTTAATATAGGTCAATATTATTATAATGGTGAAGGAACAAACTATAAAGGAGGTCTAAAAAAAATAAAAAAAGAAATATTTGAAAAATATATAACACCAAAATATTCAAAGAATCAAACAGGGTTCATTACTTTCAGATTTATAGTTAATTGTAAAGGAGAAAAAGGGCAATTTGTTTTAAAAGAGTTAAATAGTAGATATGAGTCTTTTCAATTTAATGAAGAAATAATCAACCAATTATTCAATATAATTATAGGGTTAAATGAATGGAATCCAGGTCTTCGTAAAAATGGAACAGCTTATGACAATTATAAACACTTAACATTTAAATTACAAGATGGGAAAATTATTGATATATTACCTAAATAAAGTGCTATTATTGATTATTTTCACTCTTATTTCGTGCAATAATAATAAAATAGATATTAAAAAATCAGAATTTTATTTTAATAAAGCATTAAAACTGGATGAAATAAGACAAGGATCAGAATATCAACAAATTTTATTTGATAGTTCTTTATATTATAATCCTAATAATGCAGATGCATGGTTTGAAAAATCTACATGGGAAATTAAAAAAGGAGATTATGAGAAGTATTTTAATTATATGAATAAAGCAGTAGAATTAGATCCTGATATTTATATAGGTTGGAGAGGTGTAATAAAAATGAATTTTCTTCATGATTTTGACGGTGCACTTGATGATTTTTATCAATTTAGAAATATGCATCATGATTCAATTGAATTAGCAGCAAAAGGGGAAGATTTAGATTTTTTAATTGGGAAAACTTATTGGCAAAAAAAAGAATATAAAAAAGCAATTAATTTTTTTAATAAAAGTATTCATCGTACATCTGAAGATTTAGTAGATGCATATACATTCATCTATTTAGGTGTTTGCCATAATATGCTAAACCAAAATGAAAAAGCAATTATATCATTAAATAAAGCACTCAAATATTACCCTAATAGTGGAGACACTTATTATTACTTAGCAAAAATTCATCTTAAGAATGAAAATACAAGTAAAGCATTCATTTATATAAATAAGGCTATAAAATATGCAGAACAAGGTTATTTAAACAAAGATTCATATAAAGATGTTTTTGGTCAATTATATCTTTCAGATTTATATAAACTAAAAGAAAAAATAATAAAAAATAAAAACAGTTAACATAAATATTGCTTAACATTAATTTGCACAACAATTTAAAATTATAATATGAGAATTTATTATACCAACTATTATTAGTTTTTAGGTTGATATGTCACCTTTCTTTATTGTTGAGTGGTTATTTTTTTTTGTGCATCAGTTCCTTTTATCATCAAATATTTCATCCCACTTGCACCAGCTATTTGCGAAGCATATTCTGCCTTAGCCTTTACAATAGAGTCATCAACTTTATTATCTCCTTTTACCTCAATAATTAAATATTCTTCTTTTTCAGAATTTAATTTTACAAGGAAATCTGGATAATAACTCCTTACTGTGTGAGATTCTGGGTCTATGTATCTAATTAAAAAATCTGATTGTCCATGAGTTAACATTCCTGTGAACCAAACTTTTTCAATTTCACCTGTTTTAATCAAGTTATAAAACATTTGAGATTCAGGTATAGAATCAAAGCAATAGTTGTCTAAATGAAAAGATTTGTTTTTGTAACTAGAGTATAAATCATCTTCTATGTTAGCAATTAATTCAGGTTTAGCTCTTAATGTGTAATACCCATCTTTTGGTTCTTTTACAAGCTCTATTTCTTCTTCTTCCTCTTTTGTAAAAGTATCTATGTCATAAAAAGATTCAAAGAGTTTAGGAATCACCCAATCATAAAGAAAATCATTGTAAAGGTTGACTTTTTCTAAAACAGTAGGTAAGCCTTGTTTTGAATTTTCAAGTACTTTCTTAATCTCTAGACAGCTTATTTTTCTTAAATTATCAACTCCCTCAGGATGATACAAATATCTTGCTATTTCAGATACTAATGTTAACTGAGAAAACACTCTTTGTTCTGTAAGCTCAATATCCTGTAATTTTCTAGAAGAAGTTATATCTGTTATATCACGTTCAGTTCTTTTAATTCTGTATTTCTCAAAATTGAAAGTGTCAAATTCCAAATCAACCCCATTTGTTAACTTTTTTTCTTTTAACTGATGAAGTGTCTTTATCTTTTTGAGTTTTATTTTTACAGGTGGTGGAACCAATCTAACTTCTACCAACTCTTTTTCATCTCCAGCAGATGTTAAATCTTCTATAGTAAGCCTAAAGTTTTGTTCAAGTTCTTTTTCTAGAATATCTACATTTTCTTTAGATAAATACACCATACCTTTTTGTTGTACATCTGATATAGCTCTTAGACAACGCATTGTTGCTTGTAAAACAAAAACTTTAGATTTTGGAGACCTTAATAAACTTACTCCAAATAAAGACCTACAATTCCACCCCTCTTTTCCTTTATTAACTAATAAAATAAACTGCTTTTCAGAATTAGGTGTGTCTAGGTTTTTGAACTCTCTTAAATCATCATTTGTGGTTATTTTAGGGTCACCTACATTAACCAATATTTTATTTAATGGTATTTCTAATTCAGACAGCACTTCTTCTACTAGAGGCTTTAATTCATTTTGTAGTTCATCTATTGAAGCTGCAAAAAAGGCCATTTTAGGAAGCATTTCTTCATACCTCTTATCTTTATGTTCATTCCAAAATTCTGTAATTGCAGTTCTAACAAATACTTTAGCATTGTTCCTTACATTTTCAAAGCCATGTATTTTTACTTTTTTAAGGTACTTATTATCTATAGCATCTTTTAAGCCATAGGCATATACTACCTCCGGGAGTAACCTTTTACCAACATAAGGAGTACCAGTATAATTGTAACAACCAACCACTTTAGAACCAGCCTGTGAAAGTGCTTCTGCTAACTCATTAATAGTTACTCTTAAACTTGTTGCAGTTTTCCTAATCCCAAAATCTTTTTCTAATGTACTTCCAAAAGCATGATGAGCTTCATCTAAATAAATTCCTAGTTGTTTTAACCTAATCAGCTTGGCAAATCTTTGGTTAGAAATTAATTCTTGGTCTGTGTTTATTTCAAAACCATATAAATCCTCAAAGTCTTTATTTAAAGCCTTAGCTTTATATAGCACATCACTCTCATTAAAAAGTTTTTCAGAAGCAGAATCTTCTTTTCTTTTTTGCTTTAGAATAATCTTTTGAGTGTTAGATATAATGATGTTATATTTTGAATTGTCTATTGCATTTAAAGAAATACCTGTATCATCTAAAAAGTGAAATTTTAGATGAGAATCTAGCCAATTAATATATTCTGGAGGCACAACTTTAGCCTTATCAAAAGTTTCAATTTCTTTCAAAGACATTAAAACAGTTTTATCTGGAGCAAACACTAAGGCATTATGACAATAGTTTGTATTTTTAGGATATTTATTTGCTAGTAAAAACTCATAAAAAATAGTAGTAGCCATTAAAACTGTTTTACCTATACCCATTGCTAATGCAAAAATGTAGTTTGGGTAAGATTGTTTAAAAGCTTCTATTTGCTTAAATATTTCATTGAAGGCAACTTTATCTTCTCCTAAAAATTCAGAAGGTCCAAACATTTCTAATGTTCCAACAGTATTTTTTGATTGAGATACACCAATATCTTGTCTGCCTTCAAATTGGTTGGACTTATTATACCAGTCTTCAAAAATCTCGTATAAATATCTGTTGCCCAAAAATTCTTTTAAGAACACATAAATTTCTAAAGATTCAAATTGTGGCTTTCTTAACCAAGAATTTGCATTTTCAGAATTATTGAAGTTTAAAAATTTCCTTGTCAATGGGCTATATGCCTTGTATATTTTCTTTTTATTCTCATCATGAAATAACTTTAGATAAGTATAAAAAGGAAACTCAATTTCTGATTGTTTTCTTTTTTTAGCCATAGCTTAATTATCTATTGAAATTTCTAATGATTCACTTAATAGGTCTGTTATTTTTACTCTTATTGTGCCAGCATTTTCAGGTATATCATATTCACCAATTACCATTTCTTCTTTTTCAGGTATATCAACTACACTAGGCTCAAATACAGCATCATCATAATTAAAATCTACTTTTACAGATTCTACAAGCTCTTTCCAATCTTCAACATTTTCTTTCATAATAGAGAGCTTCTGTAATAAGTTCATTGGATAGAATTGTTTAATTACTAGCTTGTTATCTTCTACTACTATTTCAGCTTCAGAATCTCTTTTAAACTCTAGGTTAGACTTGTCTCTTAGTATATCTACAACCTCTACATCAATTTTGTATGGATGTATTTCTTTTTGAAGTGTTGCAGCTAAATCTGGTTCATGTCCCATACATACCAAAAGTAGATTTTCTACAGGTTTATTAGGTTGCTTCTCAAATTTCTTTTGGAAAGATTTATAGTTAAATCCTGAAATTAGTTCGTTTAAATCTGCACGAGTAGCTATTCTATTTACTGGCATAATTTTAACCATTCTACCATCTTTTTCACCATCATAAATAGTATTATTAGGTAATGGTTGTATTTCTAATGCTTGTTTTAATATTTCTTTAGCTTGTACAGGATTTCTAAAAACATCGTAGTTATTTACATTATAAATTGAAAAACCTGTATAGTATTTATCTATATTTTCTTGATAATCTCCAAACAAATTTAGTTTAGGAGGATTATCACTTATTTTACCAGCTACTTTATTTAGTCTTTTTACTGAAGTTTCAATAGCTCCTAAATTTATATCTGCTCCAATAAACTTTCTTCCTAGTCTCATTGCAACAGCTTGTGTAGTTCCAGACCCCATAAAACAATCAAAAACTATAGAACCTGGTTCACTTGATGCATGGATTATTCTTTCCAATAAAGTTTCAGGCTTTTGAGTAGGGTATTTTACATTTTCTTCAGCAGTTGGTTGTTGTTGAAAAGACATTATATCTCCCCAAACATCACCAAATGGTTTACCTTTAAATTCTACATCTTTTCTATATCTTTTCAATTTATGAGCAACCATATAAGCGTCTCCATTTTCATCAAATTTTTTAAATCCATCTAGATACTCTTGGGTATGAGGCTGTTTTAATTTATTGAAAGTATTGTTCTTGTTTTTAGAATAGTATAAAATCGTATCATGACCTCTAATCCAATTTTGTGCCTGAGTTTTGAAACCTGATAAAACAGTAATATCCCATATTATTTCTCTCTGGAAATTATCAATTCCAAATATCTCATCCATTATTAGCTTAACATAATGAACTCTTTTTTCATCTAGATGCACATAAATATTACCCTTATCAGATAATAATTCTTTAATTAAAAGAAGTCTTTCATACATAAACTGTAAAAACCCATCATTTGTCCATAAATCAGTATATTGTTTTTCTTCAAAAGCCTGATGATTATTTGTAATTGATTTTCCTTTTAAAGAAATTTTCTTTTTATAATCAGCCTTAGAATCAAATGGAGGGTCAATATAAATTAAGTCAATTTTTCCTCTATATTCTTTTAGAAGATGAGACATAACTTGGAGGTTATCTCCCCAAAAAATTTTGTTCATCCAACCATTTACTTCTTCACCATAATTTTCTTTTTGTTGTGCAGGATAGTACTGTGTAGATGTAAAAGGTCTCTTTCCTTTCCAATGTAACATTGGGTAACCTTTAATAGGTTCAAACTTGTATTCTTCTACTGTATCCAATTTCTTTTGAATATCTAGGTCTAATTTATCTTGTGCCATATTACGAATGGTTAATAATCTTAATTTCTATTATGTTTTGGGTTGCAGTAAAACCTCATATCACATTCACCACATTGTTTGTCATTTTTAACAATATGAGAGTTGTCAAAGTTTTTGCTCTCTATTTTTTCAACTATTTCATCAAAAGATTCTACAGTCTTACTAATAGTATGTTCATTTTTATTAAATGTGATATAAGGACTACTATTTTCCTCTTTAGGGTAATGCAGATGCATCTTACTTACCTTGTGTCCTGTTCTTTCTTCAACTAAATGTGCATAAACCTCTAGTTGTCTTCTGTACCTGTCTAATAAACCTCTTGTGAGTTCATCTGTAGCATTTACATCTGGTTTGCTTCCAGATTTAAAGTCTATGAGTTCTACTGTGTTATTTTCTCCTCTAATGAGGTCTATTGTACCTTTTAATATATAATCTTCTTTAACAAGTGAAACATCAACTTCAGCTTCAACAATCTTGTCCCAATCATTACTATTCTTGTCTCTATAGTTTAAAATTTGTTTCAGCAGTGCTTTTCTCTGTGGTAAATGTAAATAAGATTTTTGCTGTTTAGTTAGTAGATGGTAATTAGTATTAAACCAAGCCTCAATATTTTCATTAGTTAATGTATGTACTTCATCTTTAAGTACAGCTTTATGAATGTCTTCTATAGTTTGGTGTAGCAATTGTCCACCTAAAACACCTCCAGTTCTTACTTCTGTAAACTCTAATTCCTTATAGAACTTATATTGTAAAGGGCAGTTTTCATAAAGTAAAATATGAGAAGTAAAAGAATATTCATGTTTTATATTAGTAGGCTTAATTTCTGCCAAATTATACTTTGTAATATCTACATTTTCATTTCTCCAATGTGGTGCTTTTGCATAACTATCCTGTAGTAATTTATGAGGTGAATTAACTATTCCTTTGGCATTTCTTGTTTCGTAGTTGCCTAGAACCAATACATTTTGAGGTCTAGAAAATGCAGTATAATACAACCTCCAAAAATCATAATATTTTACTTCTTCTAAAGGCTCAAAAGGTGGTTTGTGGTAGTATTCTTCTTGCAGTAACTCATCTACATCATCATATTGTTTTCTTGGACCTTGTCTATTAGTAGGCATACCAACAAATACAATAGGAAACTCTAAACCTTTAGATTGATGAATAGTCATAAAAGATACACATCCAGATGGAGCATATTCATCAAAATCTTCAAACTCCTCTAAACCACCATCATTTAAAAATCTGAAAAATCTATTGAATAGATTTTGGAGAACTTTCTCCTTATTTTCAGGTGTTATTACAGTTACATTATATAGATACTCAAACTTCCAAAGTAACTTTGTAAGTAAAGCTATATTATAAGAAGCTCTTAGGTCTGTTTTGTTAGCTTTTAAATCTACATTAAGGCAATCTGAAAACATTGAAAATTCTAATAGCTGATACACCAATGCAGCTAGACTATAATTTGTACCTTCAGTTAAAGTGAGATGTCTTTTAGCTTTATCTTGACACCATTGCAATAAAGCCTTATGTTTTTCTAAGTCTTGTCTTATTGCATTACCAAATTGCCTTTTACAAGAATCATAATATTTCCAGATATCTAGTTTAGCAGTATCACTCCAAGCTAAAACATCAAATAAATCTGGAAAAATAAAAACTATAGCACCAATTAATAATCTAATTTCTTCTCTTTCAAAAAATAGTGCAGAACGTGGACTAAACACTTTAATTCCTCTTTCTTCCAAATATTCTGCTAGAGCATTAACCCTTTCACCTTTTACAGACTTAAATAAAAATGCAATTTGATTTCTATCTTTTAAAACTCTTTTATTTTCAAGTTCTATTATAAATTGATATACTTCCTCAAAATAATGGTGCAATGATGCTTCACTAGATACTTTAATTACTGTAGGTGCTTTAATAAAATTGTCTTCACGAGGCACAATTGTTTTGTCAAACCTAAATGTTTTACCCTCTTTAGTCCAGTCCAACTCATCCATCCAATTATTATAAAAATTTATAATTTCTGGATGTGACCTATAATTTGTTGTTATTTTAATTTCCTTACAAATTCCTTTCTGAAAGTTGTCTGGAAATTCTAAGATATTTCTAATTGTAGCACCTCTAAATCTGTATAACCCTTGGTCATCATCACCTACGACACAAATATTATTGTTTTTTGAAGCTAGAAGCAATACTATTTTCTCTTGAATAGTGTTAGTATCTTGATACTCATCAATCATAAAGTATTTTATTTTTGACTGTATCTCATCTAATACATTTTGATTATTTTTTATTAGGTCATAGGTTTCACTTTGGATTGAAGAAAAATCTAATGCATTTTCTTCATTTAGTTTTTCTATATATAGTTTATAGAACTCACCAATAACTGAAACATTGGCATCTTCTGAACTAATTAGTTGTTGATAGTCTAAATTTTCCTCTCCAACTTTATTTATATAGTTAATTAATTTATCTGCCTTATGCCAACTAGATAAATTATGTCCTCCTAAAATTTCTTCTGAATTTTCAATTGCCACAAAATCCCTCATATTTTGATACAAGAAAAATTTCTGGTCAAATTGGTCTAGTAATCTATAACTTCTTTTTAATCTAGTAAATTCTCTATATTCTTCTAGAAATCTTAAGAATATTGAATGCAATGTACCAATATACATTTCATTAAGATTTACCTTAACCTCTAATTCTAGCAGTCTATTAGAAATACGAGTAACTAATTCTTTAGCAGCTTTTTCAGTAAATGTTGCAACTAAAATTTCTTCTGGTTTAGTTCCTTTTTGAATAAGATTAACTGTTCTTTCTACTAGTGTTCTAGTTTTACCTGCACCTGGACCTGCTATAATTAAAACAGGACCTTCAGCAGTATCTATTGCAAGTTGTTGATTTTTATTATTTCTACTGGTCATTAACTTTCACTTCTGTCTTAATTCTTTTTAAAGTTAGCTTAATAGCATCTACAACAGCATTTTCTCCCTGTACATTTTCGTATACTTTTTCACTAAGCCATAATGTTAGTAACTTACTGTAATTTATGTCTAGAGCAACTACTAATTTTTGAATTTACTCTCTAATGGGTTTTCTATCTCCTTTTTCAATCTTACTTATTAAAGCAGTATCTACATTTACTTTATAAGTCACCTCTCTAATTAATAAACCTTTAGATTCTCTTTTTGATTTTAATAATTCTGCTAATACCATTAGTAGTCAAATTACAACTTGTCAAAATATCTCTAAAACTAGATTATTTTTTTGAAATAAAAAATTTTTGAAGTGGATTTTTCGTACGTATAAACTACCTTATATAAAGCACCCCCACTTATTAATAATTTCAAACTCCCCCACCCCTTTTATACAATGAAAGATTTTTTTCAGGGAGAGAATGATAATCAAATTGTAGCAGGTCTTTATATTTTTCATACCTATTCTGTATAGTTTCATAGCCTTAGGGTATTTATTTGCTTTTGAATCTCATACTATACTTAATCATCTATTTGGAATTATTTTGTGTATGTAGTTATAAATTGATATTATTTATTTTTCAGTTATTCCACACACTTAATACCCTCTCTTATTTGTGCAAGTCTGTTAAGACTTGTTCATTTCAAATCTACTGTATCAACTAATTCTAGGTGAAAGTAGCAATTATATTGATTTAGTAGAGTTATTGAAATGATCATCATCAACTTAAAATTTATTATTATGGTTAGAATTGTTGGTTACAAACAAAAGGAAAGAGAAGATGGTACAATTTTTCATCTTTTAGAAATTCAAGGAGGAATTGAGATGGTTCAAAGCAAAGAAACAGGACAATTTTATGCTACAGCTAAAAAAGCTTTCATTACTTCAACCTTTGATGAAATTACTTGCCAAACCCTAATAGGTACAGAAATGCAGGGTAGTATTCTAAAACAAGAGGTAGAGCCCTATAGCTATACAATAAAGGAAACAGGAGAAGAAATTATTCTTTCTCATCGTTGGGGTTATTCTCCTAATGAGTCTGCTTTAACAAAAGAAGATCAAGCTGTAGCTGAATTATTAGATAATAGTCCTGTTTTCTCTAAAAATGGAGTTCAACAACTAGAAGAACAGTTTATGTAAATTAAGTACGTCTACTTTTCAAACTTATATATTATATGAGTACAAAAAGTAGACGTGCAATTTTTCCTAAGACTGTCTATAAATGAGGTTTTATGTAGTAATGTTTGAAAATTAAATTATCATGAATGTATCAGAAATTGAAATAAGTTATAAATCAAAAGCACAAGAGAATGTTGTAATTAGAAATAGTAATGATGTGTATGATTTGATTTTATCTAAATGGAATAAAGATATAATTGAATATCAAGAAGAAGTTAAATTGTTACTTTTAAATAAGTCAAACAAGGTTTTAGGAACAGTGGATTTAGCTAAAGGAGGAACTACAGGATGTATTGTTGATATAAAAATTATTGTAGCAATAGCATTAAAAACCAATTCTCATGGAATTATTTTAATTCATAATCATCCATCTGGAAATTTAAATCCAAGCATTCGAGATAGAGATATAACTGAAAAATTACAAAAGGCATGTAATTATCTTGATTTAAAACTCCTAGATCATCTCATTATTTCCAATAATGGATATTTTAGTTTTGCTGATAAAGAGTTATTACAGTAGTATAACTATTATAAAAATTAAAATAAGCTATATGTGTTACTCAAATATATCCTTGAATATTTACTTTATTTGTACCCTTGAAATAATCTTTTATATTTTATTATAGCGAATTTTAGTTCTCAAAAGATTATATTTTAATTAACTCAGATAAAGAAATTTCTAATGCATTAGCAATTCTATAAAGTGTAAAAATAGTAGGATTTGTTCTTCCTGATTCAATTCTAGAAATATTTGTAGTATCAATATCCCCTTCCATTTTTCCAACTAAATCTACTTGAGTTAAACCTTTTTTAAGTCTTATATCTTGAATATTCTTTCCTAAAGTTTTTAATAAATCCTCTTTTCTCATACTTGACATATTTGACAAGTCAAGAAAATGCTTATATTTGTTTAATTAAATGCCATATATGGCAAGTTTTAAATTTGTAGAAAAATAAAATGTTATGTGGTTATTATTGATCTTAGTAGTTATTATTGTAATTTATTTTCTTTCAAAAACAAGAACTGAAAGTTCAGAATTAAATTCTAATCCATTTATTCATACTTATCCAATCATAGTTAGTGGTATTAATGAATATCTATTTGGAGGAGAAGCAGAATTTGAATCTAAGGATGCTAGAGAACATTATTTAATTAAAAAATCATTAGGTAAAATCAGTTATGTTCAATTTATATATAGAAAGAATACACTTTATTTAAAATACTATGAAAACTTGATGGAGATTAAAACAGATTTTTCATTTTATTATTCAAATACCAATGAAATAAATCAAGAACAACAGCATTTTATAGCAAAAGATTTTAGTAATAGGGTAAAGAATAATTCTAAAATTAATTTCTAAAATAAAAATTTCATACAGTATAAATAAAATCAAATTATTATGGATAAAAAATATTTTATATTATTTGCAATAATGATTAATTCTATAATTATTGCTCAGAATTTAACTGCTAATGAATTAATAGCTTTAAGAAAATTAAGTGTAGTAGAACTTGAAGAAAAATTAATTAATAAAGGATGGGAATATTATAGCAGTAAGAACAATCCAAACTTTTTAAACAGAATTACTTTTACATACAATAAAAGTGAATATAATGATAAAGCTGAATCTTTTATAACGTACTTTTGGGAAAATAGTAATTCCACTTCGAATCAAGTTTCTGTACAAATACATGAAAAAAGGAAATATCTTGAATATCTTAATAAAGTAAAATCATTTAAACCCAAACTTATTAAATCTGACGTAAATTCTAATGGTATAAAAAAAATATATCAAGGGGCTACTACTACTTATATTTTTCAAATTGAAAATATAGAAGAGGAAAATGTTCTTTATAATTCAATATCAAAGAAATCATTTTATTCATTAGAAATATTGAGTAATTTATATTATAATTACACTAACAATAAATGATTTTATATAAAAGAATGTTAATCTCAATTTAATAATTGTAGTAAAAATTTGCACTTATATTTTTTATAAATTTATTGAAAATAATCCTCTTAAATTATCTTAGATCTTAATCAAATATTAATTCGGAATAAACCTTTGAAAATTTCAATTATAAAAAAATGGTTAATTGAAAGTGAGCCATTATTTAAAAAATCAATTGAAATATCTAAATGTAGTAAATGGAAAAATAGTTTAATCTCAAGTCAAATTCATATTATAGAATGTGGATGTATTTCTAGAGAAAATGAATGTGCATTTATTGAGTTGTATTATAAATTACATGAAATAGTCATAATACATCATAAACAGACTTTCTTCAAAGAAGAATTAAAAAAATATGAACTTATATTAAATGATGAAAAAGCTGTTATGAAATGGGTTGATCAAAATGAATGGGTAGGCTCAAGATTATTATTGAATATTAATAGAAAAGGGGATATTTATTTAATTATAAATAATAGTAATGATTTTAATGAAGTCACTATTGATAAAAAAGATTTTCAATATGCTTTAAAATATCATCAATTATTTGATTCTTTATACTATAGTTCTACAACAGTTGTAAAAAAAGTACGTAAAGAAATTAAAATATTAAAAAATAATCCTTCTTCTATTAATAAAGATAAACTGATTGTCAAATTAAGAGAAGGAAAGTTAATGTTACTACTTGAATCTTTAAGACTGACCAATAGAATAAAATGATAATTAAAAGTATTGAAAAACTTCTAAAATTATCAAGCTCTGATATCAGTATTTTAGATTTAAAAAATTGGCTTGATTCTTATGAAAAATTATACAAATCAATAATTACGGAAAATATCCCTGAAAGCATATTAATTAGTAACCATAATGTTTTTATTGAAATTTATTGGAAAGTACAAAAATTGGTAGTACTAAGTGATAAAGAGTTATATTTTAAGTCCCTTTTGGATTATTACAATGCAAACAAAGATAATAACAACGCTTTATTTTATTGGGTTGATAAATATTCTACAGAATATTGCATAGTAGAATCAGACCTTAAATTAAAATATCATAATACCGTAATTCAAATCCAACCAGATATTTTTAAATATAATGTTGAATTCAATAAAATAATGGTAAATGAGCTATACTATAGGGAGAACCTTGAAAAACTGAAAGAATATGTTAAGGCTAAAAGCACCTATTTATTGATCTTAGATCAAAATAAAATGGATTTATTAGGGAAAGTAAAGCTAAAAAGAATATTAGAAGAATTAAAATCCCTAATTAATAATAATAAATTGAATGATTTAGAAGTTTGGGCTTCAAATTATGAAGTCTATTATCAACAGATAATAAATTCAAAATTATATCAAGCATGGTTGGATTTTTTTCATTCTAGTTCAAGGGAAAACTATATGGAACTAGCTGAAAAATATAATTATTATGAACCTGTATTTTTGAAATATTATGAATCCATAAAAAATGAAAAGTTAGTTATAAAATGGTTTAGTACTTCTAGAAAAAAATAATATTATAGTAGAATTAACCTGTTAAAACAGTCATTTTATGAAAAAGTACTAAGAAAACACTATGAAGCAAGTAATATTAAAAACAAAACATTAAACCACTCCAAAATGAGTGGTTTTTTTATACCTAAAGATTATGAAAATAGATTTTATTCCTTTTCTAATAGGAATGCATTATGAGTATTGGGAATTTGACTTAGAGCCAATAAACTCAGAATTTAATGTACCTTATGATGACTACATATATTTCAAGAGGGATATCACAGAACTATTTGGTATATCAGTTCAAGGAATTATTTTATCATTCAGTTGGGATATATTGCATAAGGTAGAAATTAGATTTAAACCCAAAAAAACCATACAGCAATTTATTGACCTCTCTGGAATACTCGAAAAAAAATATGGTAGACAAATTTTAAAATATAATAAGAAATCAACTATTTTAGAAAAAATATGGACTGATCCTAAAAAGTATTTGATACTACAGTATCATTTAAAATCTAATACTTTAACTTTACGTAGTAAAGAATATTTAAATATATAGCATATCCCAAAAGGCATACTTTTAGGGATACAGCATATTGATCTTTATCATAAACACATTAAAATGAGTAAATTAGACATATTTCTAGAGTCCTGCTCCCGCTACTAGGAAAAAAAGGGTTTCAATAAATTGAAGCCCTTTTTTAGTATTCTATGTAAAACAAATAAGTGTAATGAGTAAAGTTCCTACTTAATAATTGGAGATTGCCTTTCTGTTGGAATTTTTACTTTAAAAGACGGATAACTTTCTTCTCTTCCAGCAGCGTGACAAGCAGTACAGTTTTGTCTCATCATATCAAACTTTTTATTAAAGGTTTTTTTATTTTTTGCTGCAATAGTTTTTTTGACTTCTGGGATTACAAAATTTAAAAAATGCTCTGCTGTTGGCGCTCTATTTGGACGACGTTGCAAACCTAATTTAAGTGCTTTTTCAATTTTTTTAAGTTGATAATCTGCAAATTCCCAATGTTCATCTTGTCCAGCCCAATATAATTCTTGGTAACGATATCCTATTTCTACCATAGCCATATCTAAACCTCTTAATTGAGTTTCTAAAGTTTTCATTTGCTCCTGTTCTGTACCCTTAATCCATTTTCCTTGTACAGGAACATATTCTTCCTTGTTATTACAAGAAGTAAGTAGCAACAAAATAGCAGACACAAAGTAAAATTGTTTCATATGTTGAATGATTAAATGAATACTAAATATTTTCATCTGTTTAATTTTGACTCAAAGAAATAAACCTTATTTATTTAATTAAAAAAGAATCCATTGACAGCCCAATAATTTCTGTGAAGCGATAAAGAATTTCAGTAAAAAGGTTAAATAATTATTCATAGAAAAAACAATCAAATTCACTAAAATATTTAATGAGATTAATTCTTGTTTAAAGATTTCAAATTTGTTCTCGTAATTCGAAGGTCACAGGTTCGAGTCTTACTCTCACTACTAAAATCCTTGAAACCATTTATATATAATAGCTTCAAGGATTTTTTGATTTGTAATAGTTCATATATGGATCAGGTTAATGTATTCATTCACTATAAATAAATCAACCATAAACATCTTAAACTTTTACTATTTAATGTACAATCACTATATTTAGATTAAAAAGACGACTATGGCATACGATGAATATTTAGTTGATAGAATTCGAAATATATTACTTGAGAAAAAGGTATCTTTTATAGAAAAGAAGATGATGGGTGGTTTATGTTTTATGGTTGATGATAAAATGTGTTGTGGAACTCATATTGATAAAAAATACGGTGACAGCTTATTAATGGCTCGTGTTGGAGGTCTTTTTTATGAAAAAGCCCTTACTTTGAAAGGATGCTTACCTATGGATTTTACTGGACGTCCCATGAAAAACTTTGTATTTATCAATCCTGATGGATTTGATACAGATCAAGATTTGGAATTTTGGATTCAAAAATGCCTAGATTTTAACCCTTTAGCAAAAGCAAGTAAAAAACGTAAAAAGAAGCCCTAAAATACAACAAAAAAGATTCCTCCTGCTTTTAGAAAAATTCTCATTACAAAGAAATCCTTAAAAATGTCATGAAGAAATATTTTACAAATATTTATATGATGTTTACCTTTACATCTTCGTATTTTAAATATCCTAAACACTAAACAGATAACTTTTAGAAATGATATCATCTAAACTTAAATTTGAAATTATTAATTATACCTTTATTACATTAGGAAGTTTCTTATGTGCTCTTGGTGTCGTAGGTTTTTTAGTTCCTAATAAAATTGCAACGGGAGGAACAGCTGGTCTTGCTATTATTTTTCACCATCTTTTAAATTTACCTACGGGTATTTTAATGTCATTAATCAATTTACCGTTACTTCTAATCAGTTTAAAGTACTTAGGAAGAATTTTTGCTATAAAATCAATTATCAGTATTATTCTAATTACTCTATTTGTTGATTTTTTAGCTGAGATTATTCAACTTCCTAATTTGAGTCATAACTTAATGCTTGCTACCCTATATGGTGGTATTTTAGTAGGTTTAGGAATTGGTTTTATTTTTAAAGGTGGAGGATCTGCCGGTGGAGCAACAATTATTGCTAAATTGGTTACTTCTCGTTTTGATTTAAAAACAGGTACCGTTATTTTATTTTTCGATGCAATTGTTGTTTTTGCTGCAGGATATGTTTTTAAAAGTATTGAGTTGGCTCTATGGAGTTTAATTAGTATTTATGCAACTTCTAAATTAATTGACACTATTTTAACAGGAAACCCAAGACAAAAAATTGTTCATATTGCTTCTTTTAAAAATTTAAGTGATTTAAGCATTATGCTCAATCAAACACTAAAAATATCTGGAACATTGGTAAAAGGGCAAGATTTAGAATTAAAAGAATATAAACACTTACTTTTTGTTGTTGTAGATCGTAATCGATTAAATACATTAAAGAATATTGTTCACCAATACGATTCCAATGCAAGAATGATTGTCATGGAAGCTTCTGTAATGTTAGAATCAAAAAAATAATGGACACGTTCTTTTATTAACGAACTATACTGTTTCATAGAGTAAAACAGATTATTTGGTCTATCAAAATAATTCAATTATTTTTACATTTTTAGTACAAAATACTTTTTAATGTTAAAAACCATTCAAATAATAGCCTTGTTGCAAGGTATTTTTTTATTATTTATTCTTTTCAAACATAGAAATAATTATAAAAAACCCAATTTCTGGCTATTATTAGGATGTATAATTTCCGTATTGCTTCACACCATTGGTGATGACAACTATAATCTCTTCATGCATAATACTGATTGGTTTGTCTTTCATGACACACTTATCATTACTTTTTTCTTTTTATATATAAAATATCATAAATCTGGAAAAGAAACTTTTGATTCTAAAGATTTTCTTTTTTTCATTCCTTATTTTATTGATATACTCTTACATACACTTGAATATATAGGTCTTTTAGAAAAGGACAATATATTTGAAGTAATGATAGAATCAATAGAAATTATTTTTATTTTCTACTTATTAGTCTATTCCATTTACGATATTTTCAAATTTAAGAAGGAAAAATGGTTACTTTTTTTCATCATACCTCTAACCTTTATTTTTATAACTGACAAAGTTTCTTTTTTATTTACCAACTCTAATAATTCTCCTTTATTTTTAGATAGTTTTGGTGTAACACTTATTGCTGTTTTTCTATTCTATTTTATGCTCTATAAATTTATTACAGCTCCAAAAGATGTACTACCTAAATCTACTATTTCTAAATACAAAACTTCTAGCTTACAACCTAAGAATGTTGAAAAGTATAAAACAGAATTACTCCATCTTATGACGGAAGAAAAACTATTTAAAAATAACAAACTTACCGTTAACGACGTTGCCAAACAACTCAATATACCAAGACAACATTTATCTGAAGTTTTAAATGTTCATATGAAAATTGGATTTCAAGACTTACTAAATCAATACCGTGTTGAGGAGTTTATTGAATGTCTACAAAGTGAAACTTATAAAAATTATACACTTTTAGCCATTGCTAATGAAGTAGGATTTAGTTCAAAATCATCATTCAATACCATCTTTAAAAAGTTAAAGGGTATGACCCCAAGTCAGTATAAAAAACAACTCAACTAAGAAGTCAAACGTTCATAATACGTATTTTGAACATCATTCCAATTTTTTTAAAAATAATTTAATAAATTGATTATCAGGACATTAAATCAAAGTAGGTTTAAAAAAAGTATTCTGAACCCACTTTATTTCCTTAAACTACTCACTTCGTTTACTTTTGAACAAAAATTTACTTTTAAAACTCTAAAATAATCATCTTCTATTTATTCTTTTACTCATTATAGAGTGCTTATAACCCTATATCGAAAATATAACATAAAATACAAAACATTAATTATATTCTTAAGATAGAAACCTAAAATAAATGAAGGCCTATGTAGCATCAATACATTAAATTATTAAAGAATGAATACAAACTTTGACTTGGCAATTGTAATTCCATGTTATAATGAGGCAGAACGACTCAAAATAAACCAATATAAGAACTTTATAAAAAATCATAAAGAGGTTCTTTTATGCTTTGTAAATGATGGTTCAACAGATCATACATATAAAGTATTAAAAGAAATTAAAAATCATAATCCTTCTCAAGTACTTCTAATTAATCAGACTGCAAATTTAGGAAAAGCAGAAACGGTTCGAACTGGTATTTTAAAATGTCACCAAAAATATCATGTTGAGAAATTAGCTTATTTAGACGCTGATTTATCAACTTCACTTGAAGAATGTACTTCTATTAGTAAAGAAATTTCAACTACTACTTATTGTGCTTTTGGCTCTCGCATTGCTAAATTAGATAGTACTATACAAAGAAAATCATATCGTTTTTTAATAGGAAGAATTATTGCTACACTTATATCAAGACAATTAAACCTTAATGTATATGACACACAATGTGGTTGCAAAGTGTTTCATAGTAATTTAGTAACCGAACTTTTTAAAGAAAAATTTATTTCTCGCTGGTTATTTGATGTTGAATTATTTCATCGTTTAATTGTACTATATGGTAGAGATCAATTAAAACATGTTACAAAAGAAATTCCTTTGAAATCTTGGCTTGATACTGAAGATTCTAAAGTTCCTTTAAGTTACTTCTTCAAACTTTGGATCGATTTGATCAGCATAGGAAAAGCATATAAAAATTCTAACAATTTAATCGTAATAGAGCATGAAACTATATTGGAATAAAACCTCATTTTTTGGATATGCAGTTCTAGGATTACTATTCATACGAGGTTTTTTAAATGCTGTTATTCCCTTAATGGATAAAACAGAAGCTCGTTATGCAGAAATTGCCCGTATTATGATAATAACCCAAAACTGGATAACTCTTCAAATAGATTATGGAGTACCTTTTTGGGCAAAACCACCCTTATCAACATGGTTATCAGCATTAAGTTTAAAGCTTTTTGGTGTAAATGAATTTGCTGTAAGATTTCCTTATTTACTATTAGCTGCACTCATGGTATTTTTAATTGGAAAATATGCTAAAAGAGAACAATTACCCTTTTTTCTTCCTGGATTCATATTACTCACATTACCCGAATTTTTATTACATGCTGGTGTTGTTTCAACCGATACTAGTTTAGCTTTTTCGGTAGCACTTGTTATGCTTTCTTTTTGGGAAGCCTTACAAAATAATTCGAAATGGTATTGGAAATACCTCATTTTTGTAGGGTTTGGACTGGGGCTACTTGCAAAAGGACCTATTATTTTTATTTTGACGGTTCCTCCTTTAGTAGTCTGGAGCTTCTTATTAAAAAATTATCGAGAAATATTCAAAAAAATTCCTTGGTTAATAGGAAGTATTATTACATTAACTATAGCACTTCCCTGGTATATTTTAACTGAAAAAGCCACGCCTGGTTTTATAGATTATTTTATTATAGGAGAACATTTTAAACGTTTTTTTGATTCAAGTTGGTCAGGAGATAAATACGGTTTTCCAAAAACACAACCTTTAGGTATCGTTTGGATATTTTTATTTTTATTTGCTTTACCATGGATTCAAATTGTTATTTATAAAGTATGGAAACAAAAAAATCAAATACTTAAAAATGAATGGGTTATTTTTCTATTAATATGGTTATTATGGACACCTTTGTTTTTTACGGTTTCCAAAAGTCTTATTCACCCTTATATAATGCCTATAATGGTACCTATAGCCCTTTTAGCAACGCATTGGTATAAATCCTTAAAGTATAGAAAAACTTTATTAAAATTTGTACTCATAATCCCTATTTTAGCATTTTTACTTGTTTTAATAGAATCGTTTACAAAAACCTATACAAAGCAATATATACCTACTGATAAATATTTAGTACTAGAAAATATAGACTCCAATACAAAAACATATCATTTGTACTCAAAGAGCTACTCCACTCAATTTTATTCAAAAGGTACAGTAGAAAATATTTCCGTAGAAGATTTAGAACAAAAAATAAACAATCACAATGAATCTTTTAAAGTCATCATTAAGGATCGTGATTTTAAAGAACTCACTTTAGATTCTCAAAAAAAATTACATCCTATTGCTAAAAATTATAAGAAAACGATCTATCGTTATTCAAATAAATAAAAAGTGTATTCCTAGGAATACACTTTTTAATATTTAATGATATTTTTTATAAGAACGAGGCTATTTTTCACTCTTTTTTAGTAATTCCAAATAATCTTCTACTAAATCATTAGGAACTGCAATAGCTAAATGATAATGTTTTAACTTCCATTTTCCTTTTTGTTTCTCTAAAACGCCTGACCCTCGACATTTCCCCATCCAAGTATCCAATAACTCATCAAACCAAGCAACATTTTGACCTTTTGAAAAATAAATATTTCTTGAAATAGGCGTAAATGCCCAAGCACTTTCTCTATCAAAATATTTTTTACTCCATTCTTTTAATTCATCCCGTTTCCAAAGTTCAGTGGTATCAGTACCTATGTAAATTCCATCTTCAGGCATAGTTCCAAAAAAAGTAACTTCATCAGCTGTGGCTGCAGCATGATGCCATTGATTCATCAACTCATTAATCACTTTCTCATCTTGTCCAAAAACAACATTAGAAAAGATCAAAATTCCTAAAAATACTATTTTATTCATCTTTTAAATAAATTGTTTAGCTACTTTCTCTGCCTTTCTACTTTCAGAATAATCATAAAATCCTTCTCCTGATTTCACTCCCAATTTCCCCGCTGTAACCATATTAATCAATAATGGACAGGGTGCATATTTAGGATTTTTAAACCCTTCATACATTACATTTAAAATAGATAAACAAACATCCAACCCTATAAAGTCTGCTAATTGTAAAGGTCCCATCGGATGAGCCATTCCCAACTTCATTACGGTATCAATTTCTTGAACTCCTGCCACTCCATTATACAAAGTCTCAATCGATTCATTAATCATAGGCATCAAAATTCGATTGGCTACAAACCCTGGATAATCATTTACTTCAACTGGTATTTTATTTAATTTTTCAGAAAGCCCCATAATTAAGTTTGTAATCTCATCAGAGGTAGAATACCCTCTGATAATTTCAACTAACTTCATCATGGGAACAGGATTCATAAAATGCATCCCTATTACTTTATCAGGGCGTGTTGTAACAGCTGCTATTTGCGTAATTGAAATGGAAGATGTATTGGTTGCTAAAATGGTATCTGAATTAGTAAGCTCATCTAAATCTTTAAAAATTTTTAATTTCAACTCTACATTTTCAGTAGCCGCTTCTACTACTAAATTCACATTTGAGACTCCTTTTGAAAGTTCTGTATATGTTTGAATATTTTGTAAGGTTTCTTTTTTATTTTCTTCTGTTATTTTCTCTTTAACAATCATTCGATCTAAATTTTTAGTAATGGTTGCTATTCCTTTTTCAAGTGATTGCTCTGAGAGATCAATTAGATTTACTTTAAATCCATGTTGTGCGAATGTATGGGCAATACCATTACCCATAGTTCCAGCACCAATTACAGCTATATTTTTCATTTAATTCTTATTAATTTTTTCTAATTTACTAAAAATAAAAAACTCAGCCGATAAAAGCTGAGTTTAAATTTATATTGAAATTATTTTTTAATTTCTTCTATTTAACATTGAAATAAAATATAACAACTGTGCAATGGCTCCTAAAGCCGCTACTACATAAGTCATGGCTGCCCATTTTAAAGAATCTTTAGAACCTGCATATTCTTCTTGAGTTACAATATTTCGAGCTTCCATCCAAGCAAGTGCTCTTTTACTTGCGTCAAATTCTACAGGTAATGTTACTACAGAAAATAATACCGTAACAGCAAATAAAGCAATCGCTATTTTTAAAACCAATGTACTTCCACTCATAGCCATAAGAGCCAAACCTCCCATCAATGCAATATTAACAAACTTAGAGCTAAATTGAACTGCTGGAACCATTTTTGATCGAAAATTCAACCATGCATAACCTTTAGCATGCTGAATTGCATGACCACATTCGTGTGCTGCTACCGCAGCTGCAGCTGCATTTCGTTCATGATAAACTACCTCACTCAAATTTACCGTTTTATTTGCTGGATTATAGTGATCAGTTAATTGACCTCTTACTGAAATCACTTTTACATCTGTAATACCATTATCTGCTAACATTTTTTCTGCTACCTCTTTTCCTGACATTCCATTTCTCAAATGAATTTGAGAATATTTTTTAAATTTTGATTTTAATTGACCACTAACCAATGTACTGATTAAAAAAATAGCCCCTGTTAAAATCATATAAGTCATATCCATAATTACCTTGTTTTAATTCAAATATAGCATATTTCGTACCAAAGATACTTAAAAAGTAAATATAATATACTTCACTGGACTTATGTTTGAGTTTAATAGTAATGATTCATTAAATTTTTTAAAATAGCACAATTATATCATTATAAATATTTTTATATCATGTCTTGTTTATATAAAAATATATAACTACCTATGCATTTACATATTGTTAGGAGTACTAATTAAAAAATTAATATTATTATGAAATTAAGTTCAATAATTCATTACCCCCTAAAATCTAGCAAAGGAATTTCTTTGAAAAAAAGTTATGTGCAATTTACAGGCTTAATCAATGACCGTCATTTTATGTTAGCTACAAAAAAAGGTCATATGATGACCGCTAGAGAGCATCCTAAAATATTAAATATAAAAGTTACTATTATTAATGAAAAAATAACCTTCAATAATTTAGAAAATCAATGTTTGGAAATTAATTATGCTGAATTTTCAATGGAACAACTCAAAACAAACGTATTTGATGATAAATTTTTAGCCTATAAAACATTAGAAAGGGCAGATAAATGGTTTTCAAATATATTAGGAATTGATTGTAGCTTACTTTACTTATCAACAGATTCTAAAAGAATAGGAGAAAAATCGAAAACCAAAGTAACTTTTGCTGATGAATATCCTATATTATTAATTTCACAAGGATCTTTAGATCAGTTGAATCAGAAAAGTCTTATTCAACATAAAATGGCTCAATTTAGACCCAATTTTGTCGTTTCAAATACCTCTCCTTTTATTGAAGATAGTTGGAAAAAAATAAAAATTGGTGATGTACTTTTTGAAGTGAGCGCACCTTGTCCAAGATGTATACTAACCACTATAAATAACAAAACACTCACATTCAACACATTGAAGGAACCATTGCATACATTAAGTAAATTTAGATCAGATAACAATGGAAACATTCATTTCGGACAATATTTAATACCTTTAAATGAAGGTAGCATTAACTTAAATGATCCTATAGAAGTTCTTGAAACCCAGAAACCTCCTATTTATGAAGATCTAACAGAAGAACTACTTGAACTTGAATTAACTAAAAAATTAAAAATATCTCGTGATTTCTATTCTTATAATTTTAAATTAAAAAATAAAGATTCCTTACCTAAATATAAAGCGGGTCAATATTTACCACTTCTTTTGAATGTAAATGAATCCATTGTTTCTAGAATGTATACTCTTTCATCTAGCCCTACTCAAAAAAATAATTTAGCTATTACCGTTAAAAAAGTTCAACAAGGTCTTGTATCTAATTGGTTGGCAAATAATTTAAAAACCGGAGATACCATTTTTGCGGAACCCCCTAAAGGCCATTTTGTAATCAAAAATAAAAGTAAAAAAATTGTTTTAATATCAGCAGGTAGCGGTATTACACCTATGATTTCGTTTATAAGAGAAATGACTGACACTTCTTCAATTAAAAATAATGTTACACTTTATCATTATTGTGAAAATGAAGAAGACACCTCTTATTATGATGAATTAATTAAGTTAGATAAATTAAATTCCAAATTACACATTGAATTTATTCTAAACAAGCCTAATAACGATTGGAGAGGCAAAACAGGCTTAGTTAGTTTTGAACATCTGAAATCAATTAATGAAATAATACAAAGTGATATTTACATTTGTGGGCCCATTCCTTTTATGGATAGGGTTAAATCTATTCTTAGCGATTTAGGGTGTTCAAAAGAAAATTTATATCATGAAAATTTTTCAGCTAATTTATTAAAGGAAAAAGATATAAAAGAAATCACTATAAACATAAACGAATCTAAAAATATCACTGGTTCAAATCAAGACTCTGTTTTAAATCAATTAGAAAACAATGGAATCAATATTTCAAATAAATGTAGAGTGGGATCTTGTGGAAAATGTAAAATCAAATTAACTTCAGGAGAAGTCAATACTATAAATTCAGAAGCACTTACAAAAGAAGAAGTTGATCAAGGATACATTTTAGGATGTGTTTCAATTCCAAAAGAAAATATAAAAGTAGAAATATAAATAAAAAAAGAAGCTCTTATTTGTTAATAAGAGCTTCTTTTTTTATTTCAACCAGTTTTTAAATCTTTTTCTAAACTTTTCAATCTTTGGAGCAATAGTGTACGAGCAATAAGGTTGACTGGTATTATTTTGATAATAATTTTGATGGTATTCCTCCGCTGGATAATACTTCTTTAATTTTGTGATTTCAGTTGTATAATTACCATCCCAAATACCAGATTGTTCCCATTTTGCTTTCGATTTCTCTATGATTTCTTTTTCTTTATCTTCTTCATATAAAACTATAGAACGGTATTGTGTCCCAATATCAGCCCCTTGTCTGTTCAAAGTGGTAGGATCATGCATATACCAAAAAACTTCTAATAACTGATCTAATGAAATAACAGAAGGATCATAGGTTACTTTAACCACTTCCGCATGTCCCGTATCTCCATATGAGATTTCTTTGTAGGTTGGATTCCACGTTCTACCACCTGCATACCCCGACTCTGCCTCTTCTACTCCTTTTAGATCATCAAAAACCACTTCTACACACCAAAAACAACCTCCTCCAAAGTAAATGTTTTTATTTTGTCCCACTACTATACTGCTTAAAATTAAGCCAATTATTATACTAAATTCTTTCATTTTATCGTTTTAAATATATTAGACGTTAAGGTATTTCAAAAATTACATTTATTTTCAAATTCATAGAAGTTACCATTCCATTTGTCTAAAAAATGATACACAATGTATTAAAATACATAATTTAACCCCAACTAATAATTTTTTATAATAATGAATACTGTATATTTTTTTATAGGACTTGTTTTATTCTTGTTGTTTTCTACAACAGCATTGTTTCTTTTCTTAGCAAGAGATGCCATGGAAGAAGATCATTTTAACGATTCTTATTAAATGCTAATAACAAACAAATCTCATATTTAGTATTCTCAATATATTCAATTGAGTTTTTACTAAATATGAGATCATTATCAAAAGATTCTTTTTACTACTAAACTTTATTTAGTCCATCCTGCACCCCAAGATGCATAATCCGTACCTGTTGCATTTGCATCTTCAGTTAAAAAAGCTGAATCAGCAAAATTAACTCCAGTATCATTTTTTACTGCTAAAGTTACATTGTTCAATAAAACTTGATTCGCTTTTAATTTCCCATCCAATACATTTTGACCTGTTATTTCAGTATTCGAATTCCCTGAAGCATCATAATCTAAATCAAAACCTTCGTTATAATCTGTTAAGACCATATTGGTGAAAATTCCTGCAGTTCCTGCACGTAAACGAATCGCTTCTTGTGTAGCCCCATCTCCTATTGCAGTTATGTTAGTAATCGTTGGTGATGATACAAAAATTGGATTTGAATTATTTCCTATATCCGTATTATAGCCATCACATTCAAAAGCATGATCACCTTTAGTGTTTTGCTTTATGTATACATCTGTTAATGTTCCTGAGTAACCTTCTGTCCAATCAATAGAATCATCTTCAGAATTGATCACCGAAACATTGGATACATTAACCGTTCCTCCGAAAAACTCTACACCATCATCCAATCCTTCATAAGCTTGAATATATTCTACAGTCGTACCATTTCCTACTCCATAAAAAGAAAAACCATTATTTTCTGATTGACCGTCTGCCTTTCCTCCAGAGTATTCTACTCGTACATATTGTAATATACCTGAATTATCAGAGCTATCTCCACCTCCATAAGGCAAAGAACCTATTTCAGAAGTTGCCGTTGTATTAGTATTTGCTACTGAATTTATTGGAGCTTTACCTAATAAAATTAATCCTCCCCAATCTCCTGCGCTAGGTGATGCTGCACTAGAAGTTAACACAATAGGTGCATCTGCTGTACCTCTTGCATCAATTTTAGCACCTTGTGCAATGGCTATATAAACTTCAGCTCCAGATGCTGAGGATTTTAAAGTCATTCCTGCAGGAATAGTTAAAGTTGTTCCATCAGACATAATTAGTGGTCCATCAATAATATATTCTTTTGTACTATCTAAAGTCAAATCTTCTATATAAGTTCCTGATATAAAAATGGTACCTGAAGTATCAGTTCCTCCTCCATTGTTATTATTTATAATAATATCAGCTGTATCATCTTCGCATGATACTAAAATTGTAGTTGCTATAAAAGCCCAGCTTAGAATGTTTTTCTTCATTTTGTTTTGATTGTTTATTTTTTCTTCTTAAAATTTATAATTAAAACCAAGTCCTATTTCAATTCCATTTTTATATTCTGACAAGGTTATATCAGCATTTTCTCCTTCTCGATAAATTTCAATTGAAGGATCTAATATATTTAAAGCTCTTAAACTAACTTCTGCTTTTTCACCTATTTTACTTCTCATTACAAAATCTAAAGTAGGTACAGCCTTTTCCATTTTGTTACCTAACTGTCCTGATCCTAATGAATAAATTCTATCAGAAAAATAATTCATTACAACCGTAAACGTAGGTTTTAAAATTCCCCAAGTAGTTTCATAATTTAAATCTGCATTCAAAATAAAAGGGGATGCGCCCTGTAATTCTTCTTCTGTACGATTAAAATTCACACTATATGTACCTGAAATATTTTCATATAAATCTTGTTCTGTATGCATATACGCGGCATTCAATCCTCCTGATAATTTTCCAGAACCTAAATGAGCAATTTTCTTTTTCACTTCTAATTCTACTCCAAAAATAGTGGCCTGTTCTCCTGTTCTAAAAAAACGTTCTGTTCCGGTTGCATCATTCGCTGTTACTAAATTCACCGGATCATGAATTTGTTTATAAAATGAAGCTAAAGAAAGAAGTTCTCCCTTACCTAAAAACCATTCGTATTTTAAATCAATATTATAAATATCAGAATAGGCAACATCTTCTACATTGGTATATTCAATTCCTTCACGATGTCCTAATAAATCTGGATTACCACCTACACGCTGTGTTACACCTTCGTATACATAAGGAGCAACTTCTTTAAATTCTGCAAATGATGCCGTTTTAGATGCTGCAAATCGTACGTTTTGATCTTTCGTAAGTGCATACTTTATATTTAAATTGGGCAAAAAAAGCATTTCATCAAATTCATTTTTACCTATGCCATTATTTCCTAAATTAATCACATCATACTCAATTTCCTGAGAAGCATTTTCAATTCGAACGCCTGGTACAATCAACCATTTTTCTCCTAAATTAATTTCAGAACTTATGACTCCCGCATGTACATCCAATTGTCCTGTGTAGGTGTTTTCTGGCAAACCTGGTGCATTGGTTGTAGTTAAACCTGTTAATTCTGGATAAAAAGGTCTAAAGACATCCGTCTCTATTAAACCTGCATTAATATTTTGATAATTAAATACAGCGTTTAAATTCGTAATATCATCAACGGTTTGTAAGCTAGGATCAAAATTTTTATATCCATAGCGAATATTTTCAAAATCACGTTCTTTATGACGTCCTGTATAACCTAATTTTAATTTAATAGCATCAGACAACTCGTAAGACAAATTTAAATTCCCTGCTAATTCATCATCTTTGATTTTTTGAAAAAAACGTTGATTATCAAAAGAGTTATTGGTCCAAAATGATGCATTGGTTGTTGGATCATCATCTAATTCATAATCATAATTTTCAATTGAAATACGTTTACGATCTGGCTCATCAGAATTTACATGATTATAAGCCAACCCCCAGTTTACATTCCATTTTTCACCTAATTCATGTTCTCCTAATAACTGGTTTACGATGATCATGTCTTGGTTAAACTGTACATTCTGTTGATAATAACCTGTTTCTCGATCTAAATCACGAAAAAAACCTTGCCCTTTATAACCATAATATCCAACCTCATCTTTAGAACTGTTAATGAATATACTGTTATACTTTAAGGTATTCTTATCGTTTAGTTTATATACTAAATTCCCCATTAAAGTAGAAGTTGTTGAATACTCATACTCCTTTGCATCTGGGAAATTTACCGTTTGAACCGTTGTAAAGTTTTGTTGTTGTCCTTCTCTATATTTATAAGAATTACCAAATGATCCGGTCAAAAAAAAACTTAATTTCCCTTCTTCTCCTAAATTATACGAATTACCTCCAGAAAGTGCTATAGAGCTATTCACAGGAATTCCTCCTCCTTCTGGATCAACTCCATGAGAAATTACAACAGCGAATGGATTATGATCATAACGTCCATAATACCCAAAAAAACCCGTTCCTTCAGACTTTACAAAATCTTTCCCTACCGCTCGAGTGTTAATTCCAACACCTAAAGAAGGGCTTATAAATGCATTTCCTGTATAGTTTTTTGATGTAATATCTACGTTCCCTGCTCCAAAATCAGCTGAAAATTCAGAGCTAAACGTTTTAGATACCGCAACATTTTCAATTACATCCGTTGCGAACAAATCTAAGTCTATATTTTTCTTTTCAATATCATTAGAAGGCATTGGTAATCCATTCAATGTCGTATTCATATAACGATCACCCAATCCTCTAACGTATACATCTCCGGTTCCCTCCTGTTTTGAAACCCCAGCAATTTTTGATACCGCGCCTGCTGCATCGGACACCCCTTTTCTAGAGAGTTCCTGAGCGCTTACGACTTCCTTTAGCATTACGGCTTTTTTCTGTAATACTAACGCTTCTGATTCGGATCCTTTTCGGATTTTTCTTCCTACAATTTGAACTTCATTTAAGTTTCCATCTGAAGTTTCATTTACTTCTTTTGATAAGGTCACATTCAAATCATATTCCTCTCCATTTTTAAGTACCACTTCTTTTGATGCTTTTCCTCCATCTATTCCATCAAATTTCAAAGTATACACTCCTTCTTCTAAAACTAATGAGTAAGCTCCATTTTCATCTGTAAAGGTAAAATCTTGTCCATCGTCTGTAATGATCTCGACATCTGTTAGGGTTTCGCCCAGTTCATTTTTAACTATTCCTTTAACAATACTTTGAGAGTATAAATTTACTCCTGTAAACATCATTAAAATTAATCCAAAAATCTTTTGTTTCATATTGTTTATTTTCACTAACAAAGAACATAGATTTTATTAAAATTAAAGTTATTCGTAAATTACTGTTTTGTGTTTTTTATGTAATGAAAATGTTACGAAGTTTAAATTATTGTTACTATGTAAAATTATCGTAATTTTTTTAACGTTAAGTTTACACTTTTAGATAATCATTATGTAAATTTACGACTATAAACAACAAATAAATCAATGAAGAAATCAAAAATTCTTTTAGTGGATGATGAACCGGATATCTTAGAGTTTTTATCCTATAATTTAAATAAAGAAGGCTTTCATGTCGTAACAGCACATAACGGCGAAGAAGGATTGAAAAAAGCTAAAATCGAAAAGCCAGACTTGATTCTTTTAGATGTTATGATGCCAAAAATGGATGGTATTGAAACCTGTGCAGAAATTAAAAAAGTAGAAGCTTTAAAAAACACTTTAGTAGTTTTTCTAACAGCTCGTACTGAAGATTTTTCACAATTAGCAGGCTATGATGCAGGTGCTGATGATTATATAACAAAACCGATTAAACCTAAAATATTAATTAGTAAAATTAATGCATGGTTAAGACGTTCAAAAGACGACAATCAAAATGAAACAATCGTTGCACAAGATATTACGATTAATAGAGAAACGTATAAAATCACTTTTGGAGATGAAGAATTTTCATTACCAAGAAAAGAGTTTGAACTATTGGCTTTATTAGCTTCTAAACCAGAACGTGTTTTCAAACGAGAAGAAATTTTAGAAAAAGTATGGGGAAATGAAGTTGTAGTTGGAGGAAGAACCATTGACGTTCATATTAGAAAATTACGAGAAAAATTTGGTAATGATCGATTTAGCACGGTAAAAGGTGTTGGATATAAAATGAATGCTTTAAATGCTTAAAAAATATTCTTTTTCTTTAACAATTGCTGTGATTACATCTTGTATCATTACAGCTTTTGTTTCTTTACTCATTTTTTACTTAGGCAGCTACCAACCTATTATTTCTATAGCCGTTTTTCTTATTAGTTTTTTTACAATTTGGATTACCATCATTATAAAAACGGCTAATGTAGATCGAAAAATTCGAAAACTATACCATAATGTTTTTAATTTAAAACGTTATAAAGAAGCTTCTATACCAGAATATATTGATGAAATTTCAGAGCAAGTAACTCTTCTTTCTCAGCAAAAAGTAAAAGAAATTGACGTTTTAACAGAACGTGAAAATTATCGAAGAGAATTTCTAGGAAATGTTTCTCATGAGTTAAAAACCCCATTATTTTCTATTCAAGGATTTCTTTTAACTTTAATCGAAGGAGGTGTTGAAGATGAAAAAATTCGTTATAAATACCTGAATAGAATTAATAAATCGGTAGATCGATTGGGTTATATCGTAAAAGATTTGGATATGATTTCTGAACTGGAATCTGGGAAAATACAAATTGCCCCCAAATCCTTTAATATTGTAGCTGTTACTCAAGAAGTTTTTGATTTATTAGAAATCAAGGCTCAAAAACAAGGAATAACTTTACAATTTGATGAAGAATACAATAATATCAAAGTTATAGGTGATTTAGAACGTATTCAACAAGTTATGGTGAATCTTGTAGTTAATGCCATTAAACATTCCAATAAAGATAACACCACAGTTACCGTTTCATTTAAAAACGAAAATCAAAACATTCAAATTGCCGTTCATGATAACGGACAAGGAATCTCTCAAGAAGATCAACAACGTATATTCGAACGTTTTTACCGTGTTGATAAAAGTCGAAATCGTAAAAAAGGAGGCTCTGGGCTCGGCTTGTCCATAGTAAAACATATTTTGGATGCCCACGGAGAAAAAATCAACGTTGAAAGTAAACTAGGAGAAGGGTCCACCTTTTATTTCCATTTAAAAAAAATATAGTCTTTAAAATTATTCTTACGACTTATTGTAATTTTATGCTTCATCACTATCTTTGTTTAAATAAAAAAAGAGAAACGTGGCGAAAAAAAAATTATTCCGATTTGCACAAAACAAAGATTTTAAAAATGTAGTAGAACCTGCTCGTGAAGAAGTTACCCAAGGTACTTTTTCATTAAAAGGGAATTGGAATAAAACATTTTTTAAAAATGAAAAACCTATCGTTTTAGAATTGGGTTGTGGAAAAGGAGAATACAGCGTAGGCTTAGCCAAAGCTTTTCCTGATAAGAACTTTATAGGAATTGATATTAAAGGAGCTCGTTTTTGGTTTGGCGCTAAAGAAGCTTTAGAAAACAATATTCAAAATGTTGGTTTTTTACGTTCACAAATTGAGTTAATCGATCAACTTTTCGCTGAAAATGAAGTTTCTGAAATTTGGATTACTTTCCCTGACCCTCAAATTAAATACAGACGTTCTAAGCATC
Organism: Flavobacteriaceae bacterium UJ101; assembly: GCA_001880285.1. Taxonomy (NCBI): domain Bacteria; kingdom Pseudomonadati; phylum Bacteroidota; class Flavobacteriia; order Flavobacteriales; family Flavobacteriaceae; species Flavobacteriaceae bacterium UJ101. The sequence continues at coordinate 2,253,932 of CP016269.1, read as the reverse complement.
GTTTAACACATCCTATTTTCTTAAAACGTTATCATCATATTTTAAAACCAGAAGGTTCCATCCATTTAAAAACTGATAGTGAATATTTACACGGTTATACACATGGAATTATTTATGCTCAAGAACATGAAGTATTGGTCTCTAGTCATGATGTTTACCATCCAAGTAATACACACAATCATATCCCTAAATATGTAAAAGAAATTCAAACCTACTATGAATCAAAATATTTAGAAAAAGGAAAAGCCATTACTTATTTAAATTTCAAATTACATTACGAATGAAAAATGACTCCTTTTTCCAACAAGTTTATCAAGTAGCTCGGCTCATCCCAAAAGGGCGTGTTACTTCATACGGTGCAATAGCTAAATACTTAGCTGCACCTCGATCGGCACGAATGGTAGGTTGGGCAATGAATGCTTCGCATGGAGATGATTCTATTCCTGCACACAGAGTGGTAAACCGAAAAGGTATTCTAACAGGAAAACATCATTTTGGATTAAACCCAATGGAAGAACTTCTAAAACAAGAAGGTATTCAAGTAATAAACAATCAAATTCAAGACTTTGAAACCTTATTTTGGGATCCTTCAACTGAATTATAATATTAAATATTTACTCTCTGTCCCACTATCCTTATATCAATATTTCTTTTTTATATCATTACAAAATTTGACCTTTCTCTTTTATCAAAAAGATTGTAAATTTAATCTTTGCTGTAATCATTTTAAAACACTTACAAATGGCCCATAAAAACGATTTAAAAGAAATTGCACAACTTTTTCTAAAACTAGGAAGTATCGCATTTGGTGGTCCTGCGGCTCATGTTGCCATGATGGAAGATGAAGTGGTCAAAAAAAGAAAATGGATGACTTCTGAACATTTTCTTGACCTCATGGGTGCAACTAATCTTATACCAGGACCTAATTCTACCGAAATGACGATGCATTGTGGTCACGAAAGAGCGGGTTGGAAAGGCTTAATCGTTGCGGGTACTTGTTTTATATTTCCTGCTATTTTAATTACAATGGTTTTTGCCTGGCTCTATCAAAAATATGGGCAATTACCTTATGTTGAGCCATTTATTTATGGTATTAAACCTGCTGTTATTGCTATTATTCTTTCCGCTGTATATCGATTAGGGAAAAAGGCTTTAAAAAACGTAGAACTGGGCATTCTAGGATCTTTAACACTTCTAGCCTGTTTAGCAGAAATACACGAAATTATAGCACTCTTTGGGACAGGTCTTTTAGGAATCATCCTCTATTTTTTAAAAAATACAAAAAACGGTACACTTCATACTTTTTCACCTATGATTTTCCTTCAAACTACACTTTCAATAAGTAGCTTAAAGATATTATGGTCTTTTTTTAAAGTAGGTGCTTTACTTTATGGAAGTGGTTATGTATTATTTGCTTTTCTGGATGCCGAATTAGTTAATGAAGGTTTATTAACACGACAAGAATTAATCGATGCCATTGCTGTTGGACAATTTACACCTGGCCCAGTTTTATCAACAGCAACTTTTATTGGTTGGCAAATGAATGGTTTTTGGGGAGCAATAGCAGCTACTTTGGGAATTTTTCTTCCTTCTTTTCTTTTTGTTGCTTTATTAAACCCTTTAATCCCAAAAATGAGGAAATCAAAAATCATAGCTGCTTTTTTAGATGCTGTTAATATAGCAGCTGTAGCCGTTATCATAGCCGTTTGTATTGAAATGGGAAAAGAAACATTAACTGATTGGCGTACCATCACTATTGCACTAATTAGCTTGATCTTCGTCTTTTACTTCAAAAAACTCAATAGTGCCTTTATTGTCTTAGGAGGTGCTTTTTTAGGATATATTTTGACTTTTATTTAGTATTTTCACTATAATATTTAAAAATTTATGAAAAAGAGATACTTTAATTACCTAATTATTACTGCAAGTTTTGTTTTATTAATTCTCAATCTTCTAAATTTAGATTTCGATGACCTATTGAATGAAAATTATTTAGGTATTATCTCCAATATTCTACTTATAATTGCTATGTACATCAGTTTAAAAGATAATTCTAGAAAAGACTAACCTAACTCTTTCGGAACTACATAATCTATTAATGTTCCTTTTTGACATAATTTCCAATCCACTTCTTCAAACTCAACAACAGCTAACGCACATGTGGGAAATTTCTCAAACCGTTTTCCTGTAAATTGACTTACTAACATTTCAAAAGCAGGGTTATGTCCAAACAATGCAACCTCTTCTAAATCATTTTCTAAATGAGCAATCTGATATTGCAACGTCATATTATTAAATGTATACAACTCTTCTTGTAATTCTATTGAAGAAAAAGAAAAATGTTTCGCTACAATTTGCAACGTCGATTTCGCCCGATTGGCTGCACTCGAAAAAGCTGCAATAACTCGATTACTATAATGTTTACTTAAATATTCTCCTATCAATTCTGCTGCTTTTTCCCCTCTAGGTGCCAATGGACGATCAAAATCTTCTATATTTTCTTTCCATGATGATTTTCCATGACGTATAAAATAAATTCGTTTCATTGTAATGTTTCTATTTATTATTCTACCTTATACTTTCCACACATAAGCAAATTACAACTAATTTTTGTATTTTACGAATGAAAATATAAACGAATGAAGGCATCAAAACAATTAGCTAATCGATTTAGAGAAGTCATTTTAAATGGAACATGGATTGCCAACACCAATTATAAAGATCAGCTATCCAATATAAATTGGGAACAGGCTAACAGGAAATTTCAATCATTGAATACTATAGTCGCTCTTACTTTTCATATACACTATTATGTAAAAGGTATTCTTGATGTTTTAGAAGGAGGTCCACTTACTATTAAAGATCAATATAGCTTTGACATACCTCCTATTAAATCACAGAAAGATTGGAAAAGTTTAACCAATGCTTTATGGAAAGACTCAGAAAAATTAGCTGAATTAGTAGAATCTCTCACAGAAGAAAACTTAAAAAAAACGTTTGTAAATGAAAAATACGGCCATTATCAACGTAATATAGAAGCCATGATTGAACATAGTTATTATCATTTAGGTCAAATTGTCTTAATCAAAAAAATGATACAATAAAGCTTTTTCCTTATCTGTTTATTAAGGCATAAAAATTATTAAACTCCAATTTTAATTATCATTTCATTTAACATTTTTTTATTTTTCGTACCTTAGGGTCTTAAATTTTATAAAAATCATAATGAGAAAGATAGTTTTATCATTAGCCATTGCAAGTGTTTTAATCGCTTGTAATGAAAAAAAAAGTACAGCGGAGGTAACTGAAACCTCAAAAACAGGGCAAACTGAAGATGATTTCAAATGGAAAACAGATGAATTTGCCGATATTAAAGTAATCCGTTACCAAATTCCAGGCTGGGATCAATTATCGTTAAAACAAAAAGAATTGGTTTATTATTTATCACAAGCTGGTTTATCAGGTCGTGATATTATGTGGGATCAAAATTATCGTCATAATTTAAAAGTTCGTAGAGCTTTAGAAAATATCTTTACGAATTATAAGGGTGATAAAAATAGTGAAGATTGGAAAAAATTTGATACGTACATTAAACGTGTTTGGTTCTCAAACGGAATTCACCATCACTATTCTACAGATAAAATTCTTCCTGAATTTTCAAAAGAATATTTTTCTTCTTTATTAAAAGATACGAATACCGATCTTTCAGAAGAAATAGTAGACATTATATTCAGTCCTACAATCGATGCTAAAAAAGTAAATTTAAATACTAAAAAAGGATTAGTAAAAGGTTCTGCAGCTAATTTCTACTCACCAAACATGACCGAAGCTGATGTAGATGCTTATTACGATAAAAAGATTGACAAATCAGATCATACACCTGTTGAATACGGTTTAAATTCTAAACTTGTAAAACATGAAGATGGTACAATTGAAGAAAAAGTTTACAAAATTGGAGGAATGTATTCTGATGCTCTTGAAAAAGTAGTCTATTGGTTAGAAAAAGCAAAAACAGTTGCTGAAAACGATCAACAAGCCAAAGCCATCGGATTATTAATCGACTATTATAAAACAGGAGATTTAGAAAAATGGAACGAATTCAATATTGCTTGGGTAGAAGATACTGAAAGTAATATTGACTTTATCAATGGATTTGTAGAAGTGTACAATGATTCAAAAGGATTTAGAGGTTCGTATGAAACTATAATTGAAATCAAAGATTTTGATTTATCTAAAAAAATGGCCGTTCTTTCTGATAACGCACAATGGTTTGAAGATCAATCTACCATTTTACCTGAACACAAAAAAGAAAATGTAGTAGGTGTTTCATACAAAGTAGTGAATGTTGCTAGTGAAGCTGGTGATTCTTCACCTTCTACACCAATTGGAGTCAACTTACCTAATAATAACTGGATTCGTGCCACTCATGGTTCAAAATCTGTTTCATTAGGAAATATTGTATATGCCTATGCGCAAGCAGGCGGCAGTGAAATTTTAGAAGAATTTGCATACTCACCTGAGGAAATAGAACGTGAAAAAAAATATGGAAAAGCAGCTGATAAAATGCATACTGCTTTACATGAAGTGATCGGTCATGCCTCAGGGAAAATTAATAAAGGAATTGGTACACCTAAAGAAACATTGAAGAATTACGCTTCTACTTTAGAAGAAGCTCGTGCTGATTTAGTTGGATTGTACTATTTAATGGATCCTAAATTACAAGAGTTAGGCGTTTTAGAAAGTATTGAAGGTGGAAAAGCAGCTTACGATGGTTATATTCGTAATGGTTTAATGACCCAACTATTCCGTTTAAATTTAGGAGATGATATTGAAGAAGCACATATGCGTAATCGACAATTGGTTGCTGCTTGGGCTTTTGAAAAAGGTCAAAAAGACAACGTAATTGAGAAAGTAACCAAAGACGGTAAAACCTATTTTGTAGTAAGAGATTACGATAAATTACGTGCTATTTTTGGAGAATTATTAAAAGAAATTCAACGTATCAAATCAGAAGGTGATTATGAGGCTGGAAAAAATTTAGTAGAGAATTACGGTGTAAAAGTAGATCAAGACATTCATAAAGAAGTTTTAGATCGTACCAAAAATTTCCAAAACAAACCGTATGGAGGTTTCATCAATCCTATTTTAGTACCTGTAACAGATGATAACGGTAAGATTACAGATATTAAAGTTGAATATGCAAATAATTTTACTGAGCAAATGTTGCAATATGCTAAAGATTATTCTTTTTTACCTGATGAAAATTAAAAACCCATCATTATAAAATTCATTAAGGATCTCAATAAATGAGATCCTTTTTTTGTGATCACTCAACATAATTACTCTTTTTTTGTCTATTTCTGATTTCTAACTACTAACTTTTAATATCTCTATGCTTTTTCTCCAATCTTTAAATAAAAATTTTAACATCTGAAAAGAATCCCCTATTTTTACCCCAAAATAAGACTTTTAAAGAATAACTCATATGGGACACGGATTATTAAAAGGTAAAAAAGGAATCATTTTCGGCGCTTTAGATGAAAACTCTATCGCTTGGAAAACAGCTGAAATTGCTTTTGAAGAAGGAGCTGAAATTGTATTAACCAATGCCCCAGTTGCTATGCGAATGGGAGAAATTGATAAATTAGCAAAAAAAATAAATGCACAAGTTATCCCTGCAGATGCCACTTCTATGGAAGATCTAAACAATCTTTTTGTGAAAGCTCAAGAAATATTAGGAGGTAAACTTGATTTTGTACTACACTCTATCGGAATGTCTGTAAACGTTCGTAAAGGAAAACATTACACCGATCTTAATTATGATTGGCTTCAAAAAGGATGGGACGTTTCAGCCGTTTCTTTCCATAAAGTAATGAAAACCGCTTGGGATTTAGACGCAATCAACCGTGATGGTTCAATTTTAGCTTTAAGCTACATTGCAGCACAACGTGTATTCCCAGATTATAATGATATGGCAGATAACAAATCATATCTAGAATCTATTGCACGTAGTTTTGGGTATCATTGGGGAGCTGAAAGAGGAGTTCGTGTTAACACCATTTCTCAATCACCTACTCCAACAACCGCTGGTAACGGAGTGAAAGGCTTTGGAGGGTTCTTATCAGTTTCAGATAAGATGTCACCATTAGGAAACGCTTCAGCAGAAGAATGTGCCAACTACATTGTCATCATGTTCTCAGATTTCACTAAAAAAGTTACTTTACAAAACCTTTTCCATGATGGAGGATTCTCAAATATGGGAGTAAGTCAAGCTTTAATGGACATGGTAGATGACGAAGAATAAAATTGATTATATTCGTAATATAAAAAAACCTTTTGATCACTTTCAAAAGGTTTTTCTTTTCTAAATTTTTATACAACTAAAAAAGTTATAAATCATGAACAACAAAAATCAATCTAAAAAAAAATTCTTACCTGTTTGGGTATGGATCATCGCTCTAATCGAAATTATATTAGTATTATTCTTTTCAATTGGTACAGCTATGAATCCTGGAGAGTTTATCCCTGGAGTTAGTGAATTAAACTATGTAACCCAATTGTACATAACAAGAAATGTAACCGCAGTGCTCGGTTTAATAATAGCCTTGTTGCTTCGAAGTCACAAAGCATTATTCGTTATGCTCATCGTTAGAATTGTAACCGATATCTCAGATGTCGTTACCGTATACGCTTTTGATGCTGAAATTATCAAGTCAAGTGTACCTATGGTGGTAGGAATACTAATTATTCCACCTCTATTTGCTCTTGGATACTTATGGAAACGTATTCAAAATGATAATTAATAAGTATTCCTATAAATTTCACAAAATAAAAGTTGAATTTAAAAAAGATATTAAAATTAGAAATTATTTTAAAGCAACTTTTTCATAGTTTAAATTAGTTAGGTTACCTTCCAATTGTTAGTTGGGAGGTTTTTTATTATATAATAATTATATAAATAATGTATTTTTATGTATAACATTTTTGATTTTATTATATTAAACATTATATTTGGGTTAAAATTTAAATAATTATTAATTATGAAAAAAATGTTAACAATGCTATGCGCATTGACCTTAATTAGTATTTTTCATTCATGTCAGGATGAAGAATTAGAAGTCCAAACTGTATCAGTAAATCCTGTAGAACAGGAAATAATAGAAGAAACTCCTCTTACTTTAGATGAAATTGATGATGTTTTATTAGTTAGTGAATATTCCAAGTTAAACAGTTTATCCAAAACCATTTTAAAAGAGAAATTAGCTACTCTTTATAGTGATAAAGTAGATTTAATTGACTGGGATAGTGTAAGGCTTAATACCGATTATATCTATCTTGAAGATCAAACTACTGATAGTAAAATTTATCGCTTTTTAATAGATATACCAAGAGTTGAAAGTGATGGGGATTTTATACCACCATTAGTTAATTTAAGGGTTAATTATGATACAAACAATGATGACCTTATAAGTGATTTACACATTAATGAGGAGGGAATAAGTGAGGTGATGACTTTTAATTTAGAGGGAACAATAACCAACGAAATATCAAATGATGTGATGAAATCAAGTGCGAGAAATGGAGGTAGTTCATGTACTATTTGTTGGGTGGTTAGAGATGCAAGAGGAATTACTAGTCGTATTAATTGGGTAACAAGTTCGTCTTCTTTATCTATTGGAGGAGGAGGATATTCACCTACTCTTTCTGTTGCTCCCGCCGCAGTTTGGTTGCAGTATGCTCGTAAGACAGGAAATTCGCAAATATTATCAGCTTTTGGTATTGTACGTGTAGCAGGATTAGCTTGGAATCAAGAAATTACGGCTAAATATATAAATCCTCCATCTAGAACACACACAACAAATGATTTATATATCGTAGGTTCTGATCCTGATACATTTTCTCCTTTTACTACTCGTTATTTTTATTATTTTCCAGAACTAAGAGGATTGATTACTAATTTTTATAATAAAGGTTGGGTTAGTTATATTAATAGTTATATTTCCACTACTAATTTGCCTTATAATCAACATATAAGAAGACAAACTTTTATTGATTCTTTTATGAGCTGGTCTTATAATGTACAACGTCAAAATGGTAATTTGTTCCAATATTTAAGTAACAATCCTAATGCAATGGAGAAAATATTTAACTTATTTGCACAGTATCATTTAGATAATCGAGATACTATGTTAACTGTTGGATATAACCCCGGAGCAAATTATTCTTCTAACAAAGATGTTCGTTTTGCAAGTTGGTTATCTAGTTATCTTTTGAATAACAATATAGATCTTATTAAAGCTTATGTTGATGGTAATATATCTCAAAGTCAATTAGAAAGTATTGGAGGTATATTAGTAAGAGAAAATAATGAAGTAAAAGAATTAAATAGCATCATGCTTGATTTAATATTAAAGCAAGATACTAAATTAACTTATAGTGAATTGATAAAAAATTATGAAAGTATTAGGCACTCTCATTTTAAAGCAAATGGTGAACCTTATTTTGATGATTATTGCGCAATAAATTTAAGTCATGCTTTATTAAAATCAGGAGTTAAAATAAATTCTTCTAATGTTGCAAAATGTTATGGATGTACTGATGTCAATTATAAAGGTCAACACGCTATTAGAGCTCAAGAATTAGGGGAATGGCTTAAAATTAAAAAGATAAATGGACTTTCAGCTGTTAAAGAATTGACTGGAAGTAATTTTAGAGCGTATGTTAACGGCAAAAAAGGTCTAATTTATTTTGAAGATTATTGGCAAAGAAATGGAGAAAGTGGTTCTACTAGAACAGGGGATCATGTAGATATATGGACAGGGAATGGGCTAGTTAGCGAGAGTTGGTTAGCAGATTATTTTAGACTAAATTTCCCAAATTTTATGGAGGAATATTTTTCTACAGCAAGTTTATATAGATCTAAAAAAGTTTATTTTTGGGAATTAGAAGATTAGCTTATGAAACGAATTATTTTATTTTTAACACTTATGTTATTATTTTCTTGTGATAAAGAAAAGAAGCAAGTAGAAAAGTTTACTTTTTGGGAAACTTTTACAACAACTGATGATACTAATTTTTTATTAAATCATTCTAAAGATACTATAAAGTGTAGTGAATGTAATGTAGAAAATGAATTAATTACTAAACAAGCGTTCTTTAAAAACGATTTTAGGGGCATCATTTCAAAACTAAAGGGTGAAGAGTATTATACACACAAAGAAAAAAGAAACAATGAATATATATACAGAGTTTCATATACATTAGGAGAAAAAAAAATAATAGATAAAATATTTAATAATAAAGCTGAGGGTGTAACAACTCTAATTTTTATGTTAACAGAAAAAGATAGAAAAATCATTTTTGAAGGTGTTATATCAGTTCCATGAAAAAGTTGTTTTTAATAATAGGGTTAGGTATTGTATTCTTTTTAGGGTTTTTATATATAAATAAATATATAGAAGGTCAAAAATATAAAGTAGAAGGTCAGATAGTAATAGAAAAAGTAGAAGATTATAAAAAAAGAAATGGTTTTGTACCTAGTTTATTATTAGATGCAAATATAGAAGAAAAAGAGGGTATAGGTCCTTATTATGAAAAAGTTGATTCTCTAAGTTATAAGGTTTATTTTGTAACAGGTTTTGATTCTTATTTTATTTATAATTCGAAAACAAAAGCTTGGAAAGAAAGCCCATGATAACTTTAATATTACAACAAAAAGCTGTTACACTTCTCGAATTATTGTAACAGCTTTTTCACTTTTTTAATTCGATCAGAATAGAATCTATATTACTAATTACATTCATCTTAATACTTTTTTAAAAGCATATTAAGATGACACAAATATGACATAAGAATAAAAAAAATTCCTTGAAACTATTACTTATAAACAGTTCCAAGGAATCTAGTAGCGAGGAGCAGACTTGAACTGCCGACCTCTGGGTTATGAATCCAGTGCTCTAACCAGCTGAGCTACCTCGCCATCATAATCTTTAGTCACAAATAGGACTTTCTGTGTAGACCCACAGGGATTCGAACCCCGACAAGCGGCACCAAAAACCGGTGTGCTACCATTACACCATGGGTCTAGTTCATTTTCAAAAAACAAAACCTCTTAAACACCTTATTTAAGAAGTTGTAGACCCACAGGGATTCGAACCCCGACAAGCGGCACCAAAAACCGGTGTGCTACCATTACACCATGGGTCTAGCACTTTACCAAGTATTACTTAGCGGATGCAAATATAATCGAAAAGCCTTATTCTACAAATAAAAATTAAAAAAAGTTTCGTTTTTTTTAAGAGAGAATGCCAAATAAAAATTTTAAATTCGCGTTAATATTGAAAAAGAAAATACATGACTTCTAAATATAACTTTTATAACAACATAATAGGTTGGATTTTATTTGTTATTACCTTTATTGTTTATGCTTTAACCATTGAGCCAAATGCTAGTTATTGGGACTGTGGAGAGTATATTGCCGTTTCATCAAATTTAGAAATTGCACACTCACCAGGAGCTGCTTTATTTCAAATTATTGGAGCTGCACTTTCTGTATTTTCTTTTGGGGATCAAACCAAACTCCCTATGATCATCAATTTAATGTCTGCTCTATCTAGTGCTCTGACGGTTCTATTTCTTTTTTGGACTATTACACATTTAGCAAAGAAAATCATACAATCTACTTATAAAGAAACCTTAACCCAAGCACAAAATATAGCCATTTATGGTAGCGGAATAACAGGAGCTTTAGCCTATGCATTTTCTGATTCTTTTTGGTTTTCAGCTGTAGAAGGGGAAGTATATGCCATGGGATCTTTATTTACTGCTCTTTTATTTTGGATCATATTAAAATGGGAAAACGATGACTCTCCACGTGCTGATCGTTGGTTAATTTTAATATCCTTTGTAATTGGTTTAGGAATTGGAGTTCACTTATTAGTATTATTGGTTATTCCAGCTATTGGATTAATCTACTACTTCAAAAAATTCAAAAACAATATTACTTTACCTCATTTTATCATAGCCAATATTATTATTGCTTTTATTTTTGGAATTATTTTTAAAATAATCTTCCCTTATACCATGAAATTCTTCGGAATGATGGAAATATTTGCGGTCAATACACTTGGTCTCCCTTTCAACTCAGGAACTTTTATTGCGATGATTTTATTAGTAGGTTCTATTGTAGGAGGACTTTATTATTCCTATAAAAAAGGGAAATATTATCTCAATACTGCTATTCTATCGATCACATTTATGTTAATTGGATTCTCTTGTTGGTTGGTTATTCCAATTCGTGCCAATGCCAATCCTCCTATTAACTTAAATGATCCTTCGGATGCCATTGGAATGCTAGATTATTTCAACCGTGAACAATATGGTGACTGGCCTGTACTATACGGACCAAGTTATGCAGCATACGATTATATACAACAAGGTTTAGAAGGACAAGTAGATCAAGGGCCTATTTACGAAAAAGATGAAAAAACAGGAACTTACAAAGAAATAGGACGTAAAAAAGAATATAAATTCAAGTCTGAATATAACAAACTATTTCCTAGAATGTATACTCCTTCATCAAAAGAACATTATGAAGATTTTCTTGGAGGACAGCTACCTCCAGGGGAAATGCCTAGTTTGATCGACGAAATTGCCTTCTTTATGAATTACCAATTTGGGCATATGTATTTGCGTTATTTTCTGTGGAATTTTGCCGGACGCCAAAATGACATCCCAAGTGAAGGAAAAATTAGTAAAGGAAATTGGAAAAGTGGTATTGGTTTTATTGATACAATGTTATTAGGTGATCAAGACAAATTACCTCGAGATTTAAAAAATAATAAAGCTAACAATCAATACTATTTCTTACCTTTAATTTTCGGATTAATCGGCTTATTTTTCCATATAAAAACAGATCCAAAACGTTTTTACGCCATTCTTTCTATCTTTTTATTAACTGGTTTAGGAATTCTATTATATACCAATAACAAAGTTTTTGAACCTCGTGAACGAGATTATGCCTTAGTAGGTTCTTTCTACATTTTTACAATTTGGATAGGATTATCTGTACTAGCTCTATTTGAGTTCATCAAAAAGAAGCAAAGTGTCCCTGTTGCCATTGCTGCCACAGCGATTGTAGCCGTTGCCCCTATTTTAATGGGTGCTCAAAACTGGGATGATCATGATCGATCGGAACGTTATACGGCCTATGCAGAAGCCAATAACTATTTTGATGCCTGTAAAGAGAATAGTATTTTAGTGGTCTATGGAGATAACGACACTTATCCTTTATGGTCGTTACAAGAAGTTCAAGGATACCGTCGTGATTTAAAAATTATCAATCATTTATTATTGGCATCTGATTGGCACGCACAACAAGCCAAACGTAAAACCTTAGATGCTGAAGCCGTTCCATCTACGCTTCCGTTAGAAGATTATGGACGTGAGATGAATGATGAGTTCATTATCTTCAATGATCCTACCATTGAACCTTTAACTGCTAAAAAAGCCATTGAGTTCATTCGTGATCAAAAAACGGGTAAATACGATCAATATTTAAATAATTTAAAACAAACCGAGTTACAAAAAATGAACGATGTGGTGGATTTCTACATTCAATTAGAAGGAGGAATGAAAGCTGCCATCGCAGAAGGAGGAGAACGTGCCTCACAAGCTATGCAACAATTAGGTGATGTACAAAGTCGTGTAAAATACTTTTCTCGTGTTCGAGATGATTTTAAAAATTTAGATTTAAAGAAAATTGCCATTTTACCTACTCCTCATATTATCATTCCGGTTGATAAACAAAAAGTTTTAAAGAATGGTATTGTTTCTGCAAAATATGCGGATCAAATTGTAGATTCTATTACATTGAACCTCCCTGTTTCATACGAAGTTAGTGAAGAATTTATCGGAGCTTCTAGTTTGATGAAGAATGACATCATGATGTTGGATATTTTAGCGACCAATGATTGGAATCGCTCCATCTATTTTGGAGGTGGAGGTGCTTCTGAAGCACAAAGTGTTTTATTTTTACAAGATTACTTAGAATATGATGGTTTTGTATACCAATTGGTGCCCATTAAAACGAAAAAAGGACGTCAAGGAGATTATGGTATGATTGATACTAATAAACTCTTATCCATCTACAAAAACTTCAAATGGGGAAATCTAAGTAACCCTGATGCTTATTTTGATAATACTTCTCGTACACGAAACTTGATTACCTTTAGAAATACGGCTACACGATTAGCCAATCAATTAGTTAAAGAAGGACGTAATAAAGAAGCTGTAGAAGTTTTAGATACACTGATGAAAAATATTCCGTATGGATATTATGAAAACTTCTTAACCTCTTTCATTGTTGAAGGATACCTAAATGCAGGAGCTTACCAAAAAGCATTTGATTTAATTGAATTATACAAAAACGATTTACTACGTAATTATCATTATTATCTTAGCTTAGATCCCAATCAATTGGCAACGGTTTCTTATGACGCACGCAGAAATGGTGCAGAAACTTCTACATTATTAGCCACTTTATTAAAAGAAAACAAAAAGCTAGAAGCAAGTAAACTACGTACTGATAGCCTTACTACAGAAAGTCCTAAAGAAAACATTCAATTGAACAATCAAGAAATAGAAAATAATCAAAAGAAAATCACTGCTATTACGCAAGATATTGTAATCAAAATAGATGGCTATGCCCATAACTTCTTAAAAGAAGGATTTGGCAACAGCTTACAATCAATGGATCAATTGATGCCTGCTTATGAAGCTTTCTTTGAAGCGCAAGATGTTTATGAAAACTTAAAAAGACAAGGAGTTAGTGATGATAGTATTCCTGCTGACATAGCAACTGTAATGGAGCAAAATTACGAAGGTGCTGAAAAATTCCAGCAAGCTTCTCAACAAGTCATTCGACAGCTTTCATCCAACGGAAAAGCAACTCAATTTATGATGTTAGCTTACCCATATGAAGAGATTATGGAATTTAAGGTTCAACATAAAACGGATGAGGGATTAGAAAAAGACCCTATTTACCAACAAATGCGCACCTTATTACTCGTACAAAATGCGATGCAAGAATAATGCTTCAAACACAATTAAAAAACACAATTCTAGAAGCAGGATGCGATGAGGCAGGACGGGGTTGCTTAGCTGGTCCTGTTACAGCTGCTGCCGTTATTTTACCTCATAATTTTACATCTGAATTACTCAACGATTCCAAACAACTTACAGATAAAAAACGGTATACGTTGCGCGAAATAATTGAGCAAGAAGCACTAGCTTATGCAGTTGCCTTTGTAGATCACCAAAAGATTGATGAAATAAACATTCTTCATGCTTCTATTTTGGCCATGCATCAAGCCTTAGATCAATTAAAAATAGTTCCAGAACATATTATTGTAGATGGAAATAAGTTCAAACCCTATCAAGAAATACCCTATCAAACGGTTGTAAAAGGAGATGGTAAATACCTCAACATTGCAGCAGCTTCTATTTTGGCAAAGACCTATCGTGATGATTTTATGTTAGACTTACATCAACAATATCCTCATTATGGTTGGGATAGTAATAAAGGCTATCCTACAAAAAAACATCGCGAAGGAATAAAAAAGCATGGACCTACTCCCTATCACCGCACCAGTTTTAAATTATTAGAAGATCAATTAACATTAGAATTATAACCTATGAGACCTTTTCCTACACTAACAACAGAACGTTTAATCTTAAATCAATTTCAAAAAGAAGATATTTCCTCTTTGGTTCTCTATGCTAATAATCCTAAAGTTGCTGATATGACTTCAAATATCCCACATCCTTATACCCTACAACATGGTAAAATGTGGATTAAAAACACTCAAAAGGGTTTTGAAAAGGATGCTTTATATGCTTTTGCCATTCGTTTGCAAACTACACAAGAGTTTATAGGAGGCATGGGATTATCCATTGATACTCAAAATAATCATGCTGAATTAGGCTATTGGCTGGCTGAACCTTTTTGGGGAAAGGGCTATGCTACGGAAGCGGCTAAAAAAATATTAGAATTTGGGTTAACGAAATTACAGTTACATCGAATTTATGCTACACACTTTGCACATAATACACCTTCGGGAAAAATTTTACAAAAAATAGGGATGATTCAGGAAGGTATTTTAAAAGAACATGCTAAAAAAGGTGAAAAGTATTATGACTTAATTCAATATGGAATCGTAAATAAGATGTGATTCAAAAGTAGTAAGGTGTAAGTATTTATAATATTTTATACTTACACCTTACTACTTTTGAAATACTAACTAATTTATCAACGATCTTTCTCAATCGCTTCAGCCAAGTTTTCGAGTAATTCTTTACGTAATTTTAGTTTCGTTTCTTTATGTGCTTTTAAATTTAGATTTGTCATCATTCCTGCAATTTTAATTGCCGTTGGCATCACATGTTCTGCTGGAACAATTTTATCTAAAAATCCCGCTGTTATGGCCTCTTTAGGGTTAAACATCTCTGCATTATTTACACAACGTTCTAAGAAAACAGGAGCTAAACGTCCTCGTGCAATTTCAATTCCAGCATAATGCATCGTCATTCCAATCGCTACTTCATTTAATCCAATTTTGAAATCACCTTCCGTTCCTAAACGATAATCAGATGATAGCAACAAGAAACTCCCTTTGGCAACCGCATGTCCTGTACAAGCCGCTATAATGGGCATCGGAAAGGAAAGCATACGTAGGGATAATTGAGAACCTCTACTCACCAATTTTTTTGCCTCTTCCCATCCTTTTTGCATTTCTTTTAAATCAAATCCTCCTGAAAAGATACCCGGCTGCCCTGTTAAAATCACAATTTTTTGATCTTTCTCAGCTTGATCTAAGGCTTCATTTAATTCATCAATCACTTGATGTGATATCGCGTTAACTTTTCCATTTTGCAACGTGATAATCGCGTAATGTTCTTCAGATTGGTATACCACTAATTTCTCCATGCTATTGTACTATATTTTGTAATCGTTGTTTTATAATTTCTTCGGCTTCACTTACCATTTTGTCTAATAATTCTTTACAAGTCGGAATATCATCAATCAAACCAGTAACCATTCCTACAGTCCAAATTCCACCTTCTACATCACCTTTTATTAAACATTCTTCTTTACCTCTTTTTCCTGCAACCAAAGGTTGTAAATCTTTAAAATCAGTAGTTCCGGGTTGACTTTCTATTTCTACTACTTTTTTCGCAATACTGTTATTGAATACTCTTGCCGTATTATTTAAAGTCCTGAATATTAATTCAGTATCTGTTTCTTTGGCTTCCATCATGGCTTTTTTAATATTCTCATGAACAGGTGCTTCCTGTGTTGCAACAAAACGAGAGCCCATATTAATTCCTTCAGCTCCTAAGGCCAAACAAGCAGCCAATTGAGAACCAGTTCCAATTCCTCCAGATGCAATCATTGGAATTTTTAAAACACGGTATGCAGCAGGTAATAAAACCAAATTGGTTACATCATCTTCTCCTGGGTGTCCAGCGCATTCAAAACCGTCTACGCTCACCACGTCACAACCCACTTTCTCAGCTTTTAATGCATGACGAACTGACGTACATTTATGAATCACGATAATACCTGCTTTTTTCAAATGTGGCATAAAAGGCTCAGGACTTCTTCCTGCGGTTTCTACTACTTTTACACCACTTTCAATAATCACCTTTAAATATTCTTCATATGGAGGTGGTGTAATCGATGGTAAGATCGTAATATTGACACCAAAAGGTTTATCGGTTAGGGTTCTACATCGTTCAATTTCTTTTCGAAGATCTTCTGGTGTAGGAAAAGTAAGGGCTGTTAACATTCCTAATCCTCCAGCATTTGATACAGCAGAAGCCATTTCTGCAGTTCCAACCCACATCATTCCTCCTTGAATAATAGGATGCTTTATATTGAGCAATTCAGTGATTCTTGTTTTCATCTATCTATTTGTTATTTAATTAATTTGGTTAGATGGAATTCGCTCATCATCATATCAATTCTTACTAATTCATGACTATGGCTCATTTCATACGGTTTGATTTAAAAGCCTTAAGTTACTCTTTTTCCTTTTACTATGCAAGCATAGTATTAATTAATCCGTTTAAATGATATAATAAAATATTAAAAATACTACCTTTAATCTTTTCCAAACAAGTTCAAAACAGGCTCTCAAAAAAGGGAATCAATTAAACCTTTTTTATTAAAAGATGTCTAAAATATAAACATTTGGTTTTAAGAACCTTTTCTAAAAATTTGTTCTTAATAGAAAGGAATCACTTTGAGTGATTCCTTTTATATAATTTATTAAAAACTATTTTTATTTATCCTAGATCCTAAAAAATTCAGGAAGACATGTTTGCACAACTATTAACTACTTATTAACTCTACAAAAAGTCCTTCTTCTGTCTTTTCTACTTTAGCTAGTGTATTTTTGGTTAATTCTTTGATCGACTTATCCCATTTTTTATTGGAAAGACCCGATTGTGCTTTTAACGCATCTAACCCCATCTTTTCTTCTTTTTTTAAGATCTCCAAAATTCCTTTTGACTCATCACTAATTGCTAAAGGTTTCTTTTCAGGCTTCATCTGTGGGAAGAACAATACTTCTTGAATAGAAGGGTTATTCGTTAAGAACATAATTAAACGATCCATACCGATTCCCAAACCAGATGTAGGAGGCATTCCATATTCTAATGCACGTAAAAAATCATGATCGATAAACATCGCTTCATCATCTCCTTTTTCTCCTAATTTTACCTGTGCTTCAAAACGTTCTCGTTGATCAATTGGGTCATTTAACTCAGAATAAGCATTCGCTATTTCTTTTCCACAAACCATTAATTCAAAACGTTCTGTCAAATCAGGGTTATCACGATGCATTTTAGTTAATGGTGACATTTCTTTTGGATAATCCGTAATAAAAGTAGGTTGGATATAATTTCCTTCACATTTTTCTCCAAATATTTCATCAATCAATTTTCCTTTCCCCATCGTTTCATCTACTTCAATACCTAGAGATTTAGCTCCTTCACGCAATTCTTCTTCCGATTTTCCATAAATATCAAAGCCTGTAAATTCTAAAATAGAATCTCGCATTGTAATACGCTTGTATGGTGCTTTAAAATCAATTTTATGTTCTCCAAAAGTCGCTTCTGTAGTTCCGTTTACAGCAACAGCTACATATTCTAATAGTTTCTCTGTAAAATCCATCATCCAGTTGTAGTCTTTATAGGCTACATAGATTTCCATAGCGGTAAACTCAGGATTATGCGTACGATCCATTCCTTCATTACGGAAATTTTTAGAAAACTCATATACACCATCAAAACCACCTACAATTAATCGCTTCAAATACAATTCGTTTGCAATACGCATGTACAATGGTATATTCAAACTATTATGATGTGTAATAAACGGACGTGCAGCCGCTCCACCTGGAATTGACTGTAACACAGGTGTTTCAACTTCCATATAGCCTGCATCATTAAAAAACTGACGCATGGCATTAAACATTTTCGTACGTTTTACAAAAATATCTTTGATATGTGGATTTACAGCCAAATCAGCATAACGCTGACGGTAACGCATTTCCGGATCTGTAAATCCATCATGAATATTTCCTTCGGCATCAACTTTAGGTAATGGTAAAGGTTTAATCGATTTTGTTAATAAAGTAAACTCTTTAACTAAAATCGTTTTTTCACCCACTTTTGTGGTAAATAATTCTCCTTCAATTCCAATTATATCACCAATATCTAGCAACTTTTTATACAGGTCATTATACTTCGATTTGTCTTCTCCTGTGCATATTTCATCACGATTAAAATATACTTGAATACGTCCTTCACTATCTTGAATTTCAGCAAAGGAGGCCGATCCTTGGATACGACGACTCATTAAACGTCCTGCAACAATCACTTTTTTACCTTCTTCAAATTTTTCCTTAATCTCAGAAGTTAAGTGGTTTACAGGATATAAAGCTGCTGGAAACGGATCAATTCCTAACGCTTTGATTTTGTTTAATTTTTCTCTTCGTACAATTTCTTGTTCTGATAGTTGCATACTTCTATTTTTAGGAACTGCGAAGGTACAAAATTAATTAGAAATTTGTACGTAGAAATTCGTAGTAAAAAGTTTCATTTTTGGTGTTAATATAAAATTATACGCTTTTGATATAAAAGAGTCTTTTTTTTCTTTTTATATCATTATATTTCATCTAAATTAATTGTATACTAATGAAGCAACGCATACAAGCCATTGATATATTTAGAGGAATTACCATTGCAGCTATGATTCTCGTTAATACACCCGGAACATGGTCCCATATTTATGCTCCATTACAACACGCAACATGGCATGGTTATACCCCAACAGATCTAATATTTCCTTTTTTTCTCTTCATTGTAGGTTGCTCTATTAGTTTTGCTTTAAAAAACAAAAAAAAGACGGTAGACCTTAACCTTTATAAAAAAGTGGGAGTTCGTGCATTAAAACTAATTCTACTTGGTTTATTTTTAAAAATTTACATTCCTTTTTGGCCTTTTACTGCTGTTCCTTATAGTTTAGCTGAAGTACTCCTTTTTATTATCTTAATGCTTTTGATAGCAGGATTAATTCTCTATTATTTATCAGATAATATTCAAAATCGTTATTTGGAATATGCTTTGCTCATCTTTATCTTATGTTATACCTTAACTCCCTATTTTGTATTAGACGACTTAGATCCTATACGGATTCCTGGAGTTTTACAACGTATTGGAATTGTTTTCTTTATCACCTCTCTTATCTTTTTAAAAACTTCTTGGAAAACACAATTGGGAATTTTACTTTTCATTTTAGGGGGCTATTGGTTTTGGACGGGTTTTCTACCTTTTTCAGAAAATGTTTCACCTACTTTTAACCGTGCTCCCCATAATTGGGTTATGCATGTCGATAAAATGTTATTAGGAGTTCATATGTGGCAACCTGATTTCGATCCAGAGGGTATTGTAGGGACTTTACCATCTATTGCAACTGCTATCTTTGGGTTATTAATTGGGCAACTTATCACCTCTTCAAAGACTTTATTTCAAAAGTGTCAATGGATTCTTAGTATTGGGATTGTTTCTGTTATACTAGGACATCTTTGGGATTACTATTTTCCTATAAATAAAACACTATGGACCAGTAGTTATGTTTTAGTAACCGCCGGTTGGGCTTGCGTCTTTTTAAGTTGTATTTTTTATATAACAGACCTTAAAAACATCACAAAATGGGGTAAGCCTTTTATCTTTTTTGGCTCTAACTCTATTACAGTTTATTTTTTATCAGAATTTATTGCTAAAAATTTCTATCTAATTCAGTTTGAAAATAGCGGAAAAACCATTTCTATCTACGATTGGATTTACGAAACTTTCTATCAAAGTATGCTACTTCCTGAGAAATTTACTTCTTTATTGTTTGCGTTAAGTATCGTATTTGTCTATTTTATATTTGCTTACCTTTTGTATAAGAATAAGATTGTAATTAAAGTTTAAATCTAAGTAGTCATTTTCTTAATACAAAATATCATCAATAGGTTGAGTTTTTTCTGGTAAATCTGTTTCTCCAAGCATTTCACGTAAATCAATCTCAATAGTACGGCAAATGGCTGTCATCGGGACATCATTAATAAATTTTTCAAAAGGATCTTCTGATTGATCTCCAACTATTTCCATAGTTGTAAAAATATAGGATATCAAAACAGAAAAAGGAATCATCAAAAATACGTAAACATCTTCAAAAACACCTGTAAAATGTCCTTCGTGTTCATTTATAAAACTTTCTTCAAAGACATCTAATAATCCAAAAGGAATCAGTAAAACAAAAATCCAAACAAAAACTTTACTAAAATAGGCGTATTGACGAGGGAAAGGTGTATTTTTAATTCGCTCACATTTTCCTTGAAGATTATAAAATTCTTCTAAAGAGCGCATCATTTCCATTTGTGTATACGAATCTCTAATTTTTTGCTTTGAGGTTAATGTTTCCAATTGATCTCCTTGTTTACGAATCAATTGAGTCGCAATATTCTGATAACCCGTAACTTCATGAAATTCTTGATCATTTAGAAAAGGATGTACATCATCTTCCCATGCATGGCTTAATTGAGAACGATGCCTTCTTAATTTATTTTTAATTAAACGATTCGAATTATGATTTATTGAAAAACTACTTCGTCTTCTTAATTGAATTCGTAACGCATTAATCCAGGCTATATGACGGTAAATCATTTCTTTTTGTGAAGCACTATCTTGAACCAATGCCATCACTTGATTCCCCCAAGTACGACTATAATTTACAATTCCTCCCCAGATTTTACGTGCCTCCCAAAAACGATCGTAAGAGGCATTGTTTTTAAAACCTAAATAAAACGCCACAGCTGTACCTATAGTACTTATGGGTAAAAAGGGTAAATCAATAAAATCCCAATGAAAAAAATGATAAAGTGAAAAAACAATCAAGGCCCATAATGTAAAAAAAATTAAATTTTTCCACGCAAGCCTCATGATCAATTTAAAACTAAGATCTCTTTTTATATACATGTGTTTAATTTAAGTTTATCAATATTTTTACTAAACTGTAAATTATTTCATCAATTTAATAGCTTCTTTAGCGAAATATGTAGCAATTAAATCTGCTCCAGCTCTTTTAAAAGCAATTAAACTTTCCATCATAGTTTCATCATGATTCAACCAGCCTTTTTCAGCTGCTGCTTTAATCATCGCATATTCTCCACTTACTTGATAAACGGATACCGGTACTTCTGAAACTTCTTTAATTGTTTTTACCACATCCAAATAAGGCATTCCAGGTTTTACCATCACAATATCGGCTCCTTCTTCAATGTCTAGTAATGTTTCACGAACGGCTTCTTCACTATTATGAAAATCCATTTGATACGTTTTTTTGTCACCAAAACCAGGTGCTGAATCTAATGCATCACGAAAGGGTCCATAAAAAGAAGAAGCATATTTAGCACTATAGCTCATAATTCCTGTATTGATAAACCCTTCTGTTTCTAAGGTTTCACGCATTGCTAAAATTCGTCCATCCATCATATCAGATGGTGCTACAAAATCAGCACCAGCTTGTGCATGTGACAAAGTCATTTGTGCCAAAACTTCAACAGTAGCATCATTCACAATAATTCCATTTTCTACAATTCCATCATGACCGTAAGATGAATAAGGATCTAATGCCACATCTGTCATTATAATCATTTCAGGACATACTTCTTTAATTTCACGTACAGCACGTTGCATTAATCCATTTGAATTTAACGCTTCTGTTCCTTTGTTATCTTTTAAATCATCTGGAACTTTTACAAAAACTAAAACCGAACGGATTCCCATCTGCCATAATTCTTTTACTTCTTTTCGAATTAAATCTAAAGACATTCGATAATATCCCTGCATGGAAGATATTTCTTCTTTTATATTTTCTCCTTCAACCACAAATAATGGTACTAAGAAGTCGTGAGGAGTTAGTATATTTTCTCTGACTAAACTACGGATGGATTCGTTTGTTCTTAAACGACGATTTCTCTTATATGGAAACATTGGCCTACTTTTTGTAATTTATATTTAAAATTTACAGTAAAATTAACCAATATTTTATATTTTTGTTGTAATTTTAGTGAAAATGAAGATTGTTTTTAACATATTGTTAGCATTACTATTTGCAGGAAGCCTTTCTGCGAGTGACTTTGCTGTATATGAAAGTGATCCTCCAGTAAAAAAAGGAAATGATATAGTTCAGGTTTATCCAAATCCTGCAAAGGACTTTTTCTACGTTTCTACTAAAAATAATAACGTACAAGTAAAACGAATTATTGTGTTTAATATTGTTGGAAATAAAATTTTAGATTATTCTCCTAAACATTCCTACAATCACAAAGAACAAGTCAACGTATCTCGATTAGCTTCGGGCAAGTATTTCGTCAAGGTTCTTCTGAGTGATAACACACAAGAAATGAAACATTTAATCAAATTATAACTAAAAAATCCCGATTTTAAAATCGGGATTTTTTTATTTCTTATTTATATTTTCCATGTTTTTAATTCTTCCATAAAATGGTAAGCTGTTAAATCAAATTGAACCGGTACAATTGATATATAGTCTTCTTCTAAGGCTACTACATCAGTATCATTTCCTTCATCTTCATTTACAAATTTCCCTACCAACCAATAATATTCTCGACCACGAGGATCTTCTCTTTTTTCATAATCTTCTCTCCATTTTGCCTTAGCTTGACGTGTAACTTTAATACCTTTAATAGCTTCAACAGCAGGTATGTTTACATTTAAAACAACACCTTTAGGCAAACCTTTTTCTAACACATTTAAAACAATTTGCTTGATATACTTCTTAGCAGGTTCAAAATTAGCTCCCCATGAAAAATCTAATAATGAAAACCCTACAGCAGGGACTCCTTCTACTCCAGCTTCTACTGCTGCGGACATTGTTCCTGAGTAAATTACATTAATCGATGAATTTGATCCATGATTAATCCCTGAAACACAAATATCCGGTCTTCGAGGAACTATTTTATCAATTGCCAATTTCACACAATCTACTGGTGTTCCAGAACAGCTTCGCTCTTTCTGAGGACCATCATCAATTTTAATTTCATCACAACTCAATGTTGAATCAATTGTAATAGCATGTCCCATACCTGATTGTGGTTTATCAGGTGCTACTACATAAACTTCTCCTATTTCATTCATTACAGAAATCAGAGCACGAATTCCAGGTGCTGTAATTCCATCATCGTTGGTCACTAATATAAGAGGTCTTTCCATATTTATTCTTTTTTATACAATTTAAGATCTTGGTTTATTTAAATTTCGATCATACATAACAATACTCCCTGCAACAGAAACATTCAAACTTAACTGAGAGTTAAATTTTACTAAATGGTGAGACTTTTCTATAGCTCTTTTGGATAACCCATGATCCTCTGCTCCCAATAAATAAACACAACGCCACGGATGATGAAATGTTTCTAAAGGAACAGCTTCATCCGTTAACTCTACTCCAACCAACATTGCACCTTTCGGTAAATTATTATAAAAATCATCAAACGTATCGTAATGAAAATAAGGCATGGCTCCCACTGCTTTATGTGTATCACAGGCTTGCTTAGCATATCGGTTTCCAATCGTAAAAATAAAACTGGCTCCTAAATTTTGAGCTGATCGCCATAAAACACCTAAGTTTTCAGGTGTTTTCCCATTCTGAATTCCAATTCCAAAGAAACCTTGCTGAAGATTGTCGATCATTTTATTTATTTTGTGTTTTTATGACTATTTTTGGTAAAGTTTTTGAGAAGAACTAACTATACCACAATAATTTCGTTAAATTTGTCATTCAAAGATACAAGAAAGTATGAGTTTTAAAAAAATAAGCTTCGCATTTATAGGGGTAATCGTAGCATCACTTTTGGTTTTCAGCTTTTGCAAACCGCATAACAATGGTGAAGGCGATATAGACAAAAATCAAAAAGCTATTCTTAAAAATATACGTAGAATTTTATCCTTACGTCATTTCCAACCTAAAGAGTTTAATGATCAATATTCTGAAAAAGTTTTTGATAATTACCTAGAACGTATAGATCCATACAAACGATACTTAACTCAAAGTGATTACGATCAAATGATTAAAAATCGTACTAAAATGGATGATGATATTGAAAATTTAAATACAACGTTTTATAATGCTTCAATTGATACATTACAAACACGTATTAAATATATTCAAGATCATTTCTCTTCTTTATTAGATACCCCTTTTGATTTTAACAAACAAGATCATTTTATCTTAGACGAAGAACAATATTCTTATCCAAAAAACACACAAGAGCTTTTAGCAAAATGGAAGGAAATTTTAAAATATTCTACTTTAGGTGAAATTTCTTCCATCATGGAAGAGCAGGAAAAGAAAAAAGAAAAGAACGACTCTACTTATACTCAAAAATCATTTACTGAAATTGAAAAAGAAGCTCGTGAAAAAGTAAAAGAAGATTATCAAGACTTTTTTAGACGCTTTCTACAACGTGATAAAAAGGACTGGTTCAGTAGTTATGTAAATTCATATACTGAATTATTTGATCCACATACCACCTATTTTTCACCTAAAAGTAAAGAAGATTTTGACTTTGGAATCTCTGGAAAATTGGAAGGAATTGGTGCTATGATTCAAGATGTTAAAGGTTATCCTACTATTAAAGAAATTGTAATCGGAAGTCCTAGTTGGAAACAAGGTGATCTAGAAGCAGGTGATAAAATTTTAAAAGTTGCACAAAAAGGAAAAGAACCAGTAAGTGTTGTTGGAATGAAACTAGATGATGCCATTCGTTTAATTCGAGGTAAAAAAGGGACTACTGTATTGTTAACTGTTGAGAAAGAAGATGGAAGTAACAAAGAAATTCCAATCGTACGTGATATTATTGAATACGATGCTTCTTATGCTAAATCAGCTATAATCGTAGATGATCATAATACAAAATATGGATTAATTAACCTACCTGAGTTTTATTTCAACCCAAATGATCCAAGTGACCGAAATGCTGCTACCGATTTTGAAAAAGAATTATTAGCCTTAAAATCTGAAAATATTAAAGGAATTATTATTGATTTACGAAATAATGGAGGAGGATCTTTAGCGACAGTAGTTGATATTGTAGGTATGTTTATCGAAAAAGGGCCTGTTGTACAAGTAAAAACACAAGCAGGTAACGAACGTGTTTTAAGAGATGTTGATTCTAGTATTGATTGGGATGGTCCTGTTGTTGTTTTAGTCAATGAATTTTCAGCTTCAGCTTCTGAAATTTTAGCTGCAGCTTTACAAGATTATGATCGTGCTGTTATTATTGGAAGTAAACAAACTTTTGGAAAAGGAACAGTTCAAAGTTTTTATCCAGTTAATGTTTTTGGAAACACTGATGATTTAGGTGCTATCAAATTAACCATTCAAAAATTTTACCGTATAAATGGTGGTTCAACTCAGTTAGAAGGTGTTTCTTCTGATATCGTATTACCTAATAAGTTTTTATATACAGATGTAGGTGAGCGTGATTATGACAATGCTTTAGGATTTGATAAAATAGATCCTGCCCGTTATGAAAAGTGGGATCAGAAAATCAAAATGAAAAAGATTAAAGAAAAAAGTGCTGAACGAATTAAAGAAAGTCCTAACTTCAAATTATTAGATGATAACGCCAAATGGTTTGATGAATTGAAAGACCGAAAATCGATTAGTTTAAATTTTGAAGAATATCAAAAAAGTAAAAAAGAACAAGAAGCAAAAGCTGAACATTTTGATTCGATCTTTAAAAATTATAAAAACGGACTTGAAATTGAATCACCTGATTATGAAAAAGTTTTAGTTAAAAACGATTCAGTTTTAGCTGAAAAACGTAAAGTATGGCATGAAAATATTGTTCAAGATATTCAATTAGAAGAAGCTGTACATGTACTACAAGATTTAAATGAATAATAATTTAGAAAATAAATCATTACATCATATACTCCTAATGATATTCAAAAAAAATATCATTGGGAGTTTTTCCATTTTAATTATCCTTATCTCAGGATTCATTGCAGTTTTTGGTTATGCTATTGCTCCTGACTCTACCGAAAACGCCAACCAAATGCATATTACTTTGGCAAACAAACCTATTGGATTCACCACACAGATTTTACAAATTCCTATTCAAGGTGTAACACAAAAAAATATATTAGAGCAATTATTTTTAGGTAAAAAAGTACATTTTGAAGAAGTTCCTGTGCTCAACACCGAAATTAAAGATAATAAAATCATACGTTATACAACCGCTTCAGGAGAGAAAAAAAATCTAACTTCACCTCTAGACAAAACATTTTTAAAAACTAAAACTTTTTATTTAGGAACAGATAAATACGGTCGTGATTTTCTTTCTCGATTACTTATTGGAACTCGTATTTCTTTCTTTGTAGGATTTATAGCTGTTCTCATTTCCCTCATTGTAGGTGTTACTTTAGGTGCATTAGCAGGATATTTTGGTGGTAAAATAGATGCTTTTATTATGTGGATTATCAATATTATATGGTCCATTCCTACACTTTTATTAGTTATAGCTATTACGCTTGCGCTAGGAAAAGGATTTTTTCAAGTTTTCATAGCTGTTGGGTTGACTATGTGGGTTGAAGTAGCCCGTATTACAAGAGGTCAATTTATATCTATCAAAGAAAAAGAATTTGTAGAAGCCGGAAGAGCACTTGGTTTTTCAGATTTGCGTCTTATCTTTCATCATATTTTACCAAATGCTTGGGGTCCCATCATTGTAATATCAGCCGCTAACTTTGCCGCTGCAATTTTAATTGAAAGTGGGCTAAGCTTTTTAGGAATTGGAGCACAACCTCCTGTACCATCTTGGGGTAGTATAATTAAGGAACATTATTCGCAAATTATTCTTGGGAACGCTCATTTAGCTATCGCTCCTGGACTTTGCATTATGCTACTGGTTCTTTCCTTTATGCTCTTAGGAAATATTCTACGTGATGAATTGGATACTAAAGAATCTTAGTATTTTCATTTAAGTTAATTTTTTATCATTTCTTTTCCAATTTTTAATTAAGAAAACTATCTTTGAAAAAATTCCAAAAACATGGCAAAACAAGAAGATATCTTCAAAAATGTAATTTCTCATGCAAAAGAATACGGTTTTGTATTTCAATCTAGTGAAATCTATGATGGACTAAGTGCTATTTATGATTATGGTCAAAATGGTGTAGAACTTCGTAATAATATCAAACAATATTGGTGGAAAGCCATGGTTCAAATGCACGACAATATTGTAGGATTGGATTCAGCCATTTTCATGCACCCTACTACGTGGAAAGCTTCAGGACATGTTGATGCTTTCAATGATCCTTTAATTGATAATAAAGATTCTAAGAAAAGATATCGTGCAGATGTTTTAGTAGAAGATTTTGCTGAAAAATTTGAAAATAAAGCACAAAAAGAAATTACCAAAGCACAAAAACGTTTTGGAGAATCTTTTGATTTAGCTCAATTTGAATCAACAAATCCTAAAGTTTTAAAATATAGAGAACAAAAACAAGATGTTTTAGATCGTTTAGGTAAATATTTAGAAAGTGAAGACTTAACTGCTGTAAAAAATTTAATTGAAGAATTAGGTATAGCTGATCCAGAAACAGGTTCTAAAAACTGGACTGATGTAAAACAATTTAATTTAATGTTTGGCACCAAATTAGGGGCTTCAGCTGAGTCTGCAATGGATTTATATTTGCGACCTGAAACAGCACAAGGAATTTTTGTAAACTTTTTAAATGTTCAAAAAACAGGACGCCAAAAGATACCTTTTGGAATTGCTCAAATTGGAAAAGCTTTTCGTAACGAAATTGTAGCTCGCCAATTTATTTTTCGCATGCGTGAATTTGAACAAATGGAAATGCAATACTTCGTACGTCCTGGAAAAGAATTAGAATTTTATGAATATTGGAAACAAACACGTTTAAAATGGCATAAAAAATTAGGACTAGGGGATGATAAATACCGATTTCATGATCATGAAAAATTAGCTCATTATGCTAATGCTGCGGCTGATATTGAATTTCAATTTCCATTCGGATTTAAAGAATTAGAAGGTATTCACTCTAGAACTGATTTTGATTTATCAAGTCATCAAGACTATTCCGGTAAAAAATTACAATATTTTGATCCAGAAATAAATGAAAGCTATGTTCCTTATGTAGTAGAAACTTCTGTAGGATTGGATCGTATGTTCCTAGCTGTATTCAGTACTTCTTTAAAAGAGGAATCATTAGAAGATGGAAAATCAAGAACCGTATTAAGTCTTCCTCCTGCTCTTGCTCCGTTTAAAGCAGCTGTTTTTCCTCTAGTTAAAAAAGACGGATTACCAGAGTTAGCACAAAAAATATTTAATGATTTAAAATTTGATTACAATATTGCATACGAAGAAAAAGATTCTGTTGGTAAACGTTACCGCCGCCATGACGCTATTGGAACTCCTTTTTGTATTACAGTAGATCATGATTCTTTAGACAATAATACAGTTACCGTTCGTTTTAGAGATACAATGGAACAAAAACGAGTAGCAATTTCAGAATTATCAAAAATGATTGATCAAGAAGTCAATATGAAATATCTTTTAGAATAAAAAACATAAAATTACAATGAAAAGCCTTGTTAAATAAATTTTAGCAAGGTTTTTTGTTCTTGATTTAAAATTCTTTAAATCAAGAAATTACATTTCCTTTTTTGATTTTAGAATATTTACTCCTATCTTTACATTCAAGAATTATTTAAAATTAAAAACCAATGTTTGAATTATTTCAAAGTGAAAAAAGTGGAGAGTTCTACTTTAGATTAAAAGCAAAAAATGGTCAAATCATCTTATCAAGTGAAGGATATACTACTAAGGCAGCTTGCCAAAACGGTATTGAATCAGTAAAAAAGAATAGCCAAGAAGAGGCTCGATTTGAAAAGAAAGAAACTGGAAGTGGTAAATTTAGATTTAACTTAAAATCTACAAATGGACAAGTTATTGGAACAAGTCAAAACTACGAATCAGAGGCTGGACGTGATAATGGTATCCAATCTGTTATGACAAATGCTAAAGACGCTGAAGTAAAAGATTTAACAGCATAAGCAATAGCGTAAACTTATTTATAAAACTAAAAAGGCTGTCAAATTTGACAGCCTTTTTATTATATTATCATTTCCATTATAATCCTGGATAAACATTTGGATTTAATTCCAATAAAGTAGAACCAAAATTTTGGTTTATAGCTCTAATAAAATAATTTCCTACAATCGCATACCCTTTAGGAGTAGGATGTACTCCATCTAGAGAAAATGCAGCTCCTGTGATATACGCATCTGTATAATGAATTCCATCATACACAAAACCTGTTGAAGCCAACTCTTCCATTCCAGCTTTCATATCCACCATATATACTCCAGGATAACTTGCTACAACTTGAGCAATTCCTGCATTATAAGCATCCGTTGCTGTTTGTACCTTTAACACTTCACTTTCTGTTAAAACTAATGTTCCAGGTAATGGAACTGCAACTCCATATGCAGAAGTAGGATCACTAGCATCAGCTAATGTTCCTATAATAGATGATGCGGGTAATAAAACTAAATCAGATGATGTTGTTAATCTATAATTTGGTAAACCTAAAGCTGACAAATCAGTTAAAGACGTATCTTCTATCAACATCGAATTTTGACCTGCAACATAATTTATTGTTCTTGCAGTAACTTCTGCTTGTGTTATTAATCCATTTGACATAGCCAATTGTAATCCTCCATTGTATTGTGCAAAAGCAGCATTAACTGTATCTGCGGTTGCTTGATCTAAAGGAAGTGCATTATAGGCTACTGCTGTAAAATAAGGAATTGAAGTTACATTTGGAATATTAGCTACAATACCCTGTGCTCCAGCATTAACTAATCCAGCTACCATTGCTTGAATAGATCCTATCACAACATTAGGATCTGAAATATCATTTGCTCCATATGTTGTAGCATCTAAATTACCTGTTTGATCAACTCCTGCATCATCTCCACCACTAGTGGAATACCCTAATACATCATTATTTCCTATCCACAAAGTAAAAAACGTTGGATTTTGTGATAAAGCGTCTGCAAACACATTAGTCGTTTCACTTGTTGCAAAATAAGCATAATAAGGATTGGCCAATCCTTGTGCTACTCCTGCAACACTTCCATATCCATCAGCTAATAAGTGGTATGATTTTGCTCCAGGAACTCCCATATTTCCATAAGGTCCTTGCGCTCCTATTCCACTTGTTATATCCGTAGTTGGCGTTCCTGCAATATTTTCAGGACTTAATGTAGAACTTAAAACAAGTTTCGTATCTGCTATCTGAGTTCCTCCCATTAATAATCCTCCTATTTCATCTTTTACATAAGGAACTGTAAAATCTTCCATTGTTGAAGTAGCTTGCTTAAAACGTTCAGCTAACATAACCGGATAAGAATTTTCTTGACCTGAAAGATAAACGGTTCCGTTTGAATAACCTGATGTTAATGAGTTTCCTAATGACACATAACGTGTAAAATCAGCATCACCAGCTGATTGTGAAGCTATATCTTTTGAGACTTCATTATCGAAATCCTCTTCACAACTTATCACTACTCCTGCAAGAGTAGCAAGCATTAAATACTTATATGATTTTTTAAATATCTTCATTTTTTTATGATTCTTTGATTAATTAAAAATTATACGAAGCTCCTAAACCAAAAATATGAGTAGTTGCTTTTAAATCTCCAGCCCAACCTGTTTCTACATTTGTAAAGCTTCTTTCTTTTCCAGATAAGAACATATAAGTACCATCAATAGAGAAACCATTTTTGAAATTATATGTAACTCCTGATGTTAATGCTCTGTTATCTACTGTTGGTGTTTCTGGTGAGAAGTAAGCATCTGGAGAAGGTGTTTCATCATAATAAGCTCCTAAACGACCTGTCCAACGATCGTTAAAGTCATAAGATGCTCCAATTCTATAGATGAAGGTGTTTTCATAATCTCTCACTGAAGAAGAATCAGGTAAATTTCCTTGAATAAAATCAAAGTCTAATGATTTATATGAATCCCAGAATGCATAATTTAAATCAAACTCTAACGTCCATTTATCAGTTGGCATATAAGCAATACCAAAAGTTAATTCAGCTGATAAAGGTAGATCTGCCTTCCATGTATCAGCAAGTCCAGGAAGTTCAGTTCCTTGATTTGATGTAACTTTAGCATCTCCTTCAGCTTCCATTTTCACTTCAGATCGGTAGTTTACCCCTATTTGAACTTTCTCATGAGGCTTTAACATTAAACCTAAATTATACCCTATACCGTCAGCACTATCTGATTTAAGATTCACATTTCCTGCTGCAACAAACGCTCTATTTAATTCTACACCTCCTGTAGCATAAATTAACCCTGCACCAACAGATGCCCAATCATTTAATTTATAAGAAATAGTCGGTTGAATAAAAAAGGCCTGTAATGAAATATCTCGAATTAGAGCTTGACCTGGCCAATCATTTCCCCAATCTACTGTATTTCCGTAAGGTGTGTAAACTCCTAAACCTACTGCAAGTTTATCACTTAATTTATGTGATACATATAAGGAAAAAGGCGTTCCTAATGAATTATCTGTATTGTAAGATGATCCATCTAAACGGTTTTGATAATTGGCCTCTGCAGAAATTCCAAAGACACCTGCCGAAACACTCCATTTAGAATCTATTAAGGCTAATCCTGCTGGGTTAAAGAATGCTGAACTTGCATCGTGAACCACAGCAACTCCTGTATGCCCCATCGCAGCTTGTTTAATTCCTTGTAAAGAAACTCTAAACCCTCCTGCATATGTCGTGATCATACTACCGACACACATTAAAGTTAGTAATGTTTTTCTCATTTTTTTATGACTTTTAATTTAAATCGTGTCTCAAATATAAATTGAAACACTGGTTCTGGTTAATAAAGCGACACTTTTTTTATAATGCTTGCATAACAATACGAAAAGAGCGTACTTATGTACTTCAAAGCTGAATTTATGTTAATTTTTTCTAAACTCCAAATAAATTAACAATTAACCTTTATTGTTACAGTTTAATTATTACCCTTTTTTGCCTATTGTGAAAGTAACGATCATTTGTTAACTTTACGTTTTTAAAAAAAGAATATGGAGAAGAAATATGCTCAAAATACGAATACAATCTTAATGATACAACCAGTTTCGTTTCGTTACAATGAACAAACAGCGGTTAATAATTATTATCAAAAAGCGTTAGAAAATTTAACAGCTGATAATGCACAAGAAAAAGCTTTGAAAGAATTTAATGCTTT
Organism: Flavobacteriaceae bacterium UJ101; assembly: GCA_001880285.1. Taxonomy (NCBI): domain Bacteria; kingdom Pseudomonadati; phylum Bacteroidota; class Flavobacteriia; order Flavobacteriales; family Flavobacteriaceae; species Flavobacteriaceae bacterium UJ101. The sequence continues at coordinate 2,220,987 of CP016269.1, read as the reverse complement.
TGTAACAAAATTAAGAGCTAAGGGAATTAATGTTATTACGATTGAAGATACTAAAATTCCTGACACACCTGATTCAATTTTTCCTAACAATTGGATTTCTTTTCACGAGAACGGTTCTGTTGGATTATACCCTATGTATGCAAAAAACCGCCGTTTGGAACGTCGTGAGGACATTTTAGATCACCTTGAAGAAAAAGGGTTTATTATCAATAATACGACTGATTATACAGAAGCTGAACAAGAGAATATTTTCTTAGAAGGTACTGGAAGTATGATTTTAGACCGAGAAAATCGTAAAGCATACCTCGCTGTTTCTCCTCGATCAGATGAGGATTTATTTATTGAGTTTTGTGAAGATTTTGAATTTACTCCTGTTCTTTTTAAATCGTATCAAACCGTAGAGAATCGACGAGAACTAATTTACCACACAAATGTAATGATGTGTATTGCTGATCAATATGCTGTAATTTGTTTAGATTCTATTGATGACTCAAAAGAAAAACAACATGTTACCAACTCTTTAACAGAAAATGGGAAAGAAATTATTTCAATTACAGAATCTCAAGTAAACCAATTTGCTGGAAACATGCTTCAAGTTCAAGGATCTGATTCCAATTATTTAATTATGTCAAGTGCCGCTTATAATTCTTTAACAAAAGAACAAGTTGAAACAATTGAAAAATACAATCCTATCATTCATTCTGATTTATCTGTAATTGAAACTTGCGGTGGAGGAAGTGCACGTTGCATGATGGCCGAAGTTTTCTTACCCATAAGTAGTAAGTAGTAAGTAGTAAGTAGTAAGTAGTAAGTAGTAAGTAGTAAGTAGTAAGTAGTAAGCAAAAATATAAAAACGTTAAAAAGATCGTATTTTTAACGTTTTTTTTCTATCTTAGAATGTATCAAACCTTTTGTATATATACTAACTAATTTAACTATTGGGATCGTTCTTGGGAACTTTTTCATTCTACCTATTCTATTGTTATTTTTTCTTTTAATTTCTATTACGCTTATATCCTTTCTTTTAAAACAATATCTCATTCTTTTTATCAATTTTATTTTTATTGGTTGGATTTATTTTCAACAATACAACCAAATTCCAAAAAATCATTTTCAAAACACCTCTTTAAAAAACAGCTATTGCAAAGCTTTAATTATAGAAAAAGGGAGCTTATCTGAAAGTGGTTTTTCTTCATTTCAAGCAGAAATACAATCTGTTTTTAATGATTCCATAGCTATAAATACTTCTGGTAAAGCAATTCTTTATATAAAAGATTCTGTTGGTTTACTTCCTAATACTACACTTATTTTTAAAAATGATTTTGATTCTATTCCAACTTCAAAAAATCCTTATGCTTTTGATTATGCAAACTTCTTAAAAAAGAAAAAAATATACCATCATATTTTTACACAAAACATTAAACAAATTCCTTCTTCTAATTTGAATTTCTTTGCTTATTGTCACTATACCCGATACAAAATCATTCAAAAAATAGAGAAAAAATATGGTCATCATAATGAAGTTTCCATTATGAAAGCTATGCTTTTAGGTGAAAAGGACCATCTGTCATTTAATTTAAAGCAACATTACTCTAAAACAGGAACCATGCATTTATTAGCAATTTCAGGATTACATACAGGCATTATATATGGCTGTCTTTACTTACTTCTTTATTTTTTAACTTTTCTACCGAAAGGAACTATTCTCCGAATTACAATTTCTCTTTTACTTCTTTGGTTATATGCTTCACTCACAGGGTTCTCTGCTTCAGTCTGTCGTGCAAGTCTTATGATTACGATATATCAATTAAGTACATTATTAAATCGAGACACTAACTCTATACACACCATTTGTTTATCAGCCTGTATTTTACTCATCATAAATCCTAATTTTCTATTCGATGTTGGTTTTCAATTAAGTTATTCGGCTGTATTATCCATTTTACTATTTTTCCCTTATTTTCAAAACTCAATCACTTTTCAACACCCTATTTTACGATTTTATTATCACGCTACTTTAATCAGTATTATAGCAACCATAGGAACTTTACCTCTCTCCCTTTATTATTTTAATTCTTTTCCTACTTTATTTTTAGTTTCAAATTTAGTCATTACACCTCTGTTTAGTATCATTATTGGACTTGGGCTAATCGTTATTCTTTTTCTACTTTTAGATATTCCATTCTCTTTTATAGAAATATTATTTTTTAAAGTTCTATCACTAATGAATTCTTTTATTTCTTGGGGCTATGACCTCAATCTACAAATTGAAACAATTTACTTTTCAAAAACGCAAGTTGCTCTATCTTACCTAGTCATTTTTAGCTTTTACTTCTTTTTAAAAAGAAAAAAATATTTATATCTATATGGTATTTGTATATTATTATTGGGTATTCAATCTATTTATATCTACCAAAAAATAACACGATACACTATTTCTGAGTTTATCATTTTTGATTCTTATAAAAATCCTATAATAGGAATAAAAAAGGGAAATAAACTTACTATTTTTAGCGAACATGATATTTCTACAAAAGAATATTATTACATTTTACATCCTTATATAACCTATCAGTTTATCTCACATATACAATATCATCATTTAAATGATACAATTCAAATACCTTATTTAAAAACTAAAAATATCTTTCAATTTAAAAATCAAATTATTTGGATAAATCCACCTAAACAAATAGCTAACAAAAAGGATTATATTTTCATTACTGATCTAAATTTATTGAAAAACATAGACAAAAAAAATGTGATAACACATCGTTATCACATTTCAGATTCTATTTATCAAACACCTAAAAAAGGTGCTTTTCGATTACAAATTTCTTTTTAAGAATGGCATAAACTGTTCTGGTGTAAAATAACCTTGTGCTGCATCAACAAATTTTCCTTTACCATCTACCACTACAAATGATGGATAGCCTAAATTACCCATTAAGGCTTTATACGCAAACATATTGAGTTTTTTACCATTACTTGCTTTTAACAATTCAAATTCCTCATCACGATACGTAAATGTAGCCTGTTTTTCTGCATTAAACTTAACTGGTATAAAATTCGCGTTAACAAATTTTGAAACACCTTCTTCATTTAATGTTTTCTTATCCATTACCTTACAGTATCCACACCAATCGGTATAAAAATCTACTAATAATTTCTTCTCAGGATTTTTCTTTTGTTCAACAGCAGCTTCTTCAATCGTAAACCACTTTACTTGTGCTGAAATTGTTAAACTAAAAAATGTAATAAACGCAATTGTTAAAATATTTCTCATCTTTTTATTTGTTTCGATTTAAATACGGTAAAAATTTATCTTTCTTTACATATCCACTTCTATTTAATGATGTTCGTTCTCCTGAACTATTAATGGTAATAAAAGACGGATAACTAGACCAACTATCTAGATAAGTTCCTGTAAATGTATTAGCATAACGTCCATTTGAGGCTTTTACTCCAAAATATTTATAGTCTTTAAACATAAAAGTTTTAGGACTTTCTCCATCAAAAGAAACGGGGATATAATTTTCATTAATCACTTTCACTACTTCATCATTTTGAAGTGTAGTTTGATCCATTATTTTACATGGATGACACCAATCTGCATAAAACTTTACTAAAATTTGTTTCTCAGGGTATACTTTTTGAATACTATCTGCTTCTTCTATAGATACCCAATGAATATCTGATGACTTTACACTATAAGAATCTTGCGCAAAGATCATAAGTGAAAATCCAATTGCTAATATTGAAACTATATTTTTCATCTTCATAATGTTTATGGTTAGTCGTATATAACTTATAACGCTTACAAAGTTAATATATTTTCTTTATTTCAATATATGTGCCAAAAAAATAATCATCCTAAAAATTAGGATGATCACTATATATCTAGTTATTTAACTTCTTCATTATTTTACTCCATGCATTAACTTTTTTAGTACAGGATTTAATGAAATAACCAATAAACCTGCTACAATAGGTACAATAGTAAAGATTAAAAAGAAGGTTGATAAATCATAGGTAGAAGTAATTTCGTCGATCATTCCTCCTAATGATCCTGCTAATTTATTTCCAATAGCAATTGCTAAATACCAGATACCAAACATGAAAGCGATCATTCTTGCTGGAACTAATTTAGATACATAAGATAATCCTACAGGAGAAAGACATAATTCTCCCATTGTATGAAATAAATAGGCTACAATCAACCATATCATACTTACAGATGCTGTTGTAGCTCCTTGAGGGATATTACTAGCTCCATATGCTAATAAACCAAACCCTATTGCCATTATAATTAAACCTAAACCATACTTTGTTGCTGCAGATGGATTGTATTTACTTTCCCACCATTTTGAAAATAATGGTGCCAAGGCTATAATAAAGAAGGAATTCAAAATACTAAACCATGAAGCAGCTACTTCTGCGGTATCAGAAGAAAATTCTCTATTAAGCATCCAAATTACAATTCCCCACACGATTACAAAACATCCTAATAATACTATGTTTGACAATGCAATCTTTTTAAAAGTTTGTTTTGCTAACAAAAATAATACCCAAGTTATAATGGATAGTGGCACTATAGTTAACAATGTATTTACTATTTTAAATATCGTAGCTGAATCTCCAATTAAAACACGATCTGTATAATCTCTAGCAAAAATCACTAAAGATCCTGCTCCTTGTTCAAAAGAAGCCCAAAAGAATACGGTGAAAAATGCAAAAACGGTTACCGCAATCATTCGGTCTCGAACAACTTTTGGATATCGTATAATTCTTGAAATTAATACAAAAAGTAATAATCCTAATGCTGTTAAAATAGCTATATTAGCTCCCAAATCCCCTCCTGGTATTAAATGTATATCACCTATTTTTGACAGAGGATCGTTCATAATCCACGTAAACCCTAAAACACCAATAAGTGCAATACAAATTTTATCCAACGATGTAAAAGGGTTCAATTCTTCATGTGTTCCTTCCTTTTTATCTTCATCTAAAATTCCTATTTGATCAATTGAATCATTTTCTGATAACTTTTGTTTTGAAGGGACATCACCAATTGAGCCAAACAAAGGTTTTGCCAACCAAAATTGAAGTGTACCTAATAACATGAAAATACCTGCCAATCCAAATCCATAACTCCATCCTACTTTTTCAGCTAAATAACCACACATCATCATCCCAAAGAAAGCTCCAGCATTCACACCCATATAAAAAATAGTATATGCTCCATCTTTTTTTTCAGGTACATCTTTATACATTTCCGAAATAATAGAAGTCATATTCGGTTTAAAAAAACCTGTTCCTATAACCAATAAAGCTAATCCTAAATATAAAAAGAAAGGTGTTTCAACAGCCATAGCAGCATGTCCTAACGTCATAATAAAAGCACCTATTACAACAGCCCATCGATATCCTATCAACTTGTCAGCAATCATTCCACCTACAATAGGAGTTAAATATAATAACCCTGCATAAGTACCAAATAATGCCATTGCATTTTCTCTAGGCCATTCCCAACCCGGATTATCAATTAGCAAAGGGGCTGTTAAAAACATTACTAACAATACACGCATTCCATAGAAGGAAAAACGTTCCCACATTTCTGTAAAAAATAGTACGAACAATCCTGCTGGATGTCCTAATACATTACTTTTAAAAAAGTCATTATTGGTTGTTGTATTCATTTGAATTCTATTTAAATAATAAAGCCATCAAGCAATGATGGCTTTATCTTCCTTTATTTTTATATTTATTTAATTCCGTGCATTAATTTATTAAGAAGTGGAGAAGCTAATAATACAACACCTCCACAAATAAGGGCAATCCACCCAAATTGAGTAAATACATCGATATATTTATCTAAACTTTCTGCTACTGACAAAACCACTTCTTCACCACCTTCTCCATGTCCACCGGTACCTGTTAATGGTGCTAAAACACTACCTGCAACATAGTTTGAACCTGCAAATGATAAAAACCATGCTCCCATTAACTCTCCTGTCATATTTTTTGGTGCTAATTTGGTTACCATTGAAAGACCAATCGGAGATAAGAACAATTCTCCAATTGTATGGAATAAGTATAATCCTACCAAAGTCCACATCGGCACTAAATAATTGACAGCAGCTCCTTTTCCTAAAATGGTAAATAAAAATCCTATTCCCACAAACATAATTCCTATACCAAATTTAGCTGGAATATTGGGATTCATTTTCCACTGATCTAATTTAAGCCAAAGCATAGAAAAAACGGTTCCCAAAACTAAAATAAAGAAGGCATTAAATGATTGTGTTTGACCAGCTGAGATATTCCAAAAACCTAAAAAGGCTTCACGATCTACATTTCGATCGGCAAATAATGTAAGAGAAGTTCCTGCTTGTTCAAATAATGACCAAAAGATTATGTTAAGCAAACATAAAATAATAAAAATGATCATTCGATCTAATAACACTCTACCTCCTTTGACACCTGCACTAATCAACTTTACAATCACATATATTGCAACAGCTCCCATAAGGTATCCAACCCACTGATTATATTGTAATAAATAATACAATGCTGGAATTAATAAAAGAGAACCTACAATAGTAACTTGTAATTTTGTTATAGGTCCTAATACCTTCTTATGTAATCCTTCAGGATCTGGTGGTGTTGCTACATGTCCATAAAACTTATGTCCCGCAACAAAAATTAATACTCCTAAGATCATACCGATACCGGCTAATCCAAATCCATATCTAAATCCATAAGCTTCTCCTACACCTACAGCCACAATAGAAGCTAAGAAGGCTCCTAAGTTAATTCCTATATAAAATATGGTAAATCCAGAATCTTTTCGTACATCATGATCATCATATAACTTTCCAACTATAGAAGAAATATTAGCCTTAAAATAACCATTTCCTACAATAATAGCTGCCATTCCCACATAAAGCCAGTTTAAAGATCCACCAAGAATTAAAAATTCTCCTATAGCCATTAAAATTCCTCCAAAAATAACGGCCCACTTATATCCTAATATTTTATCAGCAACCCAACCTCCTAAAACGGGAGCCATGTATACTAATCCTGTATAAGCTCCATAAATAGCAAAAGCTTTACTATCTCCTTGCATTAAAGCTTTTATTATATATAAGGATAAAAGTCCTCTCATTCCGTAGTAGCAAAAACGCTCCCACATCTCAGAAAAGAACAGGACAAATAGTCCCTTCGGGTGTCCTAAAAATGTTTCTTCTTGTATTGTTGTATTACTCATATTTTATATTTTTAAGTTTTGAGTTTCAAATTATAAATTTTCTTTAATATAATGAGTCATTTTACGGTATAAATGAAGTCTTGTATATCCTCCATATATCCCATGATCTTTATCTGTATAACTATGCATATCAAAATCTTTATTAGCCTGAACTAAAGCTTCTGCCATTAACATAGCGTTCTGATAATGTACATTATCATCTGCTGAACCATGTATCAATAAATACTTCCCTTTTAATTTCTCTACATGGTTAATAGGTGAATTTAAATCATATCCATTGGGATTTTCTTCTGGTGTTTGCATAAAACGTTCAGTATAAACTGAATCATAAAATCGCCAATTCGTAACAGGTGCTACGGCAATTCCCATCTTAAAAACATCAGCTCCTTTTGTCATAGCTAATGATGTCATATATCCTCCAAAACTCCATCCAAACATTCCAATCCTTTCTGCGTCAACATAAGGTAATGTTTGTAAATATTTTGCAGCCAAAATTTGATCTTCTATTTCGTATTTCCCTAATTCTTTATATGTTACTTTTTTAAAATCGCGACCTTTCCCTCCAGTACCACGATTATCAACAGAAACAACTATATAGCCTTCTTGTGCTAATTGTTCAAACCAAAAATAATTATTCCATCCCCATGAATTTTCAACAGTTTGAGAGCCTGGTCCTCCATATACATACATTAAAACAGGATACTTTTCTGTTTTATTAAAATCAGATGGTTTTATCATCCAAGCATTAAGTTCATCACCATTAGAAGTCGTAATCGTCATAAATTCCTTAGGTGATATATCATACTGATTTAAAACTTGTTGCACAGTATTATTATTTTCTAAAACTTTGATAACCTGTCCGTTTCGACCACTGTTTAATGTAATATAATGAGGTGTATTGGCATCAGTATAGGTATTAATGAAATATTCAAAATTATTTGAAAAATTAGCATCATTCCAACCTTTTTTAGAAGTTAATTTTTGTTTTGTATCACTTGTTATTGATTTTGAATAAACTGCCCGATTCGTTGAACCTTCTTCTGTAGATTGATAATATACTTTTCCTTTATTTACACCATAAAAATCAACAACTTCCCAATCACCTTTTGTGATTTGATTTTTAATCTTCCCTGTTTTATAATCTATCAAATATAAATGATTAAAACCATCTCTTTCTGATGCCCAAATAATACCTTCTGGTTCTAATTCAAAAGTTAAATGATCTGTAGCAATCCACGCTTCATCTGTTTCTGTGAAAAGTACTTTCTTTGTATTCTTTTTGACATCTACTTTTAATACATCCACTTTATTTTGATGACGATTTGAAACAAAGACAAATAAATCATTTCCATCTCGATCGTTAAACTTAATTTTAGGGATATAAAAATCTTGGTAATGAGCTAAATCTAACGTTAAAGTTTTTTTCGAATTCAAATTATAATAGTGAACAGATACTTTTGCATTATCTTCTCCAGCCTTGGGATACTTAAATGTCATCAATTCTGGATAATTCCCATCCCCATAAATTGGAAGATTGACTTCTTTCACATTTGATTCATCAAAACGGATAAAAGCAATCGTGTTTCCATCAAGGCTCCAATCAAAAGCTCTAACAAAAGCAAATTCTTCTTCGTAAACCCAATCTGTAATACCGTTTATAATTTTATTTTTAACACCATCTTTTGTAACCTGTGTTACTTGATTATTTTTTAAGTTTTGATAATAAATATTGTTATTAAAAACAAAAGCCACTTTATGACCATCTGGTGAAAAAGTGGGTTCTTGAATTTTCTTTCCTCCAAATATAGAGTTAAAAGAATGATCCTTTCTATTATAAACTTGATAGGATGCCTTTTTTGAATGACGGTAAATTTTCTCTGCGTCTTGTTCTAATAAAATTAGATTTTCATTTTTACTAAATGAATAATCACTAAAACTACCTGATAAAACGGTTTGTATTTCTTTTCCATTTTCATAATCATATTCAATAATGCCTTTTTCACTAAGCGTTGTATAATGAATTCCATTATTCATTGAATTGATCCCGTTAACCGTTTTTGGGTAAAATTGTCCAGATCCCCAGACATCTAAATGTGTAATTTTCTTTTTTTGCGCAACTAAGTTTAGTATAAAAAAGATACTACATAGAATTGTTATTTGCTTCCTCATACAATGTTTTGATAACTCTCAAAAATAGTATTTTTTTCTTGAATTATAAAAAAAATATTAAACAAACCATTTTTACTTTCTCTTATTTATTAGCAGAAATAAAAAAATCGCCTTTATAAAAGGCGATTTTTTGAATATCTTTAATTTTTTAAATCATATTTAATGATTTCATCAATGTTTCTTTATTAGATCGACTAATTGGGACAACATCTTTATTAATTAAAACAGAGTTATCTTTTATATCAACGATTCGGTCTTTATTGATAATATATGATCTATGCACCTTTATGAACGTATGACTTGGTAATTTTTTCTCAATATTCTTCATTGTAGAATGAACAATATAATTTTTTTCAGATGTACGAATCATAACATAGTCACCTTTTGCCTCAACAATGTTAATTTCGTCTATCATAAGTCGTACTAATCTTCGATCAACATTAATATAAATTTCTTCTGAACCCGATTTCTCACTATCTAGAGAAGCTGTTAACGATTTTACTTTTTCTATTGCTTTCAAAAAACGTAACGTATCGATAGGTTTTAATAAATAATCTGTTACATTATATTCGTAAGCTTCTAATGCAAAATTAGGATCTGACGTTATTAATATTGTATAAGGAAGGCTCTTACTTATTTTTAAGAAATCAATTCCGGATAATTCAGGCATATGAATATCAAGGAAAATTAAGTCTGCTCTATTTTCATCTAAAATAGGCATTGCCTCTAAAGGATTTTCATATTCTCCAATAATTTCTATATCATCAATTTTAGAGCATAGTTTTCTTAAAACTAGTCTTGAAGTAACGTCGTCGTCTATTATTATTACTTTCATAATGAAAAGATTAAAAATTTACAATTGTTTTAATACCTCTTGATAAGCATTTAGATAATTTTTTAGCTCATCATCGCAATTTACATCATTACGAAGGTTTTGTTCTAATTCGGTTGCTTTATTATGAAGTTCATGCACTTCTAATAGGGCAATTTTACTTTTTGTTTTGTGTATCCAATTTGCCTTTGCTTCATTCGAATCTTCTTCATTATATAGGGTTATTTCACTTTGTATTTCCGATTTTATACTTTCTTTCAACTCGATAATAAAATCTTCGTCTCCATCTGCTAAACTTTCTATAGTAGATCGTCTCACCATGTATTTTTCTAAATCTTTAGCGTTTATTGGTTTACTTAAAAAGCCGACTAAATCGACTTTAATATCGTTTCCTTGTTCAAATATATTATCTATCCCGCTAACTAACACTATTTTTTGGTTATTTAACTTCTTTAAATAGTTAAAAACATGAATAGAATCGATAAACTGATCTGCCAATATCAAGTCAAAATTCATTTTTTCTAAGATCAAATTAAACTCTTCCTCGTTGGATGCAATATGCAATTCAGCATCGGGATAATTTCTATCAAACAGTCTTTTCAATGATTTTTGGTCAATCAAATCATCTTCAAAATAAAGCACTTTCATATCACAAATATAATGAAATAATTATAATTATATAGATAAAGCTTTATTAAATATATGTTTCATTTCTAGTTTATAATCTTCATAACGGATTGGTTTCACAACATATCCTTTAATAGTATATTCTTTACTTTTTTCTATATCTTGATCTGAGTTTGAAGTAGTTAAAATAATAACGGGTATTTTTTCATACTCGGTATTTTTTATTGCTTCTAGGAACTCAAAGCCATTCATCCTAGGCATATTTAAGTCTAAAAGAATAAGATCAGGCAATTCTGTTTCTTCATTTTTCAGATAATTTAATGCTTCTTCGCCATTTTTACTGATCGAAAATTCACTTTTGATTTCAAGTTGTTTTAAAACTCTTTTAAATTTTAAAACTTCTACTTTATCATCCTCAACTAATAATACTTTCTCTATCTCATCCATAAAATTAAACTTATGATTGGTGGTTTACTTTCATTATAGAAAAATTAAAGATTGTTCCTTCTCCTATTTTTGACTCTATTGAAACTTTACCATTATACATTTCTACTATTTTTTTGACAATAGATAATCCGACCCCATTAGCTGAATTTTGATCATTCAACGTTTCAAATATTTTAAATACTTTATTAAAATATTTTTCTTTAATCCCCTTTCCATTATCTTTTACATAAAATTCCCAATATTCTTCTTTTTCTGATGCACCTATTTGAATAAATCCTTTTTCTTTATCTAAATATTTAATTGCATTTGATATTAAATTCATAAAAACTTGTTTCATCCTATATTCATCAGCATTAATTACAGGTAAAGGAGTGTCTTTAACTATTTTTACGTTGGTTGGAATGTCTATAAAATGAATAATATCATCAATTATTTTATCAATATTAGCTTCTTGAGAATTTTCCTTTTCTATACCTAAGCTTGAAAAATCTAAAATCCCTTGAATTAACCCCTCCATTTTTTCAACTCGTTCTAGCACCAAATTTATATTATTTTTTCCTTCTTCACCTAAATTTTCATAATTATCTTCTTTAATCCAACTTACTAACGAACTAATTCCTCTTAAAGGAGCCTTTAAATCGTGTGAAACAACTTTAGCAAAGTCTTTTAATTCCTGATTTTTATTTTCTAATTTATAAAGTAGTTCATTTCTTTGTCTCTCAAAATGATTTCTACTTAAGGTTAACATAATTTTATCTGAAACTATCTTTAAAAAGTTAACACAATTTTGAGTCCATTCATATTTCTCTTTAATTGTAGAGAAAACCATAACCCCTAAAAATTCATTATTTTTAAAAAATGGAACTAATGCATACGATTTAGCTTTCATTCCGATTAATTCACTTCTTCCTTTTAGATCTTCATACTCTTCAACATCATTAATAATAATACTCTTTTTATCATAGAGTATATTTTTTAAGCTCTCCATTCTTGATATTCGTTCGATTGCTTCATCATCTTTTACCAAATAGGATTTATCTCGAGCCCACGACAATCGATTTCGTATTGGATCTTTATCTAAAGTAAAAAATAAACTTATACGATCCAAACTTAATAAATTTCCAATTTTCTGCATTGACTGTTTAATGACAATCTCCACATCTGTTATCAACTCATTATTAAGATCATAGGATAATTCAGTAGCTAATTCTTCTAATTTTAATTTTTGATTAAGCTCAACTTCACTTCGTTTTTTTTCATCAATGTCTTCAACAAACGCCATATAGCATATATCTGTTTCATTATCAGAAACTTTTACAATATTCACTCTCCCCCAAAAGATTGTTCCATCTTTCTTACGATATTGCTTTTCTGTGGTCGTTTTTCCATCTTTAAAAACACGTTCATTTTCACCATAGGTATAGGTAAGATCATCTACATTTTTTTTCAATAATTCTTCTTCTGAATATCCTATAAGTTCTATGAACGATTTATTAACCTTTTGAATATCTCTATTTTTGTCCACTAATACAATTCCTATATTAGCATTGTTAAATATCAACTTAAAGAGTTGCTTACCCCTTATCAGCTCGTCTTGAGTTTTCACATATTCCGTTGCATCAAAAATAGCTCCTGTTATATACTTTAAATTACCATCATTTGAATATACTCCTTGTCCTCTCTCTCTTATCCAAACAATAGATTTATCTTTTTTTATTAAACGATATTGCAGATTGAAAATTTCTTTTTTCTCAATCGCTTCTTCCATATCTTTAAAAACTCGAAGTTTATCTTCTTCATGTATGATATCTCCCAATTTAATTAAGCCATGAATAAAATCTTCTGAAGTATAGCCAATTATAGTTTCTATATAATTACTAATGTATAATATCTTTCTATCTACTGTACAACCACTATGATAAATAGCTCCTGGTAGATAAGAAAGAAAAGATTTAAATTTTTCTTGAAATTCTTTTAGTAAATTTTGGGTTACTTTATCATGAGTAAGATTTCTAATAATATCTTTAGATCCAATAAATTCATCATTATCAAAAATGGCTGTAGAATCAATCAAAACTTGTTTTTCTTTCCCTTTTATTAGAAGAGTACATTCAAAATTTTCAATATTTTCTCCTTGAAACAATTTTTGTTGTCGTTTTTTTAATTCTTCAACCGGAATTTGCATATAATCCACTAAACATTCCCCTTTCAAATCTTTTTTTTCTAATAATTTTTGAGCACACTCATTATAGTCCATTATCCTTCCTTCATGATCAAACAGTATAATACTGTCTCTAATATTATCAATCCATGGATCTTTTGAAATATAATATTTTGACAAATCCGAATTCATCTACTAAATTAACTTTAATTCAAATTTAATATTTAGTGTTTCCTCAAATATATAAAATTCGATGAAATGATTAAAATCACATATGAAGTAACAAATCTTATTTATATTTAAAAATACTTCTTATATAGTTTTATTCTAAATACTGCAATGCTTAGATTTGTACTACAAAATTAAAATTATTATGGGATTCTTAACATCGTCGATAGGACGAAAGTTTATGATGGCACTTACTGGATTCTTTCTAATGGTATTCTTGTTTGTGCATTTAACGGTTAACTTTGCATTACTAGCTGGAGCTGAAGATGCTGCTGGTAATTTATTACCGAAAGATGAAATCTTGTTTAATCAAGCTTCTCACTTTATGGCAACTAATCCAGTTATTCAGGTTATGCAATTTGTTTTAGCAGCTGGTTTTATTTACCACATTTTTTTAGGGATTACATTAACTCTAAAAAACAAAAAAGCACGAGGTTCTAAAGCATATGCTACAAACAATTGGGGAGCACATACTCCTATAGCTTCAAGAACAATGATCTATACAGGTGTTCTTGTATTATTGTTTTTAGGTATTCACATTGCTGATTTTATGGTACCTATTAAATCCGGTCAAGTAGAAGAATTATTTCCTCAATTAGGTGATTACGGTTTAGTGAAAGCTAAATTTGAAAACCTAACATATGTAATCATTTATGTGATTTCCTTTATATTATTAGGAATTCATTTAAGTCACGGTTTTACATCAGCATTTCAATCAACTGGAATGAATCATAAAAAATACAATTCAATTATTAAATATTCAGGAGCAGCCTATTTTTGGTTTATATCTCTTGGTTTTTCAATTATTGCAATTTACTTTTTTGTAACTAAATAAATCAATCTAGAAAACAAAAGACATGAGTAAATTAGATTCAAAAGTACCCAATAACGGCCCTTTAGCCGAAAAATGGTCAAAATATAAAGAACATATTAATTTAGTAAACCCTGCCAATAAGCGTTTAATTGACGTTATTGTTGTAGGAACCGGTCTAGCAGGTGGTTCTGCCGCTGCAACTTTAGCAGAATTAGGATACAATGTAAAAGCATTTTGTTATCAAGACTCTCCACGACGTGCGCATTCAATTGCTGCACAAGGAGGAATCAATGCTGCTAAGAATTACCAAGGAGACGGAGACTCTAACTATCGTTTATTTTACGATACTGTAAAAGGTGGTGATTACCGTTCACGTGAGGCTAACGTACATCGATTAGCTGAAGTATCAGGAAATATTATTGATCAATGTGTAGCTCAAGGTGTTCCTTTTGCACGTGATTATGGTGGATTATTAGATAACCGTTCATTTGGAGGAGTATTAGTATCTCGTACTTTTTATGCAAAAGGTCAAACAGGACAACAATTATTACTAGGAGCTTATTCGGCTATGAACCGTCAAATTGCTCGTGGTAAAATTAAAATGTACAACCGCCATGAAATGCTTGACATCGTTAAAGTAGATGGAAAGGCAAGAGGAATTATTGCTCGTAATTTAATTACAGGAGAAATCGAAAGACATTCAGCTCATGCTGTAGTTATTGCCTCAGGAGGATATGGAAATGTTTATTTCTTATCAACCAATGCTATGGGATCTAATGCAACAGCTGCATGGAAGATTCATAAGAAAGGTGCTTATTTTGCAAATCCTTGCTATACACAAATTCACCCGACTTGTATTCCTCGTTCAGGAGATTATCAATCAAAATTAACTTTGATGTCTGAATCTTTACGTAATGATGGACGTATATGGGTTCCTAAAAAAATAGAAGATGTTCATGCTATTCGCGAAGGAAAATTAAAACCTACCGAAATTGCCGAAGAAGATCGCGATTATTACTTAGAAAGACGTTATCCTGCATTTGGTAACTTAGTTCCTCGTGATGTAGCTTCTCGTGCTGCTAAAGAACGTTGTGATGCTGGTTATGGAGTAAATGCTACAGGTGAAGCCGTTTATTTAGATTTTAAATCAGCTATTCAACGTTATGGGAAAGAGCAAGCTCTAATTCACGGTATTGAAAATCCTTCTGAATCTAAAGTAATAGAATTAGGAGAAGAAATTGTTCGTGCAAAATATGGAAACTTATTCCAAATGTATGAAAAGATCGTGGATGACAACCCATATAAAACACCTATGATGATTTACCCTGCCACTCACTATACAATGGGAGGTGTTTGGGTTGACTATAATTTAATGAGTACCATTGAAGGATGTTATGTGATTGGAGAAGCTAACTTCTCTGACCATGGAGCTAACCGATTGGGAGCTTCTGCTTTAATGCAAGGTCTAGCAGATGGGTATTTCGTTTTACCATATACAATTGGGGATTATTTAGCAAATGATATTCGAACTGGTGAAATTTCAACACAAACATCAGAATTTGATGCAGCAGAGAAAGAAGTTAGAGATAAAATTGATTTCTTCATTAATAATAAAGGAGAGCATTCTGTAGATTATTACCATAAGAAATTAGGTAAAATTATGTGGGATAAATGTGGAATGGCTCGTAATAAAAAAGGATTAGAAGAAGCTATAGAAGAAATTGCTGAATTAAGAGAAGATTTCTGGAAAAATGTAAAAGTTCCTGGTAAAGCCAATCAAGTTAACCCAGAATTGGAAAAGGCAGGTCGTGTAGCTGATTTCTTAGAACTAGGTGAATTATTTGCTAAAGATGCTTTAGAAAGAGAAGAATCTTGTGGAGGACATTTCCGAGAAGAACATGTAACAGAAGATGGAGAAGCTAAGCGTGATGATGAAAACTTTGCTTATGTTGCAGCTTGGGAATATACAGGGAAACCTTCTGAGGCTATTTTACACAAAGAACAATTAGAATTTAATGATATTGAACTTAAAACTCGTTCATACAAATAAAAAACACCATTATGAATTTAACACTTAAAATTTGGAGACAAAACGGTCCACAAGACAAAGGAAAAATGGTGGATTATAAAGTAACTGATATATCAGAACATATGTCATTTCTTGAAATGCTTGATGTTTTGAATGAACAATTGGTTGATAAAGGTGAAGAACCTGTTGCTTTTGACCATGACTGTCGTGAAGGAATTTGTGGAATGTGTTCACTATATATCAATGGGGAAGCTCATGGACCTGATCGTGGCATTACAACTTGTCAATTGCATATGCGTATGTTTAAAGATGGTGAAACAATTTATATAGAACCATGGAGATCTGCAGCTTTTCCTGTTATTAAAGATTTGATGGTAGATCGTACTGCTTTTGATCGTATTCAACATGCAGGAGGTTATATCTCAGTAAATACTTCTGGTAATACTCAAGATGCTAACGCCTTACCTATTTCTAAAATCGCAGCAGATGAAGCTATGGATGCTGCAACTTGTATTGGATGTGGTGCTTGTGTGGCAACTTGTAAAAATGGTTCCGCTATGTTATTTGTAGGAGCAAAAGTTTCTCAATATGCTTTATTACCTCAAGGACGTCCTGAAGCAAAGCGACGTGCTTTAAATATGGTAGAACAAATGGATAAAGAAGGTTTTGGTAACTGTACAAATACTGGAGCATGTGAAGTTGAATGTCCAAAAGGAATTTCATTAGAGAACATTGCTCGTATGAATCGTGAATTCTTATTTGCTAATATTGCTTCTGAAGAATAAAAAAGTATTCCTATACTATATAATAGACCCTTGCTAAATAAATGGCAAGGGTTATTTTTTAAAATGATATCTAACTAATTTTGAAAAATCTTCTTTATAATTTGATTACTTTTTAATTTGTTGAATAACTATTTGTGCAGAATTACTTAATCGGACATTACTCACTCCTTCTAAATAATCTTGTACTCCATGTAAAGCAAAGCTCCATTCTTTATTTATTTCAATATTCTTAAATACACTAGTTCCTCCCAAATAAAATCCAAAAACAGTAACCTCATCAGTAGTATCATTAATATTATATTCCCATTTTAATTCTAATCTACTTCCCCCAATCCAACTTGAAGAACCACTAGGTTTTGTATGATCTAATAAAGCAAAAAAAGTATTTTTTCTTAACACATTTAATTGTCCTTTTGTTACAGTAATTCCTACTCCATTATTTATATCAAAGTAAGTAGGTTGAACAACTAAAGAATACCAAGATTTAACTGGTGACTTAAATCTAAATGATGTGTCATCAATTAAATTATCAAAATCATTAAAATTAGAATTTAATTTTAATTGAGAAGTCAAATTTAAATCTCCTTGTCCGAAAAAATTACTTGATGATGTATCTAAAACATCAAAATTATCTACTTCTATTACATCTCCTACAAAACAATTTACACCCTCCCATCTTCCATCTTCATACCCTTGAAAACAATTCCGATCTAGATTATAAATCATTAAACCATTCTGTTCCGATGTCAATGTCATCTTATCTCGATCGGTCGTTGACATTCTTGGAGGAATAAAACCTGTTTGCGTTCCTGTTAGATTTGTTGGTTCTTTTATATGAAGTGTTGCTTTTGGTTCACTTGTCCCAACCCCTACCTGTCCTTGCATTAAGCTTCCCGAAACCAATGCAAAAATCTTTATTGTCTTTTTCATTACTGATTTTAATATTCGATACAAAAATACTAAAACCTACCTTTTTATTTCATAAAAATATCTTTTTTTATATTATTAAACTTAATTAGTTACATAAAAAAAGCCTAAAGCTATTAACTTTAGACTTCACATAAATTTATATTGAATATTATAATTCGATCTCTGCTTTTAAATCAACATCAGGCCATGTCTTTCCTTCATGTAAATCTTTACAAGCTTCATTAATAGAATTTAAAGCATCCGAAGCCATATAATCTTTAACTAAATCAATTTTTCCAATCAAAGTTAGCTTACGACCTGAGATTTGATATTGAAAATCTTTTGTTACCGTTTTATCATTTAATTTTAATGTTACTGGTACAGTCCCTCCTTCAAACTTTCCAAAAGAACCTGTTATATCAGCAGTATTTATTAGTTTTCCAAAGAAAAACTCTTTAAGTTTATCATCACGACTAACATCATTTGTTGACAATGAAGCCACAGGAATAGAAAAACTAACATCTGAAAGTACCTCTTCAGCTTTTTTGCTATCCTTAGCTCCCTTTACATTAATCGTTTTAAAAGTTCCATTAACTCCTTTCTTTTTTTCTCCAGGGAACTTATATGCTGTAAAAGTTAATTGCGCTTTTGCAGCATCAAAATGAAACGTCCCCTCTGCTTCATGAGATTTTTCAGATTCTCCATGATGAGCAGCTTCAGCATGTACTCCATGAATTTTTCTATCACTATTTCCTGGAACAGGTCCTGAATTACCATTTGATGCTCTATCAGATGAACATGATACTATGGTTGCTAAACTTAATAAAAAAATAATTTTTTTCATTTGAACTTTCTTTATATGTCTTACTTTAATTTTGCTATTCGAGTAATTCCTCCTTTTGTTTTTTGATGAAGTTTTACTTCAATTTCAGTATCTAAAGGTAAAAAAATATCCACACGTGAACCAAATTTTATAAAGCCAAAATCATCTCCTACTTTAACTTGCTCATCCTGTTTTGAATACAACACAATTCTTCTTGCCAGAGCACCTGCTATTTGCCTAAACAACACTTCTTTACCTCCTTTATCTACAACTACAGTTGTTCTTTCATTTTCTGTTGAAGACTTAGGATGCCACGCAACCAAGAATTTACCTGGATGATATTTTGTATATTTAATCAATCCACTTAATGGATATCGAGTAACATGAACATTTAAAGGTGACATAAAAATTGACACTTGTATTCGTTTATCCTTAAAATATTCTGATTCAACGGTTTCTTCAATTACAACTACTTTTCCATCTACAGCTGCTATAATATCACCTTCATTAGAAACTGTTACTCGCTTTGGATTTCTAAAAAAATAAAGAATGAAAGCATAAAATAGTACTAATAAAGTTCCAATCATTATAAAAAATACTGGACTTGTATATTGATAAATCAAAAATATTAAACCAAAAAGTCCTAATGTTGCAACTAAAATAATCTGCCTTCCTTCCTTATGAAACATATAAATTTTTCTTAAACTTTTAATTTAGCTGTGAATATACAGGTAAATAAATGGTAAAGCAAATATATAACTATCTAATCGATCTAAAAAACCTCCATGGCCAGGTATAATATTTGCACTGTCTTTTACATTGGCTTCTCTTTTTAATTTGGACTCTACAAGGTCTCCCATAGTCCCAAAAACACTTGATATGAAACCAATCACAATCCAGTTAAAATCATTTTGTGGGTAATAATAATACAATAACGCTCCCAGTAAAATGGAAGCAATAAATCCTCCGATAAACCCTTCAATGGTTTTTTTAGGAGATATTTTAGGTGCTAATTTATTTTTCCCTAATTTAACCCCTGTTACATAAGCAAAAGTATCATTCACAATAAAAAAAACAAAAAACCAAATAAAGATATTCCCTCTATCTAAGAAATTTAAAGAAAGGTAAAATGGAACTGTTATATACAATACTCCAAAAAGTATAGCACCTATTTTTTTTACCAATTTTTCTTGGTTCAATGTAATTAAAATAATGGTAGCCAATATAATGAGGTAAGGAATTTTTATAAATTGGATTGTTGTGTCAAAAGAAACAAAATTTAATTTAGAATTAGTTAATAAGATAGCTAATGATAAAACAATAAGTCCAGCTGTTAAATTAAAGTCTAATTTTACCAATTTAGCATATTCATAAAGACATAATCCACAAAAAATTAATAATAAATAATTAAAACTTTGAGGGCTAAATAATACACAAAATACAACTATAGCCACATAAACAGCTCCCGATGAAAATCTTATTAACATTATGTTCGTTCAGTTAAAAGTAGATAAATATTCTTTGAGTTCGTTTGTTGCATACTATCATGCTTCAAACCTTTTATCGTAGTAATATTGGTTGGAATATTATTTCGTTTCAGATCTTTTATTTTACGTAGTCCATCACTGATATTATCAACTATCTGATTGGGATAGGCAATCACAATAAAAGTATTAGACATCTCATGTAATTTACGATTATCTGTTTGATGAGAGGAAATCATAACACTACCATTAAAAGCAATTAAATATTCACAATCAATCAAATTAATTTGATTTCGTGCATTAGGTACTGTAGTATATTCGATCCCTAAACTATTTAAATACTTCTGTAATTTAGGATCCGCACACCAAAATGAAGTAAAATTATTTTCATGCGCAATTTCCTTTAAATAACTTAATAGTTCCGATTCATTCCCAGAATATAAAAACTTCCCTCCTGTTTCATTATATAAACGCACAAAACGTGTTTCACCATCTTCATTATATTCTACAGTTTCATCCGTAATTGAATGGGAAGAAAAATCAATTGAATCATTTTCCTCTTCAACTATCTCTTTTGGACGTGTTTTTCCAAATATTTTATTTAAAAAATCTTTCAACTTTTATTCAATTGAACGTAAAGATACAAATTAAAAACAGGTATCCAAAAAAACAAATACCTATACCACAGTCGTTTCTATATTAGGATCTGTATTTTGGTCTTCTTTTTTTTCTGTCTCTAATTCTTCATCAAAAGGTCTATCTCCAAATATTTTCAATAAATCATCTCTAAAAATAACTTCTCGTTCTAACAGGACATCAGCAAGTTCTGTTAATTTATCTTGATTATTTTTTAAAATTTCTATTGCTCTAAGATATTGCTCTTCTATTATTTTGGACACTTGTTCATCTATAACCTGAGCTGTATCTTCACTATAAGGTTTTGTAAAACCACTTTGCTGACCTGATGAATCGTAATATGATCTATTTCCTATTTTCTCATCCAATCCATAAATAGCTACCATAGCTTGGGCCTGCTTTGTTACTTTTTCTAAATCACTCAAAGCTCCTGTAGAGATATTTCCGAAAATAACTTGTTCAGCAGCACGTCCTCCCAAAGCAGTACACATTTCATCTAGAATTTGTTCTGTTGTTGTAATTTGACGTTCTTCAGGCAAATACCAAGCAGCTCCTAAACTTTGTCCACGAGGTACAATCGTTACTTTAACTAATGGTGCAGCATGTTCCAACAACCAACTTGTTGTTGCATGTCCTGCTTCATGATAAGCAATACGCTTTTTCTCGTTTGGCTTAATAATTTTATTTTTCTTCTCTAACCCACCAATAATACGATCAACAGCATCTAAGAAATCTTGTTTTTCAACAGCTTCTTTTGATTTTCTAGCCGCAACCAAAGCAGCTTCGTTACAAACATTTGCAATATCAGCACCACTAAAACCTGGTGTTTGTTTTGCTAAAAAATCAACTTCAATATCATCTCCTAATTTTAAAGCTTTTAAATGTACTTCAAAAATTTCTTTACGCTCATTTAAATCAGGTAAATCCACATAAATACGACGGTCAAAACGTCCAGCACGCATTAAAGCTTTATCTAAAACATCTGCACGGTTTGTCGCTGCCATCACAATAACATTTGATTCAGTTCCAAAACCATCCATTTCAGTTAATAATTGGTTTAATGTATTCTCACGTTCATCATTACCACCTGTCATATTCGATTTACCACGAGCTCGACCAATCGCATCAATTTCATCAATAAAAATAATGGAAGGTGATTTTGCTTTAGCATCTTTAAACAAATCACGCACACGGGATGCTCCTACTCCTACAAACATTTCAACAAAATCAGATCCTGATAAACTGAAGAAAGGAACATTAGCTTCTCCTGCAACTGCTTTAGCTAATAAAGTCTTTCCTGTCCCTGGAGGGCCTACTAACAAAGCCCCTTTGGGTATTTTCCCTCCTAATTTTGTATATTTTTGAGGTGATTTTAAGAAATCTACGATTTCTTGTACTTCTTCTTTTGCACCTTCTAATCCAGCAACATCTTTAAAAGTTACTTTTGTATTATTTTTCCCGTCAAAAAGTTGTGCTTTCGATTTTCCTATGTTAAAAATTTGGCTTCCTCCACCAGCTCCACCGGCTCCCATTCTACGGAAAATAAAAAACCACATCAATCCAAATATTAAAATAAAAGGTAATATATTAACTAACAACGAGGTTAACACCCCTTCTGATTCATATTTTACTTCTACTTTATTCTCTTTAGCATAAGGAAGCATTTCTTTTTCAAAATTTTCTATTGTTCCAAATTCATATGTATAAGTACTTCCTTGGTTTAACAATACTAAAGAATTATCTCCTTTCTTTTTATGTTCTTCTTTCTTTTTAGCTTCATCTGTTAAAAAAATCTCTGCTGGTCCTGCAGGTTTATTTACTCGAATATTCTTTACATCACCACTTTCAATTAGGGTGATAAGTCTTGAAATCGAAATTTCTTTTGATCCGGCAGCAGATGAACCAAACATTGCTACACCTAAAATACCTGCTAAAACAATAGCATAAACCCACATTAAATTCGGGGCATTATTTGACTTACCTTTATTATTCATTTTAAATTTTTCCTTATGTGTTTGATTAGTTGTCTAATGACATTTTGATTACCTTAGCATCTCCCCATAAACCTTCGATATCATAATGCTCTCGAATATGTTTTTGAAATACATGAACTACAATAGATACATAATCTACTAGTACCCATTCTGCTTGTTCTTTTCCTTCAATATGCCATGGTTTTTCTTTTAAATCTTTTCCTACCATTTTTTCAATTGATCGAGCTATGGCAGAGACTTGTGTATTCGTATTACCTTCTGCTATTATAAAATAATCACAGACAGCTGTGTCAATTTCTCTTAAATCTAACAGGGTTATATTCTCTCCTTTAACTTCTTCAATGGCTTCAATTATTTTACTTAATAATTGGTCATTTGTATTTTTACTCATTAAATCTTTCTTAACTTTGACTCACAAAAATACGGAAAATATCAGGTTTTTCTTACTTTTTAATAAATTTTTAACCGAAATGAGTTTATTATTTCCTATTACTGAAATTTATCTCGATAAAATTGATTCTACTAATTCTTTTTTATTAGATAAAAACACGTCTTTTAATGAGTGGACAATTGTTTCTGCAAAAGAGCAAAGTGCTGGAAGAGGTTACACAGGCAACCCTTGGAAATCAGAAACTGATATAAATCTAACTTTTAGTATTCTCATTAAACCTAATTGTGCTATTCAGCATATTTTTTACATAAATAAAATAGTAGCTAATGCTGTTCATCAAAGTATTCACTCTATTGTACATTCAAAAATAAAATGGCCTAATGATTTAATTATTCACCATAAAAAAGCATGTGGTATTTTAATTGAAAACATTCTTGGACAACGAGTCAATTCTACTGTGATAGGAATTGGATTGAATGTAAATCAAATGCATTTTGATAACCTTCCAAAGGCAACTTCTTTAAAAAATGAAACAGGAATCCATTTTAATTTAGATGAGTTACGTTATTCTATCATCCTAGCTATTCAAAAAGGTTATCAATTATTCCTTGATAAAGAATTTGAATCAATTGAATCGTATTTTCACGAACATTTGTATAAAAAAGAAGAAATCAGTGTCTTTAAAATTCAAAATCAATTAAAAAATGGTATTATAAAAAATACCACATCTGATGGGAAACTTATTGTTGATATTGAGGGAGAAGGGTTACAGACTTTTCAACTCAAAGAAATTCAGTTAATGTATTAAAGTAGAAAGTAGAAAAAACTACTCTCTACTTATTTTTTATATTTTTTCAATGTTGGTTGAAAATACTTCTAATAATTTTTTTAATGGTTTTTCTGCCATCATTCGAATCATTGGATTTAACTGACCCTCAAAAACAAATTCAACATTTGTTTTTTCTTCTTCAACTTCAGTTAACTTTGCATTCAATTCAAAATTAATACTTCCTGCTGATTCATAAGTTACACTTGAAAATTCTATTGCTTCTTTTTTCTTTAAAACAATTTTAACTGGCATACCTGTTAATTGAAAAGCGAATCCAGTATCTCTTGCTTCAAAAAAAGATAAATCCTCAGGCATTAATTTTTCAAAATTATGGGTGTCCTGTAAAAACTCAAATGTTTCTCTTTGCGTTTTGTTTACTACACTTTTGTATCCGTCTAATCTCATCTTTTTATTTTAAATAGTTTTGTATTTTTAATAGTTTTGCATCTATGTACACAATTTTTGTAAACGAAAGGCCCTTAGTTTTAACAAATCAGCCTCTTCGACTGGATAAAGATACTAAAATTATCAAATTTGAAAAGATAGATTCTTTCTTTGAACAAACCCTTCATTTATTAAATCAAAATATTGAATCAAGTATTTGTATATACCACACTGACTTAGATTTCCTTTGGAATTATTTTCAAAATCATTATAAGGTAATTGAAGCAGCCGGGGGCTTAGTAAAAAATCATTTAAATGAAGTTCTCTTTATCAAACGCTTTGGTTTATGGGATTTACCTAAAGGCAAAATAGAAAAAGGAGAAAATAAAAAAGAAACGGCCCTACGTGAAGTGGAAGAAGAATGTAATATTTTTGGTTTAAAAATTATAAAGCCATTAAATACTACTTATCATATTTATTATACAAAAAAAGGAAAAGCTATTTTAAAAATCGTATACTGGTATGAAATGGTGTGCAAAAATGAAATCTATCATTTAAGTCCTCAAATTGAGGAAGGTATTGAAGAAGTTGTTTGGAAAAATGCTATTGAAATAGAAAAAGCTTTAAAAAATACATATCAAAACATAAAGCTTCTATTTTAGAAAACCTTCATTCAATAAATTATCATTACATTTATAAAAAACAAATTTTATGCTACAATCTGTTATTGCTATTTTAGGAGGAGTTATTGCAGCTGCACCTTTTATTATATCTAAAAGCCCGAATTCAAAAGAATTAATCGATAAACTAACATCCTATCAAGGATGGATTGGTATAATTCTATTAATCTGGTCTATTTTAGGTGCTTTTGATTTATTAAAGACCATTAGTCACTTTAATATAAGCTGGATCATTGAATTAGGAATAACATCAATTGAATTTATTGTAGGTTTTTTATTAAGCTATGGTCTTCTATCTAAACATCTATTAGAAAAAAGCGATGAAGCTAAGGAAAAAGGTGCTGAATTACGTACTAAGTTAACTCAGTATCAGATCCCTGCAGGTTTAGCTTTAATTGTATTAGGTATTTTAAAGCTTTTTTAAAATTCAAATTCTGCTTCAAATTGTTTAGCAAATGCGTTCATTATTTTAGTTTTTACTTCTTGTTCAGGAATCTCTCTTTGCAATTCCCTTTGTAAGGAAGTTACTTGTTTGTCTTTTATTCCACAAGGAATAATATATTCAAAATAACGCATATCTGTATTCACATTTAATGCAAACCCATGCATCGTAACCCAACGACTTGCACGAACACCCATTGCACATATTTTTCGCGCATAAGGTTTCCCAACATCTAACCAAACACCAGTTTCTCCATCAGATCGTTCTCCTTTTAAACCATAATCAGCCAAAACTGTTATAATCACTTCTTCTAAAAAACGTAAATATTTATGAATATCAGTAAAAAAATTATCTAAATCTAAAATAGGATATCCTACTATTTGCCCTGGCCCATGATAGGTGATATCACCTCCTCTATTAATTTGATAAAATGTTGCTTTAATTTCTTCTAAAAAATCTTTAGAAGCTAGTAAATTCTCAACATCACCACTTTTTCCTAAAGTATAAACATGAGGATGTTCTACAAATAATAAATAATTATTCGTTTTTAGAGGCTCTTGCCCCTCTTTTTCCTTTCTCCTATTTTCAATTTTTTCATCAATAACAGATTTAAAAATTTGTTCTTGATAATCCCATGATTCTTTATAATCCTTTAATCCTAAATCTCGAAATTGTATACTTTTATTTTGTTTCATTTTTTACTTTCTATTTAAATATTTACCGATAATGAGGGCTACAATAACTGTCATATAAAACTGTCCTGAAATTCCTATAAAAACAGCCAACATTTTAGAATCAGGAACTATAGGCAAGAAATCTCCATATCCTATAGAAGTCATGGTAATAAAACTGTAGTACATAATATCAACAAAAATATCATCTTGTCTTTGATTTACAACATAATCATTAAAATAGGCTAGCCCATCTATCGCATCAGGCATATAAGTCAATAATGCCATATTAGAAAATGTAGCAATTAGCCCTAATAAAAGATACCCACAAAAGGCTCCTAATATCATATTGAAAGTCACTTTTTTACTTTTAAAAATACCGGTAACAATATTCACTAATGTTATCCAATAAAGTAAAGTATAAATTAACAACATGCATCGTACGAAAAGTAAATGTTCTGCAAATAAAAACCATAAAAACGGTGCTAAGAAACTCAATACCAATAATACATAAAAATATTTCCTTCTTTTAGAAGTTATCACATTGGAGGCATTAATACCAAAAAACAACATATTTAATGGCCATATATACATTTGGTAAAATGTAACATCGTTAAATAAAAGGCTATCAAACATAACCAAAAGAATACTAATTAGTAACAGTTGGTAGCGGTTTTCAAATAGCCAACCTCGAATTTTTTTCTTTTTTTTCTTTAACATTTTATC
Organism: Flavobacteriaceae bacterium UJ101; assembly: GCA_001880285.1. NCBI lineage: Bacteria > Pseudomonadati > Bacteroidota > Flavobacteriia > Flavobacteriales > Flavobacteriaceae > Flavobacteriaceae bacterium UJ101. Next base: position 2,193,656 of record CP016269.1, on the reverse strand, counting down.
ACAATCTTATGACAAAGATATGAGATTCTTTTCGTAAATTTATACTATGAATTTTTGGGAAAAGTTAAAACAACGTTGGGAAGTTGAAAATAATTGGCAAATCTTTTGGATTTTAGTCACTTTTGCAGTTACAGGATCTACAGTAGCCCGCTTAAGTAAATATATTTTTCCTTATTTAGGTGTTACTGAAGAATCTTCTTTTTGGTATTTAGCTTTCCTTTGGATTTTTGTTATGACACCTATTTACATGGTTCTTATCATTATTTTTGGAACTATTTTTGGTCAAAAAAGATTCTTTTTAAAACATCAAAAAAAGATGTTATCCCGTTTTAAATTTTGGAAATCTTAACTTTATTATTCTATAATACTTCCTTCTTCAAAATAAAGTTCTATAACAGTTCCTTCATCAACTTCTGAATTTATCTTTATTTCTATTTTATGAAGATCTGCAATCATTTTTGCTATATACAAACCTATTCCTATACCGCTATTTATAGATTCAAACTTTTGTTGATAATAAGCCTCAAAAAGAACAACTAAATTATCCGAATCAATTCCTATTCCATTGTCCTTTATCAGAATTTTATTCTTTATAGAATCATAATCTATTTCAATTACTAAAGGACGAATTTCACTTCTATATTTAATAGAATTTTGAATAAAGTTTTGGAATAATTGTATCAACAATGTTTTATTACCATAAAGCATAGTAGGCTTTGCTTTAAAAACAATTTTTGTATCACTTTTATTAATATCGTATAATAAATTAGACTTAACTTGATTCATAATTTCTTCATAAGAAACCTTTTCTATTTCAAGCGTATTATTTTCAGAACGAGACAGGGTTAGCATATTGAGAATCAAGTTCTCTGTTGTCATAACAGATTCATGAATAAGGTTGATATAATGTTGTGAAGATTCACTAAGTTGTGGTTCATCTTCTTTTATAAAGGTAGCTAAAGATCCTATAGAACGTATTGGTGATTTTAGATCATGTGAAATGATTTTACTAAATTTATTCAATCGGAAGTTAATCATTTTCAGTTTCTTAACATGTTTTGATCTTTGGTAATATAATAAACTTAATAACCCAATTCCTATTAGTGATAGAACTAATACAAATACAATCCAACGTGTTTGTTGTTGTTTTTCTTTTAAAATGGTATTATTTTGAAATTGCTGATAATCCAATTCAAAATCTAGAATTTCTTTATAATAATTCTCATCAATTACATCCTTTTTTATAGAATCTTCTTTCTTAAGAACTTTATATGCTTCATCTAATTTATTTTCTTTTTCTAAAATCGATCGATAATAGCTTGATCCTTTAATAAAAGATTTTATTGGTAAATCTTTAGATTCAATAGCTTTTTCTAAAAATTTTTTGGCTTCATCATAATCCTTTTTTTGAAAAGCCAAAGACCCTAAAATAAAATGAACTTGACTAATATTTTTTTTATCATACAAGAGATATAATCTTTGTGCTTCTAAAGCATTTTTATAAGCTAAGTCATATTTTTTTTGATCCAGATCCAACTCTGCTTGGTATTTATAAACTCTTGCTATACTGACAGAATCTTCAAACCGCTTGGCATATAACATTGCTGAATCAATATCTTTTTGTGATTTTTGATATTCCTTCAACTCTTTTGCAGCTAAAGAGCTCATTCTATAAATTTGGCTCTTCATATTGGATTCCATTTTATATTTATCTATTTGATCAAAAATCAAATCTCTAAGATCAAAAACTTTAGCATAATCTTCTACATCTAAATAATGATCCATAAGACCTAATTCAACCAAAAAATAAGGATCAATTAAATCAGCTTCCTTTTTAATTTTTAATGCTTCGATATAAGCATTCAATCGTTCAAAACTTTTATTTAAATAGGTATATCGAGCTCCACTTATATCATAATAGAGGTATAAGTTTCGTGGGTCAGGATTTTTATCAAGACGTTTTTTAGCTTCATCTAATAAAGCTTTTACTTTTTCATCATAATTTTTATCAAGATCAGAAACTAAGGTATAATTTGCTTTTAAAAGAAGAGCTGTAATTTTATCTTCAGGGGAACCTGATTTTATAGCTTCTTCTACTTCTTTTCTAAAAGTTTCATTATCATCATATTCTTTTACTAAAGGAAGATCCAATAAATTAATTTGAGAAAACAAAGAAATTGTTATAAAACTACATAATATGTAATACCCACTTTTTTTCACTATATTCCTATTTAATTTTTATAAAGGTACATTCCTTATAAAATTAATTAGTTATTATTCGATTACCATTAAATAAACATCTATCAAATAGGCTCCCAAACAGTTGATAAATTTATGAAAAATTATTTTTTCACTCTTATCGATCGATAACTCTCTATAATAACAGTTCCTAATATCAAACTTCCACCAAGCAAAGTTCGATAAGTAGGATATTCTTGTAAAAAAATCATAGCCAATATAATACCATAAATAGGCTGAATACTTCCTATAATACTAGCTGTACCTACTGTAAAATGATTTAAACTTTTTACAAACAAACTATGCCCTATCGCTGTAGTAAACAATGCTAAAGAAACAATAGGCAACCATTGAATCTCTTCAAAATCATATTCAAAAAATGCTAATACAGGTGTAAAAAACAATGTAATGACTAACATTTGAATCCACATCAATAAAGAACTATTATATTTTTTTATTTGATTCTTAATCAATAAGTTACGGACAGAATAAAGAACTGCTGAGAATAAACCGAAAAGGATTCCTATAGTATAAGAACTTTCTAAAGAAAAAGTTGGAGCTAATAAATACACTCCTATAAGGACCATGAAACCAAGTCCTATTTGCCGAATATTAATACTCGTTTTGAAAAAAAAGGGTTCTAAAAAAATGGTAATCACTGGAAATGTAAATAAAGAAAGCATTCCTATTGCCACATTTGAATAATGTAAAGCGTAAAAATATGAAATCCAATGACCTCCCATTAAAACACCTCCTAACAATAATAAAAACCCATCTTGCTTAAAATTAATTTTAAAAGAGATTTTTTTATATACACAATATCCTCCTATAATAAAACATGCAAATAATGCACGAAACCAAATGGTAACTGGTGGTGCTAAATCAATAAATCGACCCAATGGACCGGATGTACTGATTAATAACATCGCTATATTAAGCTCTATAAGGTTATATATAATAGGTTTTTTCATAAAAAAGCCTCAATTTACAAAAATTGAGGCGTATATATTGTTAGTTATAATAGGATGTTCTTAATTCTTTTACTTTTGGATCATTTAAATATTCATCATACGTCATATAACGATCGATAATTCCTTTTGGAGTTAATTCAATAATCCGATCACATGTTGTTTGTAACATTTCATGATCATGAGATGTTACCAAAACAGTTCCTTTAAATGATTTCATCGCATTGTTCAGAGCCGTTATACTTTCCAAATCCAAGTGATTGGTTGGTTCATCAAAACATAATACATTAGCTTTTACAAGCATCATTCTAGAAAACATACAACGCATTTTCTCTCCTCCTGATAATACAGAAGATTGTTTTAATGCTTCATCACCTGAAAACAACATTTTTCCTAAAAATCCTCGTATATGTTGTTCATGGCGTTCTTCATCTGTTTCTACGTATTGACGAAGCCAATCCACTAAATTTAAATCATTTTTAAAATATTCTGAGTTTTCTACAGGAATATAGGCTTGTGAAGTTGTCACTCCCCATTTAATCTCTCCTTCTTCAATTTCTTTACGACCTTCTAGCATCTCAAAAAATGCAGTAGTAGCTTTAGAATTTTTAGAGATCACGGCTACTTTATCTCCTTTTTTTAAGTTTAAGTGTATATCCTTAAATAAAATACCGTCTTCATTCGATGCTTTTAACCCCGTAACTTCTAAGATTTGATCTCCTGCTTCACGTTCACGTTCAAAAATAATAGCTGGATAACGTCTTGAAGAATGAGGCATATGCTCAATATCTAATTTATCTAACATCTTCTTACGTGCCGTAGCTTGTTTTGCTTTTGCTACATTGGAACTAAATCGTGAGATAAATTCTTGTAATTCTTTCTTTTTATCTTCTGCTTTTTTGTTTTGTTGTGCACGTTGACGTTGCGCTAATTGACTTGCTTCATACCAATACGTATAATTACCTGAAAAAATATTAATTTTTGAGAAATCAATATCACAAATATCAGTACATACAGAATCTAAAAAGTGACGATCGTGTGAAACTACAATAATCGTTTCTTCATAATTAGCCAAGAAATCTTCTAACCAAGAAATAGTTTCAACATCTAAATCATTGGTAGGCTCATCTAAAATCAATACATCAGGAGTCCCAAACAAAGCTTGTGCTAATAACACACGTACTTTGGCTTTGTTATCCATTTCATTCATTAATTTATAATGATCATCTGGTTTAATTCCTAAATTAGATAGTAAGGTTCCTGCATCAGATTCAGCATTCCAACCACCCATTTCTTCAAAAATCACACCTAATTCTCCTGCTTTGATACCATCTTCTTCTGAAAAATCAGGTTTTGCGTATAATGAGTCCATTTCATGTTTCACATCATACATTTGCTTATTACCCATCATAACGGTTTCTAAAACAGACACTTCATCGTATTCATGATGATCCTGTTTTAAAATAGACATACGTTTTCCTTTTTCAAGGCTTACATGTCCTGTTGTAGGATCTATTTCTCCTGATAATATTTTTAAGAAGGTTGATTTTCCTGCACCATTGGCCCCAATAATTCCATAACAATTCCCTCGTGTAAACTTAAGGTTTACTTCATCAAATAATACACGTTTACCAAATTGTAATGAAAGATTTGAAACATTTAACATTGATTGCTTTTTTTAAATTTAACGCAAAAATACATATTTAATTAGGAAAGATAAATTATAACGTATGAATTTTAATTTAAACTCAAAAGCCTATTCCAAAAATTTGAAATAGGCCCCCATATAAACACTACCCTACACAACTTAATAAAACCAATTATCAAATTGTCTTTTAAATTCTTGTGCCGAAATATTTGGATTATTTTTGGCTATATTATACCCTATTTGAACTGCATTATATCGTTGGTTGTACGTTCCATGATCTCCTCCTGCTACACTTCCTTGTCCATGAGCAACAAATTTAACTTCATCCCAATTTAAGTTTTCACCACTCCTATGCCCCATAAAATAGCCTGCTAGAGCATCTGCTTGTAATTCATGATAAAGGGTATAATTATAATTCCCAATCCCTAATCTCCATTGTACCTGATGTGCATATTCATGAGCTAACATTCCCGTTACGGCGACACCATTTCCCCCTACGTTATACCGAAAGTGCCTATAAAATGCTTCTCCAAACCAAATGTAAGCGTTACTGGGGTACGAATAAGCATTAAAGTCATATCCTCCATGTTTAATTTTAACATCTACATAACGTCCCCAAAAATCATCTAATTGATCACTATTGGCATAAAACCAATTAGTTTCTGATTGGTTAATAATAAAATAATCATAATATTCATTCGTTCTACTACTTTTCTTTTCTCCAACTTCTTCCTCAACTTCTGAAAAATAAATAGTATTATCAGAAACAGGTTCTAATGTCTTCGATGCTTCTTGAATACTCAAATTTGTTCTTTCTTCTCCCGTAGTATCATCACTACTACAAGAATGAAATAATGTTATCCCTAGTAAAATGGTTATTATTAAAAATAGCCTAGTAAATTCTTTAATAAAATTTTTCATAATAATATATTTATTTTACACATATATATAATTATATATTATAGTAAATAAAAGTTATCGATGAAATACACTATATGGAAGTTGCACAACTCATAAACTTGGATTAAATAGGTATCCACTTACGATATATTCATTAAAAAAAGAATATCTTTGTAATTGTAAATCGTCTTGTCGCTTCGAATTTATTTCGGAGAGGAAAGTCCGGACACCACAGAGTAACATAGCGGGTAACACCCGTCATTTCGAACTTGTTTCGGGATAGGACTAGTGCAACAGAAAGGATGTACAGTTAGGCTGTAGTGAAATCAGGTAAACTCTATGCGGTGCAATGCCATGTATACCAACGTTCGAGGGTTACTCGCCCAAAGTTGGAGGGTAGGCAGTTTTGATTTCGATAGTAATGTCGGAGCTAGATAAATGACAAGAAAAGGGGTTTATTTTTTCCTCTTTACAGAATCCGGCTTATAGATTTATATTTTTTTCCATTCCGAACTTGTTTCGGAATGGTTTTATTTATTTTCAAATCATCATTACATTCTCACAATATCTGCTCCTATGGCTTTCAAACGACCGTCTATATCTTCATATCCACGATCAATTTGTTCAATATTTTGTATAACAGAAGTCCCATCTGCTGAAAGTGCAGCTATTAAAAGTGATATTCCTGCTCGAATATCAGGGGAAGTCATTGTAGAACCTTTTAAAGCCGTTTCATGGTTTAAACCAACTACTGTTGCACGATGTGGATCACACAGAATAATTTGTGCCCCCATATCAATTAATTTATCGGTAAAGAACAAACGAGATTCAAACATTTTTTGATGAATTAATACTGTTCCTTTTGCTTGACAAGCCGTTACTAAAATAATACTTAATAAATCGGGTGTAAAACCTGGCCAAGGCGCATCTGCAATGGTTAAAATAGATCCATCAATAAATTTTTGTATTTCATAATTTTCATGACGTGGTACTATAATATCATCTCCTTTACGTTTTATGGTAATACCCAATTTAGCAAATACACTCGGAATAACACCCAAATTATCCCAACTTACATTTTTTACGGTAATTTCTGACTTCGTCATAGCTGCTAAACCAATCCAAGAACCAATTTCAATCATATCAGGTAATACCGTATGCTCTGTTCCATTCAATTCTTTTACCCCTTCAATTGTAAGTAAGTTCGATCCGATACCTGAAATCTTAGCTCCCATACGAACTAACATTTTACACAATTGTTGTAAGTAAGGTTCGCATGCAGCATTATAAATAGTGGTTTTCCCTTCGGCTAAAACGGCTGCCATCACAATATTAGCTGTTCCTGTAACTGAAGCCTCATCCAATAACATATAAGCTCCTTTTAAATGATCAGCTTCTACTCCGTAAAATAATTCATCTTTATTATAACGAAATTGGGCTCCTAATTTAATGAATCCTTCAAAATGTGTATCCAAACGTCGACGGCCTATTTTATCTCCTCCTGGCTTTGGCATATAACCTTTTTTAAATCGTGCCAGCATAGGTCCAATCAACATAATCGACCCTCTTAGTGAGGCCCCATCTTTACGGAATTCTTTTGAGGTCATATATTCAGTATGAACTTCATCTGCTTGAAAAGTATAATCTCCCTTTCCATTCTTCATGATTTTCACGCCAAGATTACTCAATATTTCAATAAGTTTATTGACATCTACTATATCAGGGATATTTTTTATTCTTACTGGTTCTGGAGTTAATAAAACGGCACACAAAATTTGTAATACTTCATTTTTAGCTCCTTGTGGTTGAATTTCTCCTTTTAAACTCTTTCCCCCTTTTATTCTAAAACTTCCCATTTAGTTTTTTCGTCTTTTTTTAAAATTACGTCGTTGATAATTTTTTTCTTGGTTATCCAGATCTACTAAATCATCTACTTCTCCTTTTATCATAAGCTGTCCATCAGATAAGTCATCTAAATGCCTCCAAATTGTAGCATCTTCTACTGTATCTTTATTCCACTTTAAAAAACACTTTTTCATGTGATTGGCTATCGTATAAATTAAAGCTTCTTTTTTATCTCCTTCTTCCCATGAAATAGCAATCGCAATCATTTCTTTAATATTATGTCCATAATATCGATATTTCTTAGCTACAACTGGATATTCTATTTTTTTAGGTAATTCTTGAAATTGTTCTGGAGTTGGAACAGGGTAAGGGGAATCAACTTTTAATTTAAAATTAGACATAATAAATAATTGATCCCATAATTTATGTTGAAAATCAGGAACGTCTCTCAAGTGTGGATTTAGATTTCCCATAACAGATATAATAGCATTTGCACACTTATTACGTTCTTCTTCGTCTTCGATTGAAATACAGTGATTAATCATCTTTTGTACATGGCGTCCATATTCTGGTATGATTAACCTTTCTCTATCAACATTATATTCCATAAAAATAAATTTGAACAAATATAATAAGAAATCTACCTTCAACTAAAATATTTATTAAATTAATCTTTAATATGCTTCCCTTCAACGAATGAAGTACAAAACTTTTAACCCAAATACTAAATTTGTCGTGAGAAAATTAGTCTAAAAACAAGTTGTTTTTCTATAACAAAAGAACTTTTAATAAATGGTACACTTTATAATAGGAAAATCAACAACTTTGTAGACAGTTAAAAACACACACACATGGATGAAAGAATAGTAAAAATTGCTGAAAGAGTACGTCAGTTAAGAAAAGAGAAAGGTTATGTAAGCTATGATTACTTTGCTTGGGAGAATAAAATTCCTCGCGTACAGTACTGGAGAATGGAGAAAGGTACTAATTTTACGATAAAGAATCTTTTACGAATATTAGATGCTCATGATATGACTTTAAAAGAATTTTTCGAAGGCATAGAAGATTAGATTTTTTAAACAATTCTCAAACCACTTTTATTTTTCCCTTTGCAAATTTATATAATAACTTTTTCTTCCCTACGTGCTGAAAATTTATTATAATTTTAATATCCTCTTTATTACCTTCAATACTTTCTATTTTACCTTTCCCAAAACGAGTATGCTCGACGTTAAGTCCTACTTTTAGATCATCAACTGAAGTAGTATTTCCCTCCTCAGCCGTCGATGTTCCTTGTATAGCTTTGAGCTTTCTAGGAATAGCCCTTTGAGGTTTAGATGAAGTATTCGATAAATTCGTTCCAAAAAGAGAGGCATCTAACCCTGAATTATTTATTGTTTTACGCTTAGGGAACGCTAAAGTAGTATCCAAATATTGATCATCAATTTCTTCAATAAAGCGACTTGGTTCTGAGTCAATTAATTTTCCCCATCGGTAACGTGTTACAGCATATGATAACAAAACTTGTTGTTCTCCTCGAGTGAGTGCCACATAGAACAAACGCCTTTCTTCTTCTAAATCTTGACGTGAATTCAATGCCATCATTGAAGGGAATAAATTTTCTTCTAGCCCTACAATCATCACTACTGGAAACTCTAGCCCTTTGGCTAAGTGAATGGTCATTAAGGATACTTTATTTTGATCTTCTTCCGTATCTGTATCTAAATCAGATGATAATGCTACATTTTCTAGAAAACCAGTCAGAGAAGGATTCCCATCTTCTACTTGTTCTTCTTCTTCTACATATCCTTTTACACTGTTTAATAATTCCTGTACGTTTTCATAACGTGAAATTCCTTCAGGTGTATCATCATCTTTTAATGCTTTAATAATTCCAGATGTTTTTACAATATAAGCTGCTATTTCAAACGCGTCTTGTGTTTTTTGCATTATAGCATAGCTTTCCATTAACGTATAAAACTCGCGTAGCTTTTTTAATGTTCCGGCATTAATTCCTAAATCTAAACGATGGGCATTTTGTATAGTTTCATATAACGAAATTCCTTTTTCATTAGCTCCTACCACTAGTTTATTAATCGTCGTTTGCCCAATACCTCTTTTAGGATAATTAATAATACGCATTAAAGCTTCTTGGTCATTTGGATTGACTAGCACTCTTAAATAGGATAGTACATTTTTAATTTCAGCTCGTTGGTAAAATGATAACCCTCCGTATATTTTATAAGGGATATTCTTTTTTCGAAGAGACTCTTCAATAGCTCGTGATTGTGCATTGGTTCTATATAAAATACAAAAATCACTATAGTGTCTTTGTTCCGAAAGTGCTTTATCAAATATAGTCCCTGCTACATAACGTCCTTCTTCTCCATCAGAAAGGGCTCGGTAAACTTTTATTAAATCACCTTCATCATTGGAAGTCCAAACATCTTTCTGAATTTGATTTTTATTCTTTGCAATGATATCATTAGCTGCTTTTACAATATTCTTTGTAGAACGGTAATTTTGCTCTAAACGTACCATTCTAGCATCAGGATAATCACTTTGAAAGTTCAAAATATTCTGAATATTAGCACCTCGAAAGGCATAAATAGATTGTGCATCATCTCCTACTACACATAAATTTTCATAGCGAGAGGCTAATGCTTTTACAATAAGATATTGTGAATGGTTGGTATCTTGATACTCATCTACCAAAATATAACGAAAACGGTCTTGATACTTTGATAAAACTTCAGGAAATCTTGTTAGTAATTCATTGGTTCTTAACAATAAATCATCAAAATCCATTGCACCACTTTTAAAGCAACGTTCTACATACAATTTGTAAATATCTCCCATTTTAGGACGCATAGCGGCGGCATCATTCTCTTGCAACTCTGCGTTATTAAAATAGGCTCTAACTGTAATCAAATTGTTTTTATATTGTGATATTCTTCCTAAAACTTGTTTGGCTTTATAAACATCTTTATCCAACTGCATCTCTTTGATAATCTTTGTCAGAACACTTACAGAATCTTGTGTATCATAAATTGTAAAGTTTGATGGATATCCTAATTTATCTGCCTCAGCACGCAAAATCCGTGCAAAAACAGAGTGAAATGTTCCCATCCAAAGATTCTTAGCTTCTGTACTTCCCACTATAGCTCCAATACGTTCTTTCATTTCACGTGCAGCTTTATTGGTAAAAGTTAAAGCTAAAATATTAAATGAGTCCGCTCCTTTATTCATTAAATGTGCTATTCGGTAGGTTAAAACACGTGTTTTTCCTGACCCAGCACCTGCAATAACCATCAAAGGGCCTTCTGTTGCTTCTACTGCTTCTCTTTGGGATTCATTTAAAGTATCTAAATAGTTTGAACTCACGTTGTATGATGCTTTGAGCTTTAAGCACTAGGCTTTAAGCAAGGGTTATGTTTTCAATATAAACTACAAAAATAGGGATATTTCTAATTAAAGTGAAAAGCGAATAGTTAAAAATGAACAGTGAAGAACGAAAAGTGAACAATTGATTTAAGTATTAAGTGAAAATATAAAATCCATAATTGTTAATCAATAGTCTTTATTAATATTAATTCTTAAATCACACAACTAACATTAAATAATTATTCAACCATCTCTTCAAAAAGTCTTTGAAAGGTTTTTTCTAAATCATGAGTTTTTCCAGAGTGTGGACGAGAAGTTTGTATAACAGAACTTCGTAATGCCGTTAGCCAACGAAAGCGTTCAGCTATATCTAATTGAGCAATAGGACTCGATAATGAAGTTCCATCTGCAATTTTTTGAAAGGCTTCTAAGTTTTCCAAAACAGTTTCATATTCTAGATCTGGTGCAATTAATGCAAACTTATCTTGGCAAAGATGGTATTGCATCCGAATAAATTTTTGATGTTTACAAAAAAGAACCAATCCTACATTAAAAAATTCTTCACGTTCTACTTTAGGAACTAAACGAATGATCGCGTATTCATATATATTTTTCTCTTGCATTTTGAGCTTCTTTTACAAAAACTTCGCTAGAGGAAAGTCTTCGAGTTAAAAATTCTTTGTACACATTTCGTAATTGATCTGGAGTATCAAATGTATCTTTCCAATACAACCAATCATCTGGTATTAAATTAACAATTTCATCTATTCTTTCTGATGTTAAAACTTGTTTAAAATCTTGATCTACTTCTTTTAATTTAGAGGCTTTGGGAAGTAGCACATGGTCCTTTATTAAGGAAAATGGACTGGTTGCGTGTTTTTCCCAATTATCCCATGAATGATGAAAGTATAAAGAAGCCCCATGATCAATAAGCCACAGTTCTTTTTTCCACATCAGCATATTCGTATTTCGAAAAGTTCGGTCAACATTGGTAATAAAAGCATCGAGCCAAACAATTTTTGAAGCCAACAAGGAGTCTACTGACGTTACTTCTGGATCAAAATTAACAGATCCTGAAAGGTAATGTAAAGCTAAATTTGTTCCTACACTTGCTTTTAATAAATCTTGAATTTCTTCATCTCCTTCCGTTCTTCCAAAATCTTCATCTAATTCTGCAAAAACCAGTTCAGGAATTTGCAATCCAAGTATTTTAGCAATTGTACCTCCTATTAACTCTGAAATTAAGGCTTTTGTACCATGACCCGCTCCTCTAAACTTGAGTACATATTTAAAATCATCATCAACCTCAACCAAAGCAGGAAGGGAACCTCCTTCTCGTAAAGGGATTATATAACGTGAAACTTTTACAGTTCTTAAGTCTAATGCGTTATTCATTCTTCAAAAATACGATTCTTTCTTCAATTTTATTAAAAATCGTTCTATTTGTCTTCTGTGTCTTAAAACATGTACAATGGCATGTTCTAATAACTGTTCATAATCATAAACTTGCCCGTATGTTGTATGAATTTTATCTTTTCGTTCTATAATTTCCAATTCTAAGTTAGGGTAGTCTTTAAAAAGCTTTTCAGAAAATTGAAACATTTCATTTAAACTAACAGCGTACTCTTCAATAGTATTTCTTTGAAAAGTAGCCTTTTCTTTAACCTCTGGTTTTTCGCCAAGATTCTCACGAATTTTAATTATATAATGATAGCCTGAACTTACTATATGAGTTAGGATCGTTTGAATGGAGCGACAATCTTCATCTTCCGTATTAGCATCAACTATTGTTATGAGTTCTTGTTTCGTAATAGGGTTCAGAATTTGTTGTAACTCTACAATTGCTTTTTCATATTCATCTAACAATGCTCCAATAGCACCATTTTCTCTGTATTTTTTTGTAAAATCCATGCATTAAATTTAAAAAGAAAACTTTAAATACATTTTATACTTACAACTTATCTATTCTTAATTCACTTTTTTCAAATCTTTTAATGCCACTTTCATCGTGGCGATACCAAAGTTTACAAAAGCTACTTTCTTTTCTATTTTATCAATGGTTCCAATAGAAGTTCCATCTTTCACTTTTACACGGTTTCCTACAGTCAAACTTTGAATATATTTTTCTAATTCTTTAGCTTCCAATTCTTTTACATAAGCTTCATCCACCTTTTTCTTTTCACGAATAGGTGTTACTTTTTGTTTTAACTCATTATCAATCTGTGCTTGTTCACTTTTACGTTTTTTAACTTCTTTTTTCGTAGCTTTTTTTCGTTTAGCATTTTCCATTTCTACAATTCGCAAAGCTTCTTTCATCAAATCTTTCTTACGTTTATTATAAAAATATTTTTCTGCAAGCGTATCCAACTTTTTACCCAATGAGATATATTTTTGGTTACGATCATAGGCTTCTTGATATTGATGTAACTTCTCTTCAACTTTTTCTTTTATGGATTCTAAAGTCTCATGCTTTTGCGCTACTTTTTGCTCAGTAGCTTCTAATTTTTGTTTTGATTTTTCTACTCGGAACTTTTCTTGTTGCAACTTCACCATCGTTTTATCCAAACGAACGGTATCACGCTCTACTTTTTTCTTTGCACGGTTCAATAAAGAATAAGGAATTCCATTCTTTTGAGCTACTTCAAATGTAAAAGAACTTCCTGCTTGTCCTACTTCTAAAACATACAAAGGCTCTAAGGTTCTTTCGTTAAATAACATACACGCATTCACAGCTTGTGGGAGTTCTTCTATTTTTAACTTAATATTGGTATAATGTGTCGTTAGAACGCCTGCTGCTCCCCGTTCATAAAATTCTTCTAAAAACACTTCTGCTAAAGCTCCTCCCAATTCAGGATCTGAACCTGTACCAAATTCATCAATCAAGAAAAGAGTATTCCCATCACATTCTTTTAAAAAAGAACGCATTTGTTTCAAACGATAACTATAGGTACTCAAATGATTTTCAATAGATTGATTATCTCCAATATCCGTTAAAATCTTATCATAAAAGCAAATGGAACTTCTAAAATGAACTGGAATTAATACGCCACTTTGAATCATCACTTGCAACAACCCAATGGTCTTTAATGAAATACTTTTTCCTCCCGCATTTGGACCTGAAATAGCAATAATTCGTTGTTTTGCATTCAATTCTATACTTTGTGGAATCGTTTTTTTCCCCTCTTCATTATTCGTTTTATATAAGATAGGATGATAAGCATCCATTAATTTTAAGTGTTGTTCTTGATTAATTTCAGGTAATATAGCACCTATCTCTTCTGCGTACATTGCCTTCGCTCTCACAAAATCTAAATGAGCTAGTAAACTTTGGTACTTTCCAAACAAATCAATATCCTCACGAAGTTCTTCAGTTAAAGCTTTTAAAACTTTAACGACTTCTTCTCTTTCATCCTCTTTCAGTTGTTGTAAAGCACGATTAACACGTATCATGGAATCAGGCTCTATAAACACAATAGAACCTGTTTTAGATTGCCCTAAAACAGAACCTACTACCTTTCTTCTATAAGCTGATTTTACCGCTAAAACGCGTTTATTATCTACCACTGATTCCTGAATGGTATCTAAATAATCTTGTGAACCGTATTTTTTTAATTCTTGACGAAATTTATCAGATATAGCTCTATTTTGACTTACAATTTGTTGTCTAATTTCTTTTAACAAAGGGGTAGAATCATCTTTCACTTCACCAAAACGGTTAAAAACTTTATTAATTTTCTTAATAATTTCTTTTGTAAAAGGCACTTTTGAAGTCAAAACATGTAATGTGGGATAATATTCTTCAAATTTCTCAACAAACTGAATGATTTCATTCGCTCTTTGTGATAATCGTTTTATTTTTAAACAGGAATCTGCTTCTAAAAATGAATCTTCAATATTCAACATTCTGATTTCTTCAGTAACTTCATCAAACTCAATGGAAGGAAACGCATTTTCATTTTCAAATGAAGCAACAAACTCATTAACAAACTTTAATTCAGCAATTAATCTTTTTTTATTTTCAATAGGCTGAATTTGTTCTGCTTTCTTCTTTGCTAAATCACTTTTACAGTGTAATAGCACCTCATTCATTACATTTTGAAACTCTAAATCGGCTAATGTTTTCTTTGAAATCTTCATACTTTAACAAAGGTAATTCAAAAATTGATAATTGATAATTGATAATATGAAAGGTTATATTATTTTTTATGTCCTTGCATAATTACAAAACTAAAAAATCCCGAAACATGTTCGGGATCTCTTTCATTATTAAGTCGGAATAATTAATCTACCTTTTTAAAACGTAGAATTTCTTTTCCTGTATCGTCTTTCAATATTAATTGTCCTTCTTCAATAGCATATTGTGCTGTATTACCAATTGTTTTTGTATATTGATCTTCTAACTCCATATTGTTAATACACATCATACGTGTTGTTCCTATCGCTCCAAATTCTATTTTTTCTGCTGTAAGATTTTTTAATTCTCCAAACATACGATTACAAACACCTTTCCCCATGATTTTACGTTGTGCTAAATTAATCTCTAAACGTGGTCGTTCTTTTTCATCAGAAATTGTAATATCCTTACCTTCTATTTGAGCTAATACCCAAATATCATTTACTTGTGCTTTTTGATCAGCTTCTTTTCTTAAAACTTCTACTAATTTATATCGCTTAGATGATGCATCAGCAGGAACCATTCTAGGGTCTAGATCTTCTACTTCTACTTTTAATTTATAGATATAACCTGGCTCATAATCAAATCCTTCTATCTGATCATAAAAATTTTGCCAATTTCCAAAAAGAATATAATCTCCCTTTTGAACTTGCATACAAGACATAGGACCTACCCCAACACAATCTACTTTTGCACTATTAATCCAAAATGTTTCTGTTTTCATATCTTTTTGGGTTACTTTTTGTGTTGAGCTACAACTCGCTAAAATACCTACTGTTACTAAAGCGAAAAATACGTTTAAAATTTTCATGTTGTGTTTTTATTTTTTTAATCATTTAGACTTTTTATTTCAAAACCTAAGCCAAACTATACTCTTTAGGCAAGTTAACGATAAAACATCAAAAAACATAGATGAAACAACATTATTTATCGATAAATGAAATACCTAATTTTTCAAAATCATTCCAAAAATCTGGATAGGATTTCTCTACAACATTTCGATCTTCAATTGTAAAGTCATGATATAGTTTTAAAGGAGCAAATGCCATAGCCATTCGATGATCATGATAGGTTTTAACTTCGATATTTGCTTGAGCTTCTCCAAAATCTTTTATCTCTAAAGAATTATTCGTTGTTATAACCTGAGCTCCAAACTTAAACAATTCGAGTTTTAAAGCTTCTAAACGATCCGTTTCTTTAATTTTCAAGGTAGCCAAACCTGTTAGTTTACATTTAATTTTTAATGCGGTACATGTCACCGCTATAGTTTGTGCAATATCAGGAGTATCATTTAAATCCAGAGCTATAAAATCAGGTTGTTCAACATTTTCTTTCTTCTTTAAAATCACTTGATTTTCTATAAATACTGATTCAATTCCAAAATTTTTATAGATGGTGACTAATTCTTTATCACCTTGCAAACTATCTTCTCGGTAAGATCCTAATTGTATTTCTCCTCCATCTGAAATAGCCAGCAAAGAATAATAATACGATGCCGAGCTCCAATCCGATTCAACCGTTTGTGTTTCCATTAAAATAGTTGAAGGTATTATTTTAATTTGATTCCCTTTAAAAACACATTTTACACCCACTCTTTGTAACAATCCCTGTGTCATTTCAATATAGGGGATGGATGTTATTTTACCTTTTAGATGTATCGTTAATCCTTTCTCCAAAAAAGGAGCGATCAACATCAATGCCGTAACGTATTGACTACTAACATCTGCAGGAATTTCTATACAATTCTTTTCAATTTTCTTTCCTCTAATCTCTAACGGTGGATACCCTTTTTTATTTACAAACGTAATCTCTGCTCCTAATTCATTTAAAGCATCTACTAAAATACCTACAGGACGCTCTAACATTCTTCCAATTCCCGTCAAAATGGTTTTTCTTCCTTCTTTGACTGCAAAATAAGCCGTCAAAAAACGCATTGCTGTTCCTGCAATTCCTATATTAACTTCCTCTTCTTTTGAAGTTAAAGCAGCTTGCATCACTTGTGAATCTTTTGAATTAGAAACATTCAAAATTTCAAATGCATGATCAGATAATGCTTGTAATAACAACAATCGATTGGTTTCACTTTTAGAACCTGTTATCGTAATTTTTCCATTAATTTTCATCGAGAATATTTTGAAGCGGTTAAAGTAGTAAAATGTTTTTAGAAACTGCTTTAAAATATCAAGTTATGTACACAGTTTTATGTATTTTTGTCGAAATCTTAACCAAAAAGAATTGAGTACACCTAAAAAATATCAATTTATCATACAATTAGGCAAAGCTTTACATCGCTATGGAGTTCCTTCATACAAGATAGAATCTTTTTTAAAAAAAGTTTCCGAAAGACAAGAAATCACAGGTACTTTTATGGATTTGCCGACTTCCATTAATTATATTTTTTACGAAAATCATGATCAAAATACTTACAGTTACGTTGAACGTGTGGCTCCAGGAGTATTTAATTTGGGAGCATTAGCAAATTCGGTTGAAGTTGCACGAAACTTATTGGATAATAAAATTACAATTGATGATGCTAAGTCTCAATTATTAGCCATAAAAAAGCGACCTAATGATTATCATCCAACTTTTCAAATTTTTTCTTTTGGAATTGCTGCTAGTGCTTTTAATTTATTAATGGGAACCAATTGGATTTCCTTTATTGTTTCGTTTTTTGTAGGTATTATTATTGGTTTTATTACACATTTTGCCAGAAGATCTAATTATATCACCAGCACACTAGAGTCATTAGCTTCTTTTACAGCTACCATCATCATCGGGTTACTTTCTGTTCCTTTTCCTGAAATTAATATTTCCCTTACTATTCTGGCTTCAATTATCATCTTTATTCCAGGGTTATCTATTACCACTGCTTTAGAGGAAATCACTTCAAAAAGTTTGGTTTCAGGAACTGCAAAACTAGCTGATGCCATCATTTCATTATTCAAACAATTTTTTGGTGTTATCTTAGGACTTCAACTTTTACCATTAATCATAGAGGTTCCTCATCATGACATCATAAACAACATACCTAAGTGGATTAGTTACTGTGCTATTCCCTTATTCTCATTAACTTTAATTCCTCTATTTAATGTTAGAAAAAAGGATATTGTTTTTAGTATATTAGTTAGTTCTTTAAGTTTTGCTACCATTTATCTTTTGGCTCCTTTAGGTATTCTTCTTAGTACTTTTTTAGGAACCATCACAACGGTTATGCTTAGTACCATTGTTAAAAACATTACACATACTCCTCGAATTGTTTTCTTAACTCAGGGAATTATTACTTTGGTTCCAGGAAGTAAAACCTTTATTGGTTTAAGCTCTGTATTTCTACATGAATCTACTTCTAATAATGTAAATATGGTAGAACAAGTAACTTTTATCTTAATGGGAATTATTGGAGGACTGATTTTTTCAGGTGCTTTTAAGGATACGAAATCTTAATTTACTATTATGCATTATATTTTCAAATCACAACGCCTTGGTTTTAGAACATGGGATTTAGATGATTTAGCAGATCTATATGAAATGAATCAAGATGATCATGTTATGCAATTCTTTCCAAAAAAATATTCTGAAAAAGATTGTGAGAACTTTATTGAAAAAATGAATAATCAATTTAAAAAAGATCAGTATTGTTATTTTGCTGTAGATTGTTTGGAAAAGAATGAATTTATTGGTTTCATTGGTTTATCACAACAAGAATTTGAAGCTGATTTTATGCCTTCCGTAGATATTGGTTGGCGATTAAAAAGAAAATCTTGGAAGAAAGGTTATGCAACAGAAGGAGCAAAACAATGTTTAGAGTATGGTTTTAACCAACTTAATTTAAAAGAAATCATTTCTATTGCTCCAATAATAAATAAACCATCTGAAAGTGTTATGAAACGAATTGGAATGCATAAAATTAAAGAATTCAAACATCCTTTACTCCACTCATATCCTAGCTTACAAAACTGCATCGTATATAAAATCAAGAAGCATTAAAATAATCTCCCATAAACACCTTATATTTGTAACTATGATTGAAATCAAAAACCTACATAAATCGTATAAAATGGGTTCCAATTCTTTACATGTTTTAAAAGGAATTGATTTACATGTTGAAGAAGGTGAATTTGTTGCGATTATGGGTTCTTCTGGTTCTGGAAAATCTACATTATTGAATATTATTGGTATGTTAGACGAGCATGACGAGGGTACTTATGATCTAGATGAATTCAGAATTGAAAAGCTTAATGAAACCAAAGCTGCAAATTATCGTAATCAATTTTTAGGATTTATTTTTCAATCATATAATTTAATCAGTTTTAAAAATATAACAGAAAACGTAGCACTACCTTTATATTATCAAAAAGTAGCACGAAATAAGCGAAAAGAAATTGCACTATCTTATTTAGAACGTGTTGGACTAAAAGATTGGGCTACCCACATGCCTAATGAACTTTCTGGAGGTCAAAAACAACGTGTTGCTATTGCTCGTGCTCTAGCTGCAAAACCTAAATTATTATTGGCTGATGAGCCTACAGGTGCCTTAGATTCTAAAACCTCTCATGAAGTTATGCGTCTTATACAAGAAATTAATGATGAAGGAAAAACGATTTTAATGGTAACGCATGAAGATGATATCGCCCATATGTGTAAACGTATTGTACGATTAAAAGATGGTGTAATCATGAGTGATAAAAAAATAGAACAAGTAAGAGTGTAATTTAATATCAGAATGCAGAATTAATAATAAGATTCTATTCTTAACTCTTAATTATAAAAAGATGTTTGATTTAGATCGTTGGCGCGAAATATGGAATTCCATTTCAAGTAATAAACTTCGAACTTTTTTGTCGGGGTTTACTATTGCTTTGGCATTGTTTGTTTTTATTACGCTTTCTGGACTAGGTCAAGGACTTCAAAATGGTTTCGAATCTGAATTTTTTGATGCCAACTCATTAAATATCAGTTTAAGTGGTGGACGAACTACCATTTCTTATAAAGGTTTTCAAGAAGGACGCCAAATTCAATTTGAAAACGAAGATTATGATTTTTTAAAATCCAGTTTTCCTAGTTTTATTAAATATATAAAATCTACTCTTACCGAAGGACTTACTATTCGATATGGTAAAGAATCAGGTAATTATTCCATTACTGGAACTCAACCTGTTTATGCTAAAATGACTGAAGATGAATTAATTCAAGGTCGGAATTTAATGCAAAAAGATCTGGATAATTTATCTAAAGTGGTGGTTATTGGAAAACTCATTGTAAGTGATTTATTCAAAAACGAAAATCCTATTGGAAAATATTTACAAATGGATGGTAATATGTATCAAGTTATTGGTGTCTTTAGTAGTGAAGATGGTGATGATGCTGAACGGATTGCTTATGTTCCTCTTACCACATTACAAGTTATATATGGTAGTACAAAAAATATAAATCAAATAGAAATCACTCCTATTGATGGGATGTCTATTGATCAAATCAGTACCTTAGCTAATACCATAACTGCTGCTATGAGAGCCAAACATGATGTTGCACCTAATGATCAACGTGGTATCCGATTAAATAATGGTGCTGAAGAAATGTCTAGTACCAATTCCTTTTTATTAGTTATTACCGTTATTGTATTTTTTATTGGTTTTGGAAGCTTGGTTGCAGGTGTTGTAAGTATTGCCAACATTATGGTTTTTACAGTAAAAGAACGTACCAAAGAAATTGGTATTCGAAAAGCTTTAGGCGCTACTCCTCGAAATATTGTGGGATTAATCTTACAAGAAGCTATGACCATAACCATCATTTCAGGTTATATTGGAATTGCTATTGCTACCATTTTGGTTAATAATATAGAAGATGATTTAAAGGATTATTTTATTAAACAACCTAATATTGAACCTTATGTGTTGGTTATGGCCAGTATTATTTTATTAATTGCAGGTTTGGTTGCCGGATGGATTCCTGCTCGAAGAGCCTCTAAAATAAAACCGATTGTAGCATTAAGAGATGATTAATAATAAATAAAAAAAGAGTTCAAGCAATAAATGAGAATTGTATTATTCGATAGAGATACCTGGGATGAAGTTTATGCTGCCATCAGTAAAAACAAATTCCGAACCTTTCTCACCATGATCGGTGTAGGATGGGGTATGTTCTTATTTGTAACACTTTTAGGACTCGCTAGGGGAATGCAAAATGGGTTTGACTCTGATCTTAAAGGAGCCGCCACTAACAGTATGTTTGTTTGGTCACAGCAAACTTCTATACCCTATGATGGTTTCCAAAGAGGCCGCACATTAGAACTTCGTATGGGTGATATGAAAGCTTTACAAGAAAAAGTTAATGAAATTAAATTTATTGCACCACGAAGTCGTAATCAATCTACTTTTGTTTATGGAACCCAAAATGGTACCTATAGAACTTTTGGTGATCGCCCAGAAATAGACAAAATGTTTAAAAAGAAAGTGATTTATGGACGCTTTATCAACCAAGAGGATATCTTAAAAAAACGCAAAGTTTGTGTAATTGGAAAAGAAATCTGGGAAGAATTATATCCAAAAGGAGAAAACGCGGTCAATACTTTTATCAAAATTAACAATGTCTATTTTAAAGTTGTCGGAATTTATGAAAAAGGGACTGGCCCTGGTTTTGAAGGAGAAAATTCTGCTTTTATACCTTTTGATACATTTCAACAACTCTATAATATGGGAGATGAAATTAGTTGGATGGCCATCAATGTTAAAGATGAATATGATATAAAAGAAGTCGAAACTAAAATTAAAGATGTTTTAAAAGAACGACACAATGTTCACCCAGAAGATTCACAAGCTTTTGGAAGTTTTAACTTAGGCGATTTTATTGGAAAAATAAAAGGTTTTATGAAAGGAATGCAGCTCTTAACTATGGTTGTAGGAGTTTTAACCTTATTTGCAGGTGTTATTGCCATTAGTAGTATTTTATTAATTACTGTAAAAGAACGTACTAAGGAATTTGGTATCCGAAGAGCATTAGGAGCTATACCCAGTCAAATTAGAGGACAAATTATTATCGAATCGGTTATGCTAGCGAGTATTGCAGGAATAGGAGGTGTTATTGTTGCTACTTGGTTTCTATACTATATAAATGATGCTATCATAAATAAGAATCATGTGCAATTTGGGTTTATTAACTTTTTCCTTCCTATTATTGCTATGATTATTAATCAATTAAAATATGGAATCACTTTAAAAAAGGTTAAAGAAAATTACTTTAATATTCTTTTTTATCCTCTCTTATACTTTCTAATTTTCTTTAGTTTAAGATTTTTAACTAATAACTTTTTCATCTCAGATAAAGATTTAGACATACCTTTTATGAATGCTACAGTAGATTTAACTACTTTAGGTATTGCTTTAGTCATTATGATTATTATGGCCATGCTAGCAGGGCTATTACCTGCTCAACGTGCTATATCCATTAAACCTATTGATGCTCTAAGAGATGAATAAATAGTGTAATAGAAATGAAAAGCGATAAATCAAAGGCAAAAAATTAAAAGAAGAAAAGAAAAATAAGTCTAAATTTGTTATCATAATATAAAAATTGCTTCGTAATTATTAAGAATTGAAAAAATGAATAGAATAATCAAAATAATTTTAATTGTACTTTTTTTAGCAGCAGCAGCATGGGCCATTATGTACCTAATGAGAACCAATCAAAAGGAAAATGTAACCTACGAAACTACTCATGCTTTTAAAACAGATATTAGTACCAAAGCCGTTGCAACTGGATCAATTAAAGCAAAAGAAGATATCGAAATCAAACCCAATATTTCTGGTATTATCAATGAAATTATAGTAGTAGAAGGTGATTATGTTAAAAAAGGAGACATTATCGCCCGACTCAATGTAGTACCTTCTGTAAACAATTTAAGTAATGCCAAATCACAAATTAATACAGCTCAGATTTCACTAAATAACGAATCTAAAAATTACAACCGTCAAAAGGCGCTATATAATGATGGCGTGATCTCAAAAGCCGATTATGAGCAAGCGCAGGTTTCATACTTAAATGCAAAAGAAAACCTACGTGCAGCAAAAGAAAATTATGAAATTACCCGTACAGGAACTTCAGGTAGTTTTATTAACGAGGCCAATACACAAATCAAAGCTAAAATTAGCGGTATGGTACTAGACATCCCTGTTGAAGTAGGAGACCAAGTAATTGAATCGAATACTATGAATGCAGGAACAACCATTGCAACTTTAGCTGATATTACCAATATGATTTTTGAAGGAAATGTAGATGAAGCTGAAGTAGGAAAACTAAAAGAGGGAATGCCAATTAAAATTACCGTTGGTGCTTTAGCTGGACAATCTTTTGACGCTATACTATATTTTATATCACCTTTAGGAGTAGACGACAATGGAACCGTAAAATTTGAAATAAAAGCTAATGTTCAATTAAAAGAAGGTACTTTTATTCGTGCAGGATACAGTGCCAATGCTGAAATCATTTTAGAAACTGTTGAAGATGTATTAGCTATCAAAGAAAGCCTCTTACGATTTGAAGATGATGGGAAAACATATGTAGAAATTGCTACTGGTAACGAAGAAATCCCTTATGAAAAACGTTATGTTGAATTAGGAATAAGTGATGGGACCAATGTTCAAATAAAAGGAGGTATCACAGAAAGTGATCAAATAAAAGTTCTCAACACCGATCTAAAAGTAGAACAACGAAAAGGTCCTAAATAAAATCAAACTGTAACAATAATCATTATGCTAAGCATTTTAATTTTTTAAAATGTTTTTCATGATAAGATACTTTTTTATTAGTTTTGCCTAAATTAATTTAGATTAATTAAAAATAAACTAAAATGATAAAAAAGTTATTAACTGTATTTTTTGCGGTTTATTCCTTATTTCTCTTTTCTCAAGAACGACGCATAACAGGTCAAATATTCTCTCAAGAAGACGGAGAACCTCTTCCTGAAGCTTATGTCCTCATTAAAGGAACTTCGTTAGGAGCTAAAACAGATGCAGAAGGTAAATTCACTTACTTAGTCAAAGATCCTTCTTTTAAAGACCTTAACCTTGAAATTAGCTTTATAGGAATGGATACTAAGGTAATTCCTATTGGTAATCAAGATTATTTTAAAGTCTATTTACAACCTTCAGCAAACGATATTGAAGAAGTTATTGTCACCTCATCTTATGGAACAACAAAGCTTAAAGAAGAAGTTGTAGGAAGTATCTCAACCATAAAAATGACCGACGTAATTGAAGAACAACCTGCTATCAGTTTTGATGAATTATTAGAAGGACAAGCTGCTGGAGTATTAGTAGAAGGGAATCCAGAATTAGGTGGACCTGTAGATATTAATATTCGAGGACAAGGAAGTTTAACTCCACTTAGTGGAACTGTACTCAACACTTCAACACAACCTCTTATATTCGTTGATGGAATACGTGTTTCAGAAGAAATATTCTTAGATGTTAGCCGAGTTTTTGATGGAGGCACAGGAATTTTTAATGAAACCGAAATGAATCCATTAGCTAAAATTGGTATACAAGATATTCAATCCATCAATATTTTAAAAGATGCTGCCGCAGTTGGTTTATATGGAGCTGATGCTGCCAATGGTGTTATTATCATTACAACTAAAAACGGTAGAAAAGGACCTTTAAAATTTGGTTTTTCTGCGCAATACGGTGTTTCTGATCCAATAAACCGTCAAAAATATTTAAACGGGGAACAATATAGTGAAGTTTATAATGCCTATAGAACTTTACGAAATCAAGATCCTATTCCATGGAATGGTGTAGACACCGATTGGTTTGATCTTTTAAACCGTACAGGAAGTTTTGCCCGGTATAACTTAAACGTTTCAGGAGGAACCCGTAATTGGCTTTATAGAATGGGCTTAGGGTATCAAAAAAACCAAGAAGCACAGATAGAAAATAGTTTTGAAAAAATAACAGGAAATTTTTCCTTGACCTATCAACATGATAAACTAAAATCTACATTAAAACTTGCTCCTTCATATACTCTAAAAAAAGCCCCAAATACTTTTTTTAGTTACCCCTTACCTCCTACTATAGCACCTTATGATAATAATGGTAATTATACTGATATAGATAATTATGGAAACCCTCTTGCTGTGGCCAATCAAAATAGAAACGATATTGATACTTTCGGATTATTAGGTAGTTTTAATTTAGAATACAACCTACTCGAAAATCTTAAAATAGCTACGCTATTTGGTCTAGATTATTCCAATAAAGAGCAAGACCGATGGTTTTCTGGTGCTAATGGCTCAGGGCAATACAATGGAACTTTTGAATCTGATGGTATAACCTATCCTAATTACGGTCGTCGAATATTAAACAATCGTAAAACAACTTCTTGGAACTGGAATGCTACTATTGCTTATAATAAACAATTTGCTCAAAACCATTTCTTTGATATTGTAGCAGGAGTTGAAACCTCTTCGGAACATCGACAATACGAACGATTTAATGGAACCGGATTTATTTCTCCTGAAATAGAACAACCTTATGAAAACGCAGGTAATACCCGTACAAATAAAGATTCTTCTACCATAACAAAACGTTCTCTTTTTTCTCAACTTAACTACAATTTTAATGAAAAATACTTTTTCTTAGCCAATTTTAGACGAGATGAAAGTTCCGTATTTGGAAATGATACTGATGTAGCCTATAACGGAGGTATTGGAGCCAGTTGGGTTATAAGTAAAGAATCGTTCTTAGAAAGTATCCATTGGATTGACTTTCTTAGACTTCGCACTAGTTATGGTGTTACAGGAAATTCTAGAATTGGATCGTATCGCTCATTAGGCCTCTATAATGTTGATGATGATCTTAATCAACCTAATGGTTATAATGGTGGTGATACGGCTACTCCCGATACAAGTACTCCTCCTAATAGTGAATTGGGATGGGAAAAAAATTACAAGTTTAATATTGGGCTTGATTTAAATTTTCTAAACAAATTTAGCTTTACAACAGAATGGTTTCGAGATGATATTCAAGACATGATTGTATCACGAGACGTATCAGATGAAACAGGCTATACCAGTTCACAAATTAACGGTGCTGATATGTATAATACAGGGTTTGAATTCTCACTTAGAGCTAACTGGTTTAAAAAAGATAACTTTAGTTGGACCACATCAGCTAATTTAGCTACATTAAAAAATAAAGTAACCGATTTAGTGGGATTAAGTTCTGAATTTTCGGCCAGTAGTAGAGCAAGGGCTCAAATGATTGGTTCGTCCACTTCTGCTTTATGGGGATTTCAATATGCGGGAGTTGATCCAGCTACAGGACGTGAAATGTTTAATGTTAATGGAAATCTATACGATGCGGCCTATATTGACCAAAATTTTGATTCTTCCGATTATAGTATCATAGGGAATACACAACCTGATTTTTATGGAGGTTTCAATAACCGCTTCCGTTTCTTTAAAAATTTTGATTTGGCAATTAATATGTCTTTTACCTATGGTGCTGATACCTTCATCGATGCAACAAACGGAATTTCTGTAAACAATGATATCGGTGTTCGAAATATAAGTATTAATAATATAGATTATTGGCAACAACCAGGTGATATTACCTCTAACCCACGACCTTATCTTGAATTTGTAAGAAATTCATCTAAATATGTATACGATAATTCTCATATCAGATTAAGAGCTGTTAACCTTGGCTATACACTTCCTGTTGATAAAATGAATGTTCCTTTTAAATCCATCAAAATCTTTGTAAACGGTTCAAACTTATATTATTGGTATAAAGAAAAAAGCCCAAAAGGTCTCAATGGTATTGCGGAATACCGATACAATTACCCAGAAGCCAGAACCTTTTCATTTGGAATTAATGCTAAATTTTAAAATCATGAAAAAAATTATATTCTGTACAAATTTTATATTTTTATTATTCTGTTCTTGTAGTGATTTTCTCGATCAAGAACCCGATCAACAAGTTTCCATTGACGAACAACTTTCAACCCTAGAAGGTGTTCAACAAGCTTTAAATGGAGCTTATGAAACTTTAGAATCTGTAGTAAGTGGGGAATCATATTTTTTATTTGCAGATACTATGACAGGGAATACAGCATTCACTCCTTCAATTGTTAACAAAAGCATTAGTGAACCCAATGCTTTTGACGATGTTTACCCTGACTTTATTGATGATAAAACCACTTCTGATTTAGGTAGTTTTTATACGAATTCTTACCGAGTTATTAATGAAGTTAATCTAATCTTAGAATATGTAGATCAACTTTCAGATGCCTCTCAACAGCAAAAAGATCAAATTAAATCTGAAGCTACTGCTATTCGAGGCTTTAGTCATTTTCTTCTTGTTCAGCTTTATGGACGTGATTTTGCTTACACTGCCGATGCATCTCATCTAGGAATTGTTTACAATACGAGCACATTACAAGTAGGAGTTGATTTTCCTTCCCGATCTACGGTTTCAGAAACCTATGATAACATTATTAATGATATGTTAGAAGCCCTTTCTTTAAATACAGGAGAAAATGCTTTAAATTATTCCAATGGAATAGGTGGTGATTATTCATACTTTAATGAATATGTAATTAAAGGGTTACTAGCTCGAATTTATTTACAACAAAACAATTGGGAAAAAGCGGAAGAATATGCTAATGATGTTATTAATAATTCAAGGATTTCCCTTATGACACAAACTGAGTATGTATCACAATGGTCAGAGCCTAACCTACCTGTTTCTGAAGTTGTTTTTGAATTGACAACTCCTTTTGACGATGAAGATGGAATAGTATCATCCACTATCGCTACATTTTTCAAGTATATTTCAGATACCGATTACGGGACTTACACTGCATCTGAAGATTTGTTAAACCTATTTGAAGATAATGATGTACGGGGGCAAAACTTTATGTTTTTCACTCAATCCCTAGAAACTTTGCAAGAAGATGGAACTACAGCTCAAATTGCGTATTATTTTACTCATAAATTTCAAGACAATGCAGGAACATTAGTCATGCGTTTATCCGAATTATATTTAATTCGTGCGGAAGCCAAAGCTCGTCAAGGTAATTTAACGGGAGCCTTAGATGATGTAAACATGATTCGAGAACGAGCAGGAGCTTCACTCATTCAAGATACCTCATCTATTTTAGAAACAATATTTGATGAAAGACGACGAGAACTCTATTTTGAAGGATTTTATTTTTATGATATAGCACGTTATCACAAAAATATTGAACGTGACTATTGTATATCCAATACTTGTTCCCTTAACTATACTTCAAATTATTTCATCTTGCCTATTCCTCAATCTAATATTAATTCAAACCAAAATATTATACAAAATGAAGGTTATTAATACAATTTCATACATTTTTCTTACAATATTACTTTTTTCTTGTAGTGAAGAAGAATCTGTTACCCTTTCCAATAATGAAAGTTTTGTACGATTTCACATGTTAGTAGATTCTAATGGAGACCCTATTTCATATGGAGAATATGAAACTACACCTGAAGTTTCAGAATTAACAGTATCAAAATTTCAAACCATTAAAATTCCTGTTGCTTTAACCTCAACTTCTGTTCAAGAATTCGTTTTGGATTATACAATCACAGGAAATTATGAAGATTATACTATTTCTCCTGAACAACTTAATTTCACATCAAGTAATCCTACTGATACACTGTATCTAAATTTTACAAAACGATGGCTTCCTTCAGAAAGTCAAGATTCGATCATTATTACATTAAATGAATCCAATAACTCTAATGTTTCTATAGGCTATCCTAGAGAAACAGATCCTATGAATCAATTTAAAGTTGTATTATCAGAATTAACTCCTATCCAATTTGGCTTTCCAGAAGAAACTAATAGAATTTTAATCAATGGAGATTTGAATGAGACTATCACATTTGACATTAACTTTGACCAAGGTATACTTATCAGTGATATTGAAAATTATTCCTTATTTACAGAAGAAGTAAACGATGATCGGTTTATATACACCATTACGCAACAACCTTTTAATGATCTGGATACCAAAATCACGTATCAATTAAAATTAACAGATGATCTAAGTCAGTATTCTGAAGAAGAATTTGAATTAACACTTAATTTAAATGATATCCCGAACTTTAAAACTCAAGGGAATACTACACTAAGTATTAAAAAAGAAAAATTATATGATCGTGATGAAAATTTATTTCCTGCTCAATATTGGTTTGACACATCTGATCAATTTTATAGAAACTATGGATTCTTTTGGTGGTATGATACTAGAGATGAAAGATGTGAATGGAAAAAATGGAATGCTTTTTCAGTTCCCATTGAAGTAGATCAAAATCATTTAAATGCTATTGAACAAGACGGTATATACTATCATGCTTTTCAGATAGGGTTCCTATCTCCTATAGATGGAAGGACAACCAATCCTTTTGGTTTAAAAAGCTGGTTTAAAAATGAAGCAACTGATGCTGATAATTCACCTGGGTTCAATATTGTTCCTGCTTTAGAGTTTTTCCCTACAGATGACACTTCAGGTACTATTCAAGTAGTCAATCAAAATATTACCATTTCCAATAAAAATGAAAAGTCGTTTATTATTACTCTCACAGGAGAAGGAGAATACAAAAAAATGGAAGATGAAAACTGGGAAATGACTTTTGAATTAACTTTAACAAATGATGAGCTCTTTGAAGGAGGGAGTCAAACAGCTTATTATTATTTATATAATTTTAATAATCGTACAAATCCTGAAGATTATTTTGGAGATTGTTTTCCTGAGATTGATTTAAATAATTTTTAAAACTTATAAAAATCATACCTTAAAAAGCCCTTTTAAAAGGGCTTTTTAATACTTTTAACCAAAATTAATACATCATAATGAAAAAATACATTGGCTATATCTTTTTATGTGTTATAATACTTGCTTGTAGTAAAACCACTCCTTCTTCTGGTTCTGAAAATGATATCAACCGTCTACGGTCTCTCTATAGTAGTGATCAAAAAAATTGGCCTAAACCCATTGTTCATGATTCCGTTATTAATTTTCAAGATATTGGTATTCTTCCGCCTCCTACGTTTCCAAAAGACAACCCTTATTCAGAAGCTAAGAAAAAATTAGGAAAAACATTATTTTTTGATCCTCGCTTATCAAAATCTGGACAAATAGCGTGTGCTTCTTGTCATAACCCAGAACTTGCATGGACAGATAATAGTCGACGTTCCTTTGGTCACAATCGTCAGACTGGAAAACGAAATGCTATGACAATTCTTAATATCGGACATGCAACTTCTCTTTTTTGGGATGGAAGAGCAAAAACTTTAGAAGAACAAATTTCTTTTCCTATTGAAGATCCCTTAGAAATGAATCAAAGTATAGAAATTGCGGTTGATACCATATCTAAAATTAAAGGTTATGAATCTCTATTTAAAGCAGCCTTTGGTGATAAGCAAGTAACGAAGGAAAGAATTCAAAAAGCTATTGCTACTTTTGAACGTACGGTAAAAAGTCGAAAAAGTCGTTTCGACCGTTTTATAGAAGGGGATTCTAAACAACTAACAGATAGTGAAATTCGGGGATTACATATTTTTCGAACAAAGGCCAATTGTATTGATTGTCATAACTCTCCTTATTTTTCTGACAATCAATTTCATAATGATGGACAAACTTTGTTCGCTTCAAAACATGAGGATTTAGGCCTATATGAAGTTACAAAAAACCCAAAAGATGTGGGCAAATTTAGAACTCCTACGTTACGAGACATTTCACATACTGGACCATGGATGCATCATGGAAATTTCCCTACTCTTCGAGATGTTATCTTACTATATAATTTAGGTAATCCTCAACCCAAGCCCAAAAGTTATAAAGGAGATCGAGATTCCATTTACCCTAAGCCTTCCTTATTATTAAAAAAATTGAATCTTACAGAACAAGAAATTCTTGACTTAGAACATTTTTTGAAAAGTTTGGGTACCCCTCCTCAACGAACAATCATTCCTAAATTACCTCAATAAAAAAAGGAGGTCAACTATTCTAGTGACCTCCTCTTCTATTATATCAATTCTTTTCGAATAATATTTTGGGTTCGATCAGGTCCCACGGAAATAATGGAAACCTCTAAATCAATTTGTTTTTCAATAAAACGAACATAATCTTTTGCTGTTTCAGGCAATTCATAATAACTCGTAATATTCATAATATCTTCTTTCCAACCTGGTAATGTTTCATAAACAGGTTCTAAATCTTTAAAACTTTCAGCACATGCTGGGAAAAAGTCAATAATTTTTCCTTCTTTGTTCTTATAAGCTGTACATACTTTCACCTCATCTAAACCACTTAGAACATCTAATTTTGTAATTACTAAGTTATTGATTCCGTTAATCATACAAGCATATTTTAAAGCAGGCAAATCTAACCAACCACAACGACGTGGGCGTCCTGTAGTAGCACCAAATTCATGACCTACTTTTGCCATGTGAGCTCCATTTTCATCAAATAATTCAGTAGGGAAAGGTCCTTCTCCTACACGAGTGCAGTATGCTTTTGCAATTCCAATTAAATGGTTTAAAGCTGTTGGAGGGACTCCTGTTCCTACCGAAACACCTCCTGTAGAAGGGTTTGAAGAAGTTACAAAAGGATAAGTTCCGTACGTAACATCAAGTAACAATGCTTGTGCTCCTTCAAATAATATTTTTTTCCCTTCTTTAATTGCATTATTTATATCAAAAACTCCATCAATAATTCGATGACGTAATTGTTCTCCATAAGCCATATATTCTTCTAAAACAGCCTCTAAATTCATAGGCTCTTTACCATATAACTTCGTTAATATTTCATTTTTAGCTTCAATATTTTTCCTTAATTTATTTCTAAATATTTCTGGAAAAAGTAGATCTACTGCTTGAATTCCTGTACGAGCTACTCGATCTTCATAACAAGGACCTATTCCGCGTTTAGTAGTTCCAATTTTATCATCTCCTCGAGCTTCTTCTCTATAAGTATCAATTAATATATGGTATGGCATAATTAAATGGGCTCGAGAACTTAAGAATACTTGTGTTGTATCAATTCCTTTTTCTTCTAAACCTGAAAACTCTTTCAATAAAGCTTTAGGGTCTACCACTACTCCATCACCAATAATACATTTTTTATTAGGATGCGCTACTCCTGAAGGAATTAAATGAAGAACAAAAGAATTTTCTCCTATATAAACTGAATGGCCTGCATTGTTACCACCTTGATAACGCACTACATAATCTGATTTTGCAGCTAATACATCGGTAATTTTACCTTTACCTTCGTCTCCCCATTGAAGACCTACTATGACGTTTGACATGTTTTAAAAATATTAAGGTCTAAAGTTAAGCTGTGTTCATTTTAAAAACAATTAATTAACGATAACTTAACCTATTTAATACATAAAAGGTAATTTTATATACTCCTAATGTTAAATAATTATGCTACTTTTATATAAAGTTTATATTTGCATATATTTTCTTTACAGTTTATGCCGTTCAATTATATAAAATATATTACTTCATTGTGTCTTTTAACTTTTTCAGCTTTTTTATCGGCATCTTCATCCATAGAAGCACAACAAGAAAAATTAAGCCAAGAAGTTCTAAAATTAATACACTCAGGCTATTTAGATAGAGCCGAAGAAAAAAATAATCATTTAAAGAGTCTATCTAGTGATAAAGATTCATTTTACCATAAACGCTCTATTTTATCCTCTGCGCTAATTGCTCATTCTAGAGGTGATAATGAAGGTACAGTTCGCTATTTAAATCTAATTGATGAACATAATGAATCTTTAATTATTCAATATTTTTATTATGATATAATGTTCCGATATGCTTTCCAAATAGGTCAATCTCAATTGGGAATCAATTATTTAACTAAAACAATTGAAATAGGTGAACAATTACCTAATGATAGAAAAATTAAAATTGATGTAATTTTCAATAAATTATATTTAATTTATTATACTGAAAATATTGAATTTAAACTTTCATCTAAACAAAAATTACCTGAGGTTATTGATGAATATCTTCAAGAGCTTAAAGCTTATGAAAAATTCATGACTCCGTATGAAAAATATGAATACTATATTTATTCCACTTTTTATATAACCATAGAAGATAATCAAGATTTATTTTATAATTTAAGTTATAAATTAATCAACCTTGGGAAACAGTATGATTTCCCCTCAGCCTGTATATATGGAAATCTATATCTAGCAACATATTACAAAGCAAAAAACAACTCTAAAAAAGAATTAAACCATTTACTTCTTGCCAATAATCAAACTAAAAAGATACAATTCCTCTATTTTATTTTATTAACCCGATATCGGTTAATGGATTATTATGATCATCAGCAAAATTATCCTATGGCTAAATATTGGGCTATCAAAGCTCTTTTCCCTCCAGGGACTGATTATAGTAATCATTTTGATATTTATGGTCGTTTATCCAATATCTATGAAAAAACAGGTCAAATAGATAGTGCTTTTTATTATAAAAAAATCGATTATGATAAATACAAAGGAATAAGTCGAACCCATGATAATAATATGGAGTCTTTATTGATTAAAAACATGGAAGAAAACATTG
Source organism: Flavobacteriaceae bacterium UJ101 (assembly GCA_001880285.1). Lineage (NCBI taxonomy): Bacteria > Pseudomonadati > Bacteroidota > Flavobacteriia > Flavobacteriales > Flavobacteriaceae > Flavobacteriaceae bacterium UJ101. The sequence continues at coordinate 2,159,876 of CP016269.1, read as the reverse complement.
AGCATAAAGAATATATTATTAGACGAAATTATTGGTTCATAGGTCTTACCCTTGTCGGATTATTACTTGTAGGAATCCTTTTATATAAAAACAGAATAATAAACAACAAACTAACCTCACAGAATAATGAATTAGAAGAATCTTATACTACTTTAGAAAACTTTTCTCACATACTTTCACATGATTTAAAAGCACCTATTCGCTCTATAGATCATCTCGCTACTTTTATAGAAGAAGATGAGCAACATTTATCTGAAGAAGGAAAAGAAAATCTGAATCTTATTAAACAATCTACCAACAATGCCTTTATTTTGATTACAAATATCATGACTTATATTCATTCTAAAGATAATGAAATCAAAAAAGAGCATCATTTATTTAAAAATCTGATTCAAAAAGCTCAAGATAACTTAACTCAGCTAATTTCTTCTAATCAAGCTTTAATATTATATGAAAGTTTACCCAAAACAATTTATGGTAATAATATACTATTAATTCAGCTCTTTCAAAATTTAATTCAAAACTCTATTAAATACAAACAAAAAGATATTTCACCCATTATCACCATTTCATTTAGAAAAGAAAAAAAATACGGTATTATCTCTATACAAGATAATGGAATAGGGATCAAAAAAGATAAACAAAGTACTATTTTTAAAGCCTTTACGCAAGAACAATTTGTTTCTCCAGAACAAGGTATCGGATTGGGATTATCAATTTGTAAGAACATAATGAATCACCATAAAGGAAAAATTGAAGCTTTGTCTGAAAAAAATTCTGGCACCACTATAAACCTTTATTTTCCAGTAAGTTCTTTCTAATAAAAAAACTATCTAAAACTTATAGTCTCAGATAGTTTGTTTTTATTATACTATTTATTCTCTACTTCTTCACTTTTGTTTTTAGAATGGCTAAATCGATTACTTCAGTCATTTCGGTTACATAATGAAACGTTAAGCCTTTTAAATAGTCTTTTTCTATTTCTTCAATGTCTCTTTTGTTTTCTTCACAAAGGATAATTTCTTTAATATTAGCTCTTTTAGCTGCTAATATTTTCTCTTTAATCCCTCCAACAGGCAATACTTTCCCTCTTAATGTAATTTCACCTGTCATAGCTAATTTAGCTTTCACTTTTCTCTGTGTAAAGGTAGAAACTAAAGATGTTAACATCGTAATTCCAGCTGAAGGACCATCTTTAGGTGTAGCACCTTCAGGAACATGAATATGAATATTATGCTCTTCGAATACTTTAGAATCAATTCCAAAATGTTCATGATGAGCTTTTATATATTCTAAGGCAATTGTAGCAGATTCTTTCATAACCTTACCTAGATTACCTGTAATACTCATTTGTCCTTTACCTTTTGAAAGAATGGATTCGATAAACAAAATATCACCTCCAACGGACGTCCATGCAAGACCTGTAACAACTCCTGCTACATCATTATTCTCATACTTATCACGTTCTAATCGAGAAGGGCCTAAAATATCTTCAATTTTTTCTAATGATAACTTTTTTTCATATTCTTCTTCCATTGCAATATTCTTTGCCGCATACCGAACTAATTTTGCAATTCTTTTATCTAAAGTTCTAACTCCACTCTCACGTGTATATCCTTCAATTATTTTTTCAAATTGTTTTTTCCCTATACTTAAAGCTTTTTTATCTAAACCATGTTCTTTTAACTGTTTAGGTAATAAATGGCGTTTAGCAATTTCTACTTTTTCTTCAATCGTGTAACCACTAACATTAATCATCTCCATACGGTCACGTAAAGCAGGTTGAATATTTCCAATATTATTAGCTGTCGCAATGAACATTACCTTCGATAAATCATAACCTGTTTCCAAATAATTATCATAAAACTCATTATTTTGTTCAGGATCTAGAACCTCTAACATTGCTGAAGAAGGATCTCCATGATTACTTCTTCCTAACTTATCGATTTCATCTAAAACAAAAACAGGGTTAGACATTTTCGTTTTTTTTATTGATTGTAAAATACGTCCTGGCATTGCTCCAATATATGTTTTACGATGACCTCTAATTTCAGACTCATCATGTAACCCTCCTAATGAAACACGCTGATATTTTCTACCCAAAGCTTCTGCAATTGATTTTCCTAATGAGGTTTTACCTACACCCGGAGGACCATATAAGCAAATAATGGGTGACTTCATATCACCTTTTAGCTTTAAAACGGCTAAATGTTCTATAATACGTTCTTTTACTTTTTCTAAACCATAATGATCTCGATCTAAAACTTTCTGTGCATGTTTTAAGTCAAAGTTATCTTTCGAATAATCATTCCAAGGCAAATCCAACATAAATTCCAAATAATTACGTTGAATGGTAAATTCAGCTACTTGTGGATTCATTCGTTGCATCTTTTTTAATTCTTTATTAAAATGTTCTGCAATGGTTTTACTCCACTTCTTATTCTTTGCTCTTTTTCGCATCTCAGTAAACTCTTCTTCTGATGAGTTTCCTCCCAATTCTTCTTGAATGGTTTTCATCTGCTGATGCAAAAAGTATTCACGTTGTTGTTTATCTAAATCTGTTCGAACTTTAGATTGAATATCATTTTTAATTTCAAGTTGTTGTAACTCTAAGTTTAAAAAACGTAAAACTTCTGTAGCCCTTTCTTTTAAATCATTTATTCCTAATAAAAATTGTTTATCTTCAACAGATAAATTCATATTAGATGATATGAAATTGATTAGAAAAGAAGGACTTTCAATATTTTTCATTGCAAAACCTGCTTCAGAAGGAATTGCTGGATTTTCTTTTATAATTTGAAGAGAAATCTCTTTTATACTATCCACCAAAGCTTTAAATTCAGCATCTGACTCTTCGTGTTTAATGTCTTCAACTTGACGAACTTTTGCTTTAAAATAAGGTTTCTCTTCGATATATTCATCTATTTCAAAACGCCTTTTCCCTTGGATAATAATCGTCATATTTCCATCGGGCATTTTAAGCATTCGTAAAATTTTGGCAACCGTTCCTACTTGGTTTAAATCTGTACTTTTAGGATCTTCAATTAATATATCTTTTTGAGAAACAACACCAATCGTTTTATCACCATTTTGTGCATCTTTAATCAAAGCAATTGATTTATCTCTTCCTGCTGTAATAGGAATTACAACACCTGGGAATAAAACGGTATTACGAATAGGTAAAATAGGTAGTATTTCTGGAATATCTTCATTTAAGAGTGCTTCTTCTTCTTCCTGAGTCATCAAAGGAATAAATTCAGCTTCTTCTTCCATTATATTATTAAGTGACAATTTGTCAAATGACATACGCTTTCTTTTTATAAATTTATTTATATCACGCCATTCTGTCTCTATTATCATTTTAACAATCAAACTTCATCTGTTTAAAAGACTGACTATCAACAATAAAACAACATGATCTTTATAATCTAATAATTATATTTTCAATAGTTATGCCAATAAATAATACTACTTTGAAATGATACTTTTAAGTTCTTCAGCAAAAACAATCATTTTTTCTATTTGACTGGGACTTAATAGTCTTTCATGTTTTAAAACAAGTAATTGTTTTCCATTCGACTCTAGATGGTATTCAGAATTTTTCATTAGAAACTCCGTTAAACGATTGTCAAATAATTCAATAATTCTCATTCGCCCTTTTCCTTTTAATAAAAAGTTCTTATTAAATATTTCATTCCCAACCTTAATATCGTATAATCCTGAAAATTGGTGCAATCGATCAAAAAGTAAATCTTTATCTAAAGTAAATGAAGGTATTTCCTTTTCTAAATCGATAGTTAAAAAAGTAACTTGTGAGTTCTCCTTTAAAATAAGCTCCCCCTCTGAATAATGTGTTTCAAAACAACTAATTCCTTTCTCCTTTTCTCGAATAATATTCTTAACTAATTTAATTTCCTTAGAGTAAAAGAAAATAAAATTATAGAGTCCATAAAAATTTTGAAATACTTTAGGTACAAATTGATAGTTAATCTTCTGAGCTAAATCTTGTATCGCCAATTGTTTTTTACTTAACTCTTTTTGTTCTTCTAGTTCTTTTTCTTTAAATAACTGAATATTCTTACTCTTCCCTTGAAGCCCAATCATTTCAATATTTCCTCCTGCTCTTAGAAAAATTTCAGCATACTGATTGAGTTGTTCTCTAACAGTTAAATCAACAAAGTTTGTTAAAGAAAAATCTAAAATAACATGAGAATCAACAGGGATTAAATCTAGTTTATTTTTTAATTTATAAAAATTTAAGAAGTTTGAGAATCCTTTTACGGATATATAGTATTTACCATCTTCTTCCTGATACATCAATGTATTAGGATTGAACAAACTATGTAACATTAAATAACGATTCTTAGACAAAAACAAATGGAATAATATAGTAGTAATCATTCCTACCACAATACCTTGAATTAACCCTATAGTTAGCGTAACCATAATCGTAATAATAAAAATTACAAACTGATCTAAACCACTTTTCAACTTTTCAATAAAAATATTCGGCAATGCTAATTTATAACCGGTATACACTAAAATTGCTGCTAAAGAAGACATGGCAACCATGTTTAATTGAGGTGTAAAAAAAAGTAAAAATACAATTAAAATAGATGCGTGAAAAAAATTTGCCAAACGTGTTGTTGCTCCATTTTGAACTGCTATTGAACTTCTTGCAATAACGGTTACTACATTTAACCCTCCAACAAGTCCTGATAATGCAGTTGCTCCTCCTAATGCTTTCAAATCTCTATTAACATTCGATTTTCTACGCATGGGATCTAATTTCTCAACTGCAGAAATACTTAGTAAGGATTCTATACTAGCAATTAATGTCAGTGATAAAACCACGGAAACAAAATCCCAAGACAAAAATAACGCTGGGTTTTTAAAAGTTGCTTGTAAATTAGGTAATTTATACTCTGTAATTACATCATTAGGTACTTGAATCAAATAATGACTATCATTTTCAAATGGGGATATAATCCCTGAATATTTAAAAAAATATCCTATCATAATAGCTAAAACTAGAACCATCATTGGTGCAGGAATACTATGCAAATATCGATTCTTTATTTTACCATGAAAAAACATGATTAAAAGACTTACACAACCGATAACCATAGCATAAAAACTGGCTTCACCTAATTCAATTTTCATTATAGATTGTGGTACCTGTGCAATAATTTCTAAAGTATTCCCTTCTATTTTCTCCATGTTTCCTAACATTACATGAAGTTGTTTTCCTAAAATAATAATACCTATAGCAGCTAATAAGCCTTGAATAGCGGCTGTCGGGAAAAAACTACTTAATCTTCCTAATCGAAAAACACCAAAAAGAAAAATTAGTACTCCTGATAGAATAATAGCATCAAATAATAATGTTTTTCCTAATAATTCATTTCCTGCACCTAATGTTGCTATCGCAGCTAAAACAACAGGTACCAAACTATTTCCTGGGCCTGTTATCGTTAGATATGATCCTCCGAAAATAGAAACCGTAATTCCTCCAATAATGGCTGTGATAACTCCTGCTATAGGATCTAAACCTGAGGCTGTTGCTAAACCTAACCCCAAAGGAAGCGCAACTAAAGAAACCACAAAACCTGAAAAAAAGTTTTGAGCAAAATTATTTTTTAAAAATGTTATTCCTTTTTTGACTTTATTCAAAATCAGGTGTTTTTTTCGAAATATAGAATTTTTTTAACAAATACTCTATATGATTTTTTTGTTTTGAACTTAAATCATTCTTTTTCGAGTAAAATTAACTAATTTTATCCTACAAAACATTCTATATGCAAGCACACATCATCACAATTGGAGATGAACTTTTAATTGGACAAGTTGTTGATACAAACTCTGCTTTTATATCAAAAAAATTAAATAGTATTGGAATTCAAGTTAATCAAATATCCTCAATTCAAGATCAAAGAGAAGCCATTATACAAACCCTAGATTACGCAAGTGAAACTGCTGATATTATCATTATAACAGGTGGATTGGGTCCTACCAAAGATGATATTACAAAAAAAACCTTAGCAGAGTACTTTGATGATCAATTGGTTTTTCATCAAGAAAGTTTTGATAACTTGAAACGTATTTTTGATTCTCGAAATCTCACCATTTCAGAAGTTAACCGTGCACAGGCTGATATGCCTTCAAAAGCAACACCTATTATTAATAGATTCGGAACCGCTTCTGCTATGTATTTTAAACAGAATAGAAAGCATGTTTTTTCTCTTCCTGGGGTACCTTATGAAATGAAGTATTTGATTGATGAAAAAATCCTTCCTCTTTTAAAAACAACGTTGAATTTACCTTATATTATTAATCAAACTATTATTACACAAGGTATTGGTGAAAGTTTTTTAGCTGAAATTATAGAAGATTGGGAACTTAATCTTCCTCCCTATATCAAATTGGCTTATTTACCTTCTGCTTCCCGCGTTCGTTTACGATTGTCTGGAAAACACGAAGATTATACGCTTCTAAAAAAAACATTTTATAATCAAGTTGAACAATTAAAAAAGTTGATTCCTCAATATATTGTTTCAACTAATGAAGAAGAAATTGAAGAAGTTCTTGGGGAGAAACTGAAAGAAAAGAATTTAACTCTTGCCACAGCTGAAAGTTGTACTGGAGGTAAAATTGCTCATAAAATCACATCTATTTCAGGAAGTTCTACATACTACAAAGGAACTGTTGTATCATATGCTACAGAGATTAAAAAAGAGCTTTTAAAAATTCCTGAAGAAATTATAAAAAAGCATACCGTTGTAAATGAAGAAGTTGCTCTATTAATGGCCCAAAATGTACGAAAACTATTAAACACAGATATTGGAATTGCTACAACAGGTGTTGCTGGACCTAATAAGGGGGATGACCAAAAGGATGTTGGCACTGTTTTTATTGCCGTTGTAACTCCACAAAAAAGTTTTGTAAAAAAATACAATTTTGGAACTTTTGAACGGACTCAATTTATAGAACGTGTTTCTAATTTAGCGATACAATTAACTTATAATATAATTTAATAAAAAAGAGAGGCTTTCTCAAGCCTCTCACCACAAATCTAATTCATACTACTTACAATTTAAGAAACTTTCTATGAATCATTTTTTCACCTATTTTAATCTTCATGAAATAGATTCCTGGAAGTAATCGATGAACGTGTATTTTTTCTTCTACTTTTTGTTCTTTCTTTTTAAAGTCATCTTCTATCTTTTTAAATCCGAACAAATCAAATATTTGGTATTCTACTTTCCCTTTGTAATCATTGTCAATACGTAGATACATGTTATGGTGTTTAACTGGAATTGGATATAAAACCACTTCTCCACAACCATGACCTCCACCATTAGATCCTGATTTCTCTAAATCTACTGTTAATTCATGCAACTCTGGAATATCTAATTCAGCTTGTTCATGAAAAGAACCATCTACTTGTGAACTGGTATCATACAATAAGGTTACCCCTAATTTTTCAGCTGTTTCACTTACTTTATTTTTCTTAATTGCAAATGAATTCTTAACTTTTTTATCAATTGTTTTAATCACTGTTCGATTACCTTCTTTATCAATTTCAGCTATTTCATAACCTTGAATTGGATAAACATGCATATTCAAACTTTTCCAACCAATATCCGTTTTACCAGCTGTTTCATATAATCTATTATAACGATAATTTAAATCAAGCTCTTCTTCTAAAACATTATGAAATTTTAATAAATCGATTGATAAAAAAGAACCATTATCAGATGCTTTTGTATGATGTCTAAAAGCGATATATACATCTTTATTCATTAAATCAAGCTCTTCTAAATCAACTGTTTTTAAGAAGGTATAATTGGCTACATCCAGCTCTTTATCCATTCCTGTAGATTCTTCAGTTTTTACCAATACACCATGTGTTTTAAAATCATTTACCGTTGGGTTTTCAGGTTGATTTACTTTTGAAGCATCTAAAACATATACTTCATAACGATCCCCTCTATAACCATCAGCCATCGAAGCTAGGAATGAAAAATATTTGGCCATCGCTCTATTCTTCTTTGAAGTATAAAACCAATTATCAATATCATGATGCACCAAAGTCTCTTCGTCAATCGATTCTGAAACCATTGAATGAGCTCCATTAAAGGATAATACGGGATTCGAACTATGCAATCGCCAACCTAATTTTGAAGCCCCTTTATATTGTGCTATTTTAATATAATTTTCATAATCTGTATCAAAGCTCATCACTTCAAAATGATAAAATGGAGGATTTTCCCACTTCAATTTATATTTCTCTTCTTTCTCTTTTAGAGTAAGATTCGCAATTGGTTGAAATTGATCTAAAATTTTGTAATGATGTATTGGTATTGTTTCATCAAAGTATGTACCATCTGAACTTGAATCTTTTGTATGGATACTTAATGTAAAATCTCCTGATTCTTTAAAACGATGCGTTACAAATCGTCCTCTTGAAATATCTTCTACTCCATTGGTATTGTCTAACCCAAAAGAACTTTTGAAAAAATATTGGTCGCTTTCAATCACACTATTTTGGTATGGATTACCTGAAGTTGGGCCTTTTCTAAAACCTAAGAAATTATTTCTAAATGCTGTATAATTTTTACCTTCTACATCTTGATACGTATTCCCTTCTATTGAACTACCTGACAAGTCATAATGATCGACTAAATCAAGATAATAAAAATCAAAAAATGCTTTTGTTGTCTTTAAATCATGCTCTGTTGATGATGTAAAACGATCGTTTACAGTTAAATCAATATTCACAAAACGATCTGGGTCTAACAAACGAATTTTAGGTTCTGCTGAATTCTTATTAGTATCTCCTTCAAACACATAATCACTTCCTGAAATTTTCCAAGAATAACGATTGGTAGAATCAATCGCTACTTTTGTATAGGTTTGATCATATAACACAGGACTAAATTGATTCCAAGCCACCTTGGTTAAAGAAGGCAATGCTCCTCTTAAATTTAAAGGTGCACTCACAGAATAGTCTACTATTAAAGCTTTCGAATCATAAAATGCTAATGAAAAATCATCTAGTTTAATAATCTCTCCACTTGGATTGGTAAATTCTAAATACATATAACCTTCTTTATCTAACAAAAAGGATTTACTTAAATTTACAAAATCTGAACCTTGAGTATCATCAAGTGTTACCGTTTTAATTAATTCATCTGTGAAAGCATCTTTAACATGAAATGTTACTTTTTCTATTTTCCCTTCTTCTTCATAACTTCTTGCCCACACAGACATTAAATATTCCTCTCCATTAATTAAATAAAAAGGATTGGTTTTTACTCGTGCTTCATTATTCGTCATCTGAAAACTTAATCCTTTGGTTCTTTTTGTCGTTGAAAAAGCAGTAGCACCACCATTTCCTTCCCAACCAAAATTCATTTGCTCAGAGTTTAGTAATCCTGATTGGTACAAGCTCACATTGTAATTGAAAAAGTTTTGATAATAGAGATCTCGATCATCTTCAATTCGCTCTACGAAGTAATAATAATCTATATTCGATTTATTATTTCGAATTTCAGTATCCTCTTGATGTGTTATGGATACTTCTACTGTATATTTGTCTTTGGTATTGAGTTTAAATTCTTTTTTCGTTAATTTTAAAAAGATGGGACTTGGATTGGAAGGGTCAAAATCAACTTTTTTCTTCTTTTTTAATACTTCTTCCTGACTAGAGTTCTTTAAAACATATTCAATCTCAACATCATTCAATACTTTTTTCTTTTCACTTTCCAGTGTCAAGTAAATACCCGGTGTATCATATGATTTTTTATCTTTCTTACTTTCTAACTTTGCAATGGTTAGATCATTTTTTTTCTTTGATTTAAGTCCTGATGCTACTAAACCAAAGTTTTGCCCTCCATACATTAAATCATTTTTATGACTAATTTGTACGCGATAAACTTTATTCTTTTTAGGGTTTTCAATTACAATTTGTTCAATATTATCAACACTATTATCACCCTTTGTGGCCAACTGCGCTGGATTATTCGGATCTAATTTCCAAGGTAAGTATACATTATTCTTTTCATCATAAATTCGAATATCTAAATCATTAATCAACATGCTTCTACGATCATTAAGTACTGGAGTATCACTAGGAATACCAGGAACATCAGTCCAAGCAATGGTTACTTTTAAAGGTTCTGTTCCTGAAGCTGTTAAATATATGGTTTTGGTTTCGTTTGTATTTAAAGTTAATTCTTCAACTAAACCACTTTTCCCATTATTTTCAACCATTCTCACACTTTCAAATGCATCAAAAACCCCCCATCCAAAATGATAATCAGGGCCTTTGTTTCCTGCCTCCTTAGCTGTATTGATAACCAATGCTTTTATCGTAGATGCTTGTAATTGCTTTTTTAAATGTTTCTGAGCACTTTCCTGAATTAACGCAATACCTCCTGTAACCACAGGTGTTGCCATAGATGTTCCATTTTTTGTCATATAACCTCCTCCCGTATTAGTTGATACAATTGATGCTCCTGGAGCTACAATATCTGGTTTAACTCTACCATCATCGGCAGGACCTTTTGAACTAAAAGAAGTAATTCTATAATCATTAGCATTTGCATTGTAATCTGCTTTATAAATAGCCCCTACTGTCAAAATATTTTTAGCGTTCGAACCTTGTGCAATACAGTCGTATCCATTCCAGCAAGAGGCTTTTCTTCCTTTAGTTGAAACTACATATTGTGTCCCATTCCAAACATAATGCGGTGTTCCTTCTGGTAAACCTGGGTTATTTCCATCGTTTCCAGCAGCCCAAACAGGTAAATAATGTTGTAAATTATAAACGATTCCATCCCGCTCTGCATCATACTCACCATAGAAACCATATTTATAGTCTTCATCTTCATCCTCATTTCCTAAAAAGATATAATTTCCATTTCCAGCATTGACAACACCCGCAGAATAACCATATGAGTGATTGGAAACCGTCATCCCATTTAAAGCTTCGTCAATCATTTCTAATTCATCATCATCCCAATCGTATGATTTTAATGAAGCTTTAGGTGCCATTCCCATGGTATTTTCAATATGCATTTCTTCACTTAAAGCCCCATCTCCAATAATCGTTCCTGCTACATGTGTTGCATGTGATGCTGATTCACTCCCATCCATAATATGAACACGATTATCAAAATCTTGATGTTTTGAATAGGCCGCTCCTCCGTCCCATTCTCCTATAGTAAATCCTTCTCCATAATATGATGTTTTTGATGTTCCGTTTCTTAATAAATCTACTCCTGTAGCAATTGCTCCTCCATAGTTGTTTGTTTGATAAAATTCAGGAGCCTTAAATTTATTTAAACCTTTAAAGTAAATTTGACTCCCATCTTTTGTAGAATCTATTTCTACAAGACTCTTTTCTACTACACTCGCCTTACGCGTTGCAGTAGCATCTGTTTTAAAAGTAAACTTTTGATTTTTTAGTGTTTCAATCTGTTTCTCACGATTGTTTTTCTTGACCGTCAACTCTCTTTTTAATTCTTCTAAAGAAGATTCATTCTTAACTTGTACCTGACTATACAATCCAAAGGATAACAATAGGGTTCCCATTAAGAAACTTGTTTTTTTCATAATGCATTTATATTTATACTAATATCTTGAAATTAGCATTATATTATCACTAAGAGCACTTGCCTATTTTCTTTGTTCGATCATATTATATAAATATATACTATAAAATGTTTTTTACTTTAATTGAATATTAAAATCATTTTACTTTACAATCCTTTTTTTATCTTTTGAATCTTTTTTAAGATCATTCATAAAAAAGACCATCTTTAGATGGTCTCTTATATCAATATTTCTAATTCTTTTTAATCTATTCTTTTAACTTGAATATAAAAATTACGATCTATTTGAAACTTTTTAAGATCTTTTTTTCTCAACTTCTCTTTTTTCCATTCTGAAGTAGGGAAAATCCATGCATCTGAATTAGCTAATTTAACGGGCATATCAAACCCTTCAACATTATTTTTCCATCGGTAAGAAAGATATGATCCTTCAATAGAATATTCTAAAATTGGAATTTGTGTTGTACGTAAATATTGATTAAAAAATGATGTTAGATCTTTTCCTGTAACCTTACTTATATAAGCTTCTATTTGCTCCGTAGTCACCGTTTGATGATAAAACTCCTTATTCATTCCTCGTAAAAGCTTTTTAAACAACTCATCATCTTCCATTAATTGTCTTAATGTGTGAAGCATATTCGCACCTTTATAATACATATCACCACTTCCTTCTTGGTTTACTCCATAAACACCTATAATCGGAATATCATTTAAAATAGCTTTTCTTGTACCAATCACATAATCATTTGCTGCTTCTTTCCCGTATAGACTTTCTATATACAAAGTTTCAGAATAAGAGGTAAAGCTCTCATGAATCCACATATCTGCGATATCTTGATTCGTAATATTATTTCCATACCATTCATGCCCTGTTTCGTGAATAATAATAAAATCCCACTTTAATCCCCATCCAGATCCAGATAAATCTCTTCCTTTATAACCATTTTGATAACGATTTCCATAAGCTACATTACTTTGATGCTCCATTCCTAAATGAGGTGCCTCAACCAGCTTATAGGAGTCTTCATAAAAAGGATACGGTCCAAACCAATTTTCAAAAGCTTGCATCATAGGTTTTACTTGTTGAAACTGTTTTTTCGCTTTGTCTATATTATAATCTAATACCCAATAATCTAAATCAAGATGGCCAGCCTCACCTGCATATTCATCTTTAAAATTGACATAATAACCAATGTAAGGCACAATATTATAATTATTAATCGGCTGTGTAACCTCCCATGTATAACGATTCTTTTCCTTTTTCTTCAACCGACCATTTCCTACTGCCACTAAATCACCTTGTGTTTCTATCGTAAAGGTTGCTCCACGATTTGGTTCATCACCTAAGTAATCTTTATTTGGATACCAAACACTTGCACCTAATCCTTGGCATGCTACTGACATCCAAGGACGCCCTTTTTCGTCGGTTTTAAAAATCCAACCACCATCCCAAGGTGGATTATTGGCTACTTTAGGATATCCGCTGTAAAACAAGCTTATTTTTTGTTCTCTCTCTTTAAATTTCGTTTGACTAAAATCAATAAAATATACATTCCCTTCTCTTATATATGATAAAGTTTTTCCTCTATACAATACCTTATCCAACTTCATAGGTTCTTGCAAATCAATTTGCATGATAGACCTCTCAACATTCTCATTTTGTATAAAAAAGGTAATCTCATTTACTCCTTCTACATACTTTTTATCAAAATGGGGTGTTACCGACAACTTATAATGCTGTACATCCCACCAATCTCTAAATTCATTATTGGATCCTCTTAAACTATCTTGTTTTGAAAAAGAATGTTTCTGCTGTAAAGGTTGTGCTAATCCCAACATACTTATCAAAAGTAAAATCCAACTTCCAAAAAAACGCATTGATCTAATACTTTAAAAATGAAATGGTAAGATACAAAAAACCTTGTATTAACCAATTCTTATGAGAAATTAATTCAACTCGCTTTTATCTTTATAACCAAAAAGCTATTTTTGTAGTTTAATGTAACAATATGACCATTCAAGACACGATTACCCATCATATAAAAACAGCTTTAAACAATTTATACCATTTCCAAACCGATCAAGTAGAATTACAACCTACTCGTAAAGAATTCGAAGGAGATATTACTTTGGTTATTTTTCCTTATGTAAAACAACTTAAGAAAGCTCCTGATATGATCGCACAAGAGTTGGGAACTTTTCTTCAAGAAAATGTGAGTGAAATAACCAATTTTAACGTCGTAAAAGGATTTCTAAACTTGGTTATTTCAGATGCTTATTTTATACAGATTTTTAATGCTATCAAAGATCAAGTAGACTATGGTTTTTCACAATCGGATAAAAATGAGCCGGCTATCATGGTAGAATATTCCTCTCCTAATACCAATAAACCGTTGCATTTAGGTCATATTCGTAATAATTTATTAGGTTATTCGGTTTCAGAAATTTTAAAAGCTTCTGGGAAAAATGTAATCAAAACTCAAATTATCAACGATCGTGGAATTCACATTTGTAAATCGATGCTTGCTTGGCAAAAATTTGGAGAAGGTGAAACGCCAGAATCTGCCCAAATGAAAGGTGATAAATTGGTTGGAAAATACTATGTGATTTTTGATAAAGCTTATAAAGAAGAAATGAAAATTTTAGAATTCAAAATTCAGAATTCAGATTTTTCAACTTTAACGGAAACACAAAAGAATACTGTTCTTGAAATTCAACATGATGCTACGAAAACACAAGAAGAAAAGGAAGAAGCTTTACAAAAATTTATAAAGCTCAATGCCCCTATTTTATTAGAAGCTCAAGATATGCTACGAAAATGGGAAGCGGGTGATGAAGAAGTAGTAGCCTTATGGAAAACCATGAATGCATGGGTTTACGATGGTTTTGATATTACTTACAAGAATTTAGGTGTTGATTTTGATTTTCAAAATTATGAATCACAAACCTATTTATTAGGTAAAGATATCGTAGAAAAAGCCTTACAAGAAGGAATCTTATACCAAAAAGAAGATGGTTCGGTTTGGTGTGATTTAAGTGCTGAAAAAATGGATGATAAACTTCTTCTTCGTGGAGATGGTACTTCGGTTTATATGACACAAGACTTAGGTACCGCCGTAAGACGTCATGAAGATTACAATATTGACACTTTAATTTATACGGTTGGAAATGAACAAAACCATCATTTCAAAGTATTGTTTACTATATTGAAAAAACTAGGTTATGATTGGGCTGACAAGCTACATCATCTTTCTTATGGTATGGTGAATCTTGCAGATGGTTCTCGAATGAAAAGTCGTGAAGGAACCGTTGTAGACGCTGACGATTTGATGATTGAAATGTCCAAAACCGCTGAAGAAATTGCCTTAGAAGCAGGTAAATTAGATCAACTTTCTGAACAAGAAAAGAAAGATACTTACAATATGGTTGGTATGGGCGCTTTGAAATACTTTATTCTAAAAGTAGACCCAAAGAAAACTATTAAATTTGATCCTAAAGAAACCATTGATTTTAATGGAAATACGGGTCCTTTTATTCAATATACACATGCACGAATCTGTTCGCTTTTAAGAAAAGGAAAACTGGAAGAAGGTTCTTTTGAAAACTATACGTTCGAACCAGTTGAAAAGGAAATATTTAAACAAATCACAGAATTTCCATCTATTATTCAATTGGCTGCTAAAACCTTATCTCCTGCTTTAATTGCCAATTATATTTATGACTTGGTAAAATTATACAATAACTTTTACCAAAATGTTCCTATTTTTAAGGAAGAAAATCACGAGAAACAACAATTTCGATTGCATATTTCTCAATTAACAGGAACGGTTATTAAAAACGGAATGCAATTGTTGGGTATTGGGGTTCCTGAAAGAATGTAATTATAATGATGATCTGTTTTTAAGTATGAAGTCATACGTGATTAATAAAATCCGCTTAATGTAAATTTTATCATATAAACTCATACTTACTATTAAAAATTGTTTAACTTATAGCATAAAGCCGCAAAGCCATGGAAGTAAAAATTGCAGAAAATTGGAAAAAATTATTACATACCGAATTTGAAAAGCCTTACTTTCATAGTTTGGTTCAATTTGTAAAACGCGAGTACCATCAAAACACGTGCTTCCCTCCAGGAAAAGAAATTTTTGCAGCTTTTGATTCTTGCCAATTAGAGGACTTAAAAGTGGTTATTTTAGGACAAGATCCTTACCACAACCACAATCAAGCAAATGGATTATGTTTTTCTGTTCGAGAAGGGATTCCTTTTCCTCCTTCTCTTCAAAATATTTTTAAAGAAGTGACCGATGATATGGGATCGTCCATTCCTTCATCAGGAGATCTAACACGATGGGCAAATCAAGGGGTTTTATTATTAAATGCAACTTTAACTGTTCGGGCACATCAGGCCGGTTCACATCAGAACCAAGGATGGGAAGTGTTTACTGATTCTGTAATTGAAACGATTTCTAAAGAAAAAAAAGATGTAGTCTTTATACTTTGGGGAAGTTTTGCACAGAAAAAAGCCAAATTAATTGACGCTCAAAAACATCATATTTTAAAAGCACCCCATCCATCACCACTTTCTTCCTATCGTGGTTTTTTTGGTAGTAAACATTTTAGCAAAACCAATGCTTTTTTAAAAAGCAAAGGGAAGAAAGAAATTGTATGGTAAAAAAAGTAATTAAGTTTTAAATGTAAACGTACTTTTATAAATTGACTCAATAATATCCTATACATTTCGTTAAACCTATCATAATTATTTGTTAATATAAAGTTTTTGCTTACAAAATGAAGTATATGAATCATTGCTTTTTTATTTCTTTGACCCATACATAATTACCCCAATTATTAATTATATTTTTCTTAAAACTTAACACAACAAACAAAAGGAGTGAATATATTTCACTCTTTTTTTATTGGTTATAATTCGCTGTGATTTGTAGGAAATGTTCTATAATTAATATATGGGAAACACTTTTCCCTTTTTAAATAAAAAAAGCAATTTAACTTTTTAAAGATAGACTGATTATTTGTTACCGATTCTATTTAACATATGAGAGGTTATTTTTTAATTCCAAAACTTACTAAGTTTATAAAAAATTTTGAATTTAATCGTATATTTGAGTCACATTAATTTCTAATTTAAATTATAATTTTACTACACTCATGACTAACAATATTAAAGTTCTTATTTGGATTTTCAGTTTAATTACTACTTCTATATTTTCTCAAATTAAGAAAACTACCACTCCTTCTTGGGTAAAAAAACAAACTTACAGTTTATCACCTAAAATAAATCCAAACGAATTAAACAATGGAAGTATGGTTTTGATGTTTAACAATCAAACAAATTCTATCACTTCTGAATACTATACCAGAAATGTAATTAAAATATTAGAAAGTTCTGGAGTCCAACATAATTCATCAATTAGTTTCTTATATGATCCTACATATCAGAGTGCAACAGTACATAGTATTAATATTATTAGGGAGGGAGAAAGAATTAATAAACTTGATATTAATAAATTTCAACTACTACAAAGAGAAGAAAATGCTGAAAATCATATTTACGACGGTACTTTAACTGCTATCTTAAATTTAGAGGATATTAGAAAAGGGGATATTATAGATTATAGCTATACTATCAAAGGATTTAACCCCATCTATAATAATTATTTCTCAACTAATTTTCAATTAGATTATTACGAACCTGTAGGAAAAATGATCGCTTATTTAATTACAGATAAAAAATTGAATTTTAAATATTCAAATCCTGAACTAAAACCAATCATAGAAACAAAAAACAACTATACTTCATATTTGTGGGAGACAAAAAATATTAAAAATATTGAATTCGAAGAAAATACCCCTTCTTGGTTCAACTATTATCAAAACATATCAATCTCTGAATTTAATAATTGGAAAGAAGTTGCCAATTGGGCTGAAAAAGTATTTAAAATAAACCAAACATTATCCCCTGCTTTAAAAGAAAAAATTGAATTTATTAGATCAAACTTTAAAGATGATGGTGTAAAGATTAAAGAAGTATTAAAATTTGTTCAAAATGAAGTACGATATTTAGGCTTAGAATCAGGAATTGGTAGTCATAAACCTTTTCACCCTAATAAGGTTTTTGAACAACGGTATGGAGATTGTAAAGATAAGAGCTTACTAATGTCAACTATGTTAAATGAATTAGGAATTGAAGCCTACCCTATTTTAGTTAATTCTTATTTAGAACATAAAATTACTGAAAAATTACCTTCTTCTAAAATCTTCAACCATTGTATTGTTAAGGTTGTAAGCAACAATAACGAATTTTGGTACGATCCAACCTATACTGAGCAAGGAGGAACTTTTGATAACATTTATGTCCCTCAATATAAATATGGATTACCTGTTAAGAAAGGAAGCTCTTTAGAAAAAATAAATTCTGATATATATGGGAAAACAGAAGTTTTCGAAGTATTCGACATTCGCTCAATATATAGTCCAGTTACACTCAATGTTACTTCAAAATATTATAATAAAGATGCTGATGATATTCGTTACTATTTTTTGAATAATGGCATGACAAGTATAAAAAAAGATTACTTAAATTTTTATAATAAGTATTATAACTCTGTTAAATTAAGTGATAGTATCATTTTTGAAGATGATCATGACAAAAATATTTTTATCGTACATGAAAAATATACAATTGATAGTCTATGGACTCCTTCAGAAACTAGTAATAAATTACTTGAGGCCTATTTCTATCCTTCTAGTATATACGATTATATCTATCTTCCCAACATTAAAGAGCGAAAAACACCTTTCTATCTTAATTCAAGTATTGATATTAAACAGAATATAAAAATAAAACTTCCAGAAAAATGGGCTATTAATCCCGAAAAAATCAAAATTGATTCTAAGTATTTTTCTTATAGCTTTTTTGATCAATATAATGACAAACAGGAAGAATTAGATTTATCTTTTTCTTTTAAGATATTTGACTCATTTATACCTTCCAATAAATTTAATCAATATGTTATAGATATGCAAAATGTTGAAAATAAAATAAGTTATGGAATTAATATCAATAAAGATATACTAGAAAATAGATCCAGCAATAATTTTTTCAACTGGAAATCTATTATAGCTGGTTTTTTAAATTTAATTTGTATTTTTTTCCTTATTTATTTAGCATATAAAACATACTATTCATATGACCTAAAGATAGACAACAACAATAATAATATCCCTATTGGTGGCTGGTTAATTTTAATAGCTATTTCTCTTATTTTCACTCCTATTGTCTTTATCATTCAAATTATAAAGAATAACTTATATTTTACTTATGAAAATATTTCTTCATTAGAAATTATAAATAATTTAAATTATGTAACTTTAGTTTGTTTTGAAATATTTATGAATTTCGGATTTGCTATATTTTATATACTAGGGACTATTCTATTTTTCAAAAAAAGAACAATATTTCCTCGTTTTTTTATTATCCTAATCATCTCACATATTGTATTTTTATTAATCGATACTCTTAGTATCTATTTTCTATCATTTGACTTACCTGAATATTTTTCTAAAAAAAATATATCATATACTGAAATATTTAAAGAAACTATAAAAGCTACAATAATAACTGCTTATTTATTAATTTCTAAAAGAGTTAAAAATACATTCGTAAATACTTTAGACTAAATAATGATATATTCAATCAGAAAAATATTGTATTTCACATCCACAAATTACTAGTAGAGAAAATCAACTATTCTATTTTATTCATTTTAAACCCATTTTATCAAAAATTCATGAATCAGATAAAATTAGTTGCTCGTTTATCTTTTATGAAGTAAATTAGAGGTATAAATCAGTAGTGTCAGTAATTAAATTTTATATATGAAAAAGATCTTATTAACTCTATTTAGTAGTTTTATTTTTGTAAACGGTTTTTCACAAACTCAAAAACCTGAACTAGTTGACCTCATTAAAGAACTTCAAATCTCAAAACTTGAAAACCATAATTTTCAAATGGCTTGGTGGATTCCAACAATTTATTGGGAAGTATCGACTCAAAATAGCCCTTCTACTACCCCAGAACAAATTAATACTATAAAAGAAATTGTTGATGATTATTCAATTTTCGCAATTATTGATGGAACTACTTCCTTTGTAGGTATAGAATCCAACAATATTGAAAATTTATTTATTACAACTATAAATAAAAGCATTTACAAGCCTCTAACAAATGAAGAAATAAACCCTAAAACATTAACTCTCATTAATGTTTTGAAACCAATCATAGAATCAATGATTGGAGATACTGGTAAAAGTATGAAATTCTACTTTTTCAAAAATAAAGATGAAAATAATAATAAAATTATTGATGAAACCAAACAAGGAGAATTTACTTTAACACTGAATAATCAAGATTTTAAATGGAAACTACCTTTATCAAGTCTTGTTCCTAAAAAAGAATGTCCTGTAGATAAAGAGTTACTTTCAGGAAACTGGATTTATTGCCCTTGGCATGGAAAAAAATTAAAACAAACCTCAAATAAATAAATTATGAAGCTTAAATTTGTTTTACTATTAATATTTTCATTGAATATTGCTTTTTGTCAAAAAAAATTCAAAATCTTTCGAGAAAATGAAACTTCTAAGCATGAACTTGGTATCAATAAATATTCTTTTATCCATCATGTATGTCCAGATTCTTTTTATATGACCGATTTATATCATACTTTAGATTATGATGAAATGGCATTAATTATTAAAAATCTATATAAAGGTGTTACTTATAATGATCAAGTAAAAGTGATTTATCAAAATACAAAACCTACGAATGCAATAATGAGTTATTTCATTACTGATCATAAAAAAGAGGGGACTATTTTTGCAATGCTAACTAACTTTAATACGTCTATTAGAAAATTTGAATCAAAAGTTGAAGACCCCGACAACCAACTTGCAAGGTGGTATTCAATTAGAGGTGACCGCCTCGTATATAGAAAAGATATCTTCTCTAAAATGAATGAAGAATTAAAGTTAAAATCACACAGAAAATCTGATATCATAAAACTTTATTTATTTGATGATAATTCTGAAAATGATTTTAAAATAGAATCATTAATTGAAAATATATTAAAAAAAAGAAGTGATGATATTGACACTTATTTTGCAAGAATATATCAAATCCAAAATTATTTAATGAATAATCAAACTCAGAACGCAGGAATAGCTTTAGAAATGCTTGAAGACTATTTTTCTACTAACCATAATTTACCAAGAAATTTAAAAATTTATCTCATGATGGTCAGAGCTGAATATGAAGTATACACTAGATTATAAATTTGGCTAAGTAATCAAGCTCTATGAAATATTTGCAAATAATTTCAATAACTCAGGATTTTTATCTAGAAAAAGGAACTTATAATATAAATTTAATTGGTGGTTTTTATTGTTCTTATAAACAGCAACCTATGCTACATAACACTAAGAAAAATTTGAATATCTTAATAAAACCATATCTATTAAAACAACAATTCTACATTGAGGGTAAAAGAGGTATAACAATTGGTAAAGTTGTCATAGAAAAATCATCAAATTATAAACTCGTGATTAATGATCTTTCATTAAAAAAATCTAGACTATATTTTTTGAGATCATTCCAAAAAAGAATTCCTTATAAGAATATAAATGTTTTAATTAAAAAACTATGAAAAAAAGATGAGATTTTAGAAATGTTAAATCAACAATAACCTATAAAAACAACATATAGTTCTAGTTTAGCTACTTTCAAACTTATATAAGATAACTTCTAAAATTATTATTCAAACGGGAGAAGGTAGTTTTTTACCCTCAACATATAAGAAAGCAACTAACCCCGTTTAAAAAGAAACAGCCCAACTTTTTACTGATGGACTGCTTTTGTTTTAATTATCTTTTTTGTCAAACGGGAAGCTATAGCCTTTTCCTATCCAAAAAAATAAACTAGTAAGTACAATATAAATAAACTAAAAGGAATTATATATAAATAATTATTTTTCAATTTCACAATATATACACCTAAAAGAATACAATGTATTGTTCCAAATAATATATACAATAAATACCACTTTTCATTGAATCCACCTGATCCTGACCCCATAAAAAACAATAAAAGTATAGTAAAAAATATCACTGCCACAAAAACAGCCAAGTTTACCAAAATTATTTTCATCATAACTAATTATTTTTTCACTTTCACATTAATATTATATTTTTCCTTCATATCTTTAATAAAATTATCTATTACTTCTTGACTTGTATTTCCTTCTGAAAAGGAGGAGATAAAAGAATTTAAATCCTTTGTAAATGTTGAAATACTATGAGCTTTTTTTATTCCCCCTTCATTGGTTGTAAAATTAGTCTTTGTATTTTTCATATCATTACCAGATAATGGATCTAAAACTCTATCATGTGTATAAGAATCAACTCCTTCAGTTGCAGTAAGAGAATCTGATTGATGAGGAGCCATATTATATACAAAATCAACAACATTATTGGGATCAGCAAATTGATCAGAATATTGCCCTATCAACTCTAATAATCTTTTTGTATACCCAATTCCAAAAGCTGCTCCTCGGCTATGAGTATAAATTTGAATTTTTTCTATGACTTTACCACTTTCGTCTCTTTCTAATTTTGAAAGAATATTTACAAATTCAAAAATAGTTAATGAATTATAACCAGCTTCTGTTCTAAGATTAGCTTGATTAGCTCCACCAATAGTCCCTCCTTTATGAATACGTCCATTATAATGGTATCTATCACCATCTACATAATGAATTTGTCCTCCTGGATTTGCGATTCCTGATCCAGTAATAGTTGCTACAATTTCTTTAGTCCAATACGATTCATCTGCTCTTTCATCATCTGAAGCAACTTTCCCATTAATTAAAATAGGTAATTCTCCATCCTCATCTAAATAAATTATTGGACTATTAAGAGCGTAAGCATATGGAGTAGAAGACTCTAAAAGATCTGTAGCTGGATCCATATTCATCCATCTTCCTAAACTTGTATCATAATTTCTAGCACCATAATCAGACCAATTTAATCCAAGTTCCTCTTGTTCTTCTTTACCATTATAACCATATTTATATTTGTCTGTGAGTGTGTTATCTTGGTTATTATAACCTTTATGTATGAGTCCAAATGGATAGTAATTTTTCTCTTCTACAATCTTAGCTGCTCCATCGCTTCCTTTTGTGTAGGACACTCGTACATTGCCTAAATGATCCGTATAATTATACACATATTCAGGTGTACCACTCTTCATATTTACATAACCTTCTGCATGTGGGTAAAATTCTAATACTCCATCTACATACTGATAACCATCTAAGTAGTCGGTTACAACATTCTCTTTTCCTTCTTCAATGACCTTCTTCTGCAACTTCATTCCCGCTGCATCGTAAAGATATTCTATTTTATTTCCTCCTGCAAATACAATTTCAATCGGTAAGTTTAAATGATTGTACTTTATATGGGTAATCCCTTTGTTCTTGTCTACAATCATGTTTCCATTCACATCATACCAATAATCTTGATTGTTATTTTAAAGATCTCAATTATCTTTAAAACAAAAAACAGTAACTATATTTAACACATATAATTACTGCTCTTTCCTATTTTAAACTCTAAACTACTTCATTGGTACGAGTTAGAAGATCGCACTAGTGGAGCCAATTTTTCTTTTCTATATTAGAATCGTAGTTTTATACCTCTTTTTTCTAACTCGCTTTCAAAAATAAATTTGTCAAATGGACCAAACACATGATTTTGTATTCGACTGTAAAACAACCCATTATCATCATATTTCCAAGATGTATCAAATTTCTTATCTATAATCCAATATCCCTGAGTTTTGTCAAAATTAATTCCTTTAGCTATAATCCATCTATCATCATATTTGGTTAATTCTATGTAGTCTACTTTTTTATCTTCTCTTGAAGGTACAATTGGAATTCCTCCTGTACAACAATCTTTTGGATTTTCTCGACCTATACAATAAATGATAATTCTATCATTAATTTTATCTCCTTCTAATAAGGTAAATTCCCCTCCTAAATTATTATCTCCCCATGTCTTACAATTAGAACATGAGTTAAAAATAACTATCGATATAAAAAACAAAGTATAAATATAAATCCTTTTCATTTTAACTATTTTTAATTTATTGATGATGTTATAATTCCTCGACTTGGAGACCCTTTAATAGTTCCCCTTCCATAATAATATGCTCTAAACCCATGAGAATCATTAAGTCCTGTACGAGCTCGTTCTATGTTTATTGCTCTACTTCTCATTCCAGTTCCTCCCTTATTCCAATCATAATCCGTAACTCTATCACTTGATTGATTAAAGTCATTTACAATTTGAACTTTACCCCAAGTGCGGTCAGTTAATTTCATATTGACACGACCTAATGCATAAACCGTGGCTCTTAAATCTGTATTTAAACCTGCATTCAATAAATTGTTTACTGTAAATAAATTCACAGGTGTTGATTCATTTTCGTTTTGGAACTTTGAAGTATTTAAATCTCCATAATCTAACTTAGAAGCATCTATATATAACATATTATCAGGTGTTGGATTATCTAAAGCTCCTGGGTTAGCCTTAGCCCATTCAACTCCTTCAGTAAGTGTTACAAAACCATCATAATCAGGTCTATCTTTCAAACCTTTATAATGACTAACTAAATTTGATGCTGCTTTTGTATTTTCCAATCCTTCTACTCCTAAATTATTTGATATCGCATCATTATGACTCATTCCTTGTGTGAAATTAGCTTCATCCATGACTATAGCTTTTCCTTGTAATCCTTTATCATCCGTTCCTAAAAAATTTCCACCTACATCATAAATTGGATTAGCAACCATTCCTGTTGGATCGTTATAAAACAGAGGATTATTCAATACATAAGAATAAGGAGAATACATAATTTGCTTAGGATCTTCAGCCATTAAATCTATATTCATCCAACATCCTAATGCTGGATCGTAGTTTCTTGCTTGATAATCAATCCATCCTAAACCTAGCTCCTCTTGCTCTTCCTTACCATTATATCCATACTTATACTTCTCTGCTATTGGATCTACTACGTTGTTATAACCCTTATGTTTCAAACCAAATGGATAATAGTTACTTTCTTCTACAATCTTAGCCTTGCCATCATCTCCTTTTACGTAGAACACTCGTACATTCCCTAAATGGTTACAATCAAAATTCTTTCAAAAAACGCCTTTCTTCAAAGTTAATCTTTTTTATGAGAAACGGGATAAGATGCTTTTCACACTCTACACACGTAAGAAAACAACTCACCCTGTTTAAAAAGAAACAGCCCAATACCTTAATACTGGACTGCCTCATGATTATTTAATATCACTACTTAATCAAATACCAAACTTTGACCTATTTCAGAAAATGTTCCATGACATAATTCAGCATTCTCCATTTCACAAAAAAAGGAAATATAAAATGCTTCATTACCTCTTTTATAAATATACCATTCCATATACATTTTTAAACCATTATCTAAAGTAAGTGTTTCCTGTGACTCCATAACAGGTAAACCATCCAATTCAAACTCTCTTGTAAAATGATTCTTGTAATTTTTATAAACCGTTTCATTACTTCTTGATATCTGGCTTCTTATTTCCTTCAAACTTTTACCTCCAGCATCTTTATAAACACCTATATTACTACTAATTATAAAATCTCCATTATACTGCATAATAGTTAAGATTTCTTCAAAATCTTCCCACTTTTTTTGCTTTTTAAGAATC
This sequence comes from Flavobacteriaceae bacterium UJ101, assembly GCA_001880285.1. NCBI lineage: Bacteria > Pseudomonadati > Bacteroidota > Flavobacteriia > Flavobacteriales > Flavobacteriaceae > Flavobacteriaceae bacterium UJ101. Next base: position 2,134,423 of record CP016269.1, on the reverse strand, counting down.
TTCCAATCTTTAGGTAAATTAAAGGTATACAGGCTATCCTTAATTATATTCCAATCAATATTATTTGTTCCATTGTATAATTTTTTTGAATATTTCCATTGTCCTACTTGAAAATCATTTTCAAAAAAACCTTCAGCAATTTTCTTTCCTTCTAGATTTTCAAAAATCCAATACCCAACTCTTTTATTATTAGATACTTCTCCAATAGACTTAATGTCATTTCTAATTATTGTTTCCTTTTTATTACATCCTACTAAAAGGATAATTAAAATAACAAAATATTTTACTTCAAACTTATTCATATAGCTTATTCTTTCTCTTTTACTTCATTACCCAAAAACACATCAACTCCAATTAAAGCATTAAATGAACCTCCTACTCCTGATTTTCCACTATTTGTTTTCTGTTCAGTTTTACTATCAGTTGTTTCAGTAACACTTATGGAAGTAGGTCCAAACGAGGCTCCTGCTGTACCTGAATATGATGAAGATTTATTTTCATGATCTATAACTCCATTTGATAAATCTACTACATTTTCTTTTTTTACTTCAACACCAACGCCAACAACACCATTTCCAACTGCTCCTGATAAACTATGATTCACTTTAACTTCTTCTAGATCAAAAGTACTAATATCCGAAGTATTTTCAACTCCCGTAGTTGAAACTTTAGCCCCAACTTTAACTTTTAGCACATCTACACTTGCTATATTAACATCAACTCCTCCAGCATTATCAACAATAACACCTCCTTGAGCCCCTATACTAACATCTACTTCTGCTTTAACTTCTGCTTCATAATTACTAGCTTTAGCAGCTAAAGAGGTTACAGCATTATATGTTCTATATGCTTCATTTACAAAATTTCTAGCATTATTGTACGCATCTACAATATATTTAAATGGTGCCAATTCAAGACCTTCCAATTCATTACCCAACCCTAATTTATTTTCACTAAATGCATAAGGAGAATTATAAGTATATTTTTCAGCCAAAGGATCAATCGACATAAACCTACCTATTGCAGGATCTGCATTACGCCATTTAAAACTTGACCAGTTCAAATCCAACTCATCTTGTAACTCTTGTCCTTGATACCCATACTTATACTTCTCCGCTATTGGATCTATTACTGTATTATAACCATTATGTTTTAACCCAAAGGGATAGTAATTACTCTCTTCAACAATCTTTGCTTTTCCATCTTCATTTACATAACTCACTCGCACATTCCCTAAATGATCCGTATAATTATACACATATTCAGGTATACCACTCTTCATATTCACATAACCTTCTGCATGGGGATAAAACTCTAATTTACCATCTACATACTGGTAACCATCTAAATAGTCGGTGGTTGTTAATTGTTGGTTATTAGCCAGTATAATACGTTTTTGTAATTTTGTTCCATTGGCATCATATACATACTCAATTCTTCCGCCATCTTCAAAGAACACCTTCTCAGGTAAATTTAAGAAATTATACTCAATTTTAGAAATACCTTTGTTTTTGTCTACAATCATGTTTCCATTTACATCATACTCATAATCATTCCCATCTGTATTCCCATCTTTAAAACCATGAGTATTATTACTTCCATCTGATACTTTTAATAATCGATTCCCTGCATCATAAACATAACTCAACTGATCTATTAATACTTCACTAGCATCACTTGTACCATTTCTATTTAAGGTTTCGATATTTCCATTTTCATCATAGGTTATACCTGTTACATTGTAAAATCCAGGTGCTTGCCCATTTTTAAGGTAATAACCATTCTTAATTCGATTCAATACATCATAATTATAAGCATATCCTCGTTGGGTATTCCCTGAATTAGCTGTTTTCCAAAACGTCTCACTAATGTTTCCATTGTATAAAGGCTTAATTCCCGATACTACATGATCAGGTGTTTGCACATTTTCATAATGAATCTTAAAACTAAACAAATCTTTTTCTAACTTATCTACATTATTAATATCCGTAAGCCAGCCTCGAATATTGTACTTATAATCGACCTCTTGTAAATTATTTCCTACTTTCTTGCTTTGCAATTGTCCTAACTCATCATAGCTATTCTCTGCTAATGTAATTTTTACTCCATTACCCGTATCCTGTTGCTCAGTTTTTACCAATCGCTCTGCATGATCATACGTAAAATACGTGATAGTGGTTTGTTCTGAAGTGTCACTCGTTCCTTTATGAACCATTTTAGTATATTCAGGTTTCCCTCTAAAATCTAACTTACTATCACTAATCGTATAGCCTTCCATATGATTCTTACTATAAATTCGAACAGCTCTCGATTTTAAATCATAATAAGTATATACTTTTTGCCAACCTTCTCTTATCCCTCCATTGGGCAATACGCGCGTATAGGTTACCGTATTCAAGCCTTTTAAATTAGGTGTAGTACTCGCTGTAATCAACTCTTGTTCTTCTATTGAATTAGGAACACTAGACGATCCATTTTTTGGATAATGATCGTAGATATTCACCGTTAAGAGTTCTGTTATATTTGTTGGATAAGCACTACTATTGGTATAAGGTACCGTAATCCCATCTTGCGAAAAACTTCCACTTATTTCATTGTTCTTCTCTTTAGCATTTACCCTACTTTGAACATTCCCTCGATCACTTCCTATTGTCTTCCCTGTATATAATACTCTTCCAAATTGATCATATTTAGTAAAAATCCAGATTTTATCTTTTTCTAAATTCCCATCCTGAGTCGCTACCAAACGGTCTTGCTTATCATAAACTAGATACTCTCTCGCTTTACCTGGTAATTGTTTCTCTACCAAACGATTTCTTTCATCATATTGATATTGGTAACCTAGTTTGGTTAATAGTTCTTGGTTAATGGTTGATTGTTTACTGAGTTTGGGAGGTAACACATAGGTTAAATTACCGTAAATATCGTAAACGTAATAGGTATCTAGTTTTGCTCCTGTATCATCATAGGTTCGTTTTAATACCACACGCCCTTCTTTATCTTTAAATTCTTCTATCGTATGTTTATTCCCACTATCTGAACCATGATTTTCATCCTTAGTAATCGTTTTATATAATTGTCCTGCTCCATAATAATTATTAGACTGTAAACTCGGCACATATCCACTTCCTAAATTTACATCAAAACGCCTCACTTCATTAGCCCTGTTCGTTTGATAGTTAAATTCAATCTCATGCCCAGATCCTTTCTTCCACACTTCTCCAGGAGCAGCTTGTTTTAAGACACGATTTAAGGGAGAAGCTTCTAACTCCTTCTCACTAAAAGGCGATATGTCACTATAATGTGTAGAATAATAATTCTCAACACCTGTTATCGCTGTCGTATTCTCTATATATGCTCCTGTATTTTGACTACTTCCATAGGGTAAATAGTCCTTAACCTGCCTCCCAAATTCATCATATACAACAGGTGTTACAATATCTTTCCCATTGGGACTGGCATTGATCGATATGTTCTGCATCGGTCTACCTAATCCATCAAAGTATTGGATACTATGTACTTTCTTTGTACTCATTGTTACGCTACTTACGCCTTCCAAAGGCTCTTGTACATAAATATAGTTTTGATTAGAAAAATCAACATTTGTATTTCCTCTACATCCTGAACAACTAGTATGATCAGGATCTACTGTTGGATCGGTAATCACCAATGCCTGTATTTTTAAATGGGCAACAGCTTTTATATGAGCATTTTTAACATGTATCTTTTTATGATGCGTCTTTGTTCCTGTTATAATTCCTGTTAATTCTAATACTTGAGCATTAACAAAAAACAATGTTATCAGAAAAAACAGTAAGCTTAACTGTATTTTATTTTTCATAAGAATTAACTTTTGGATTTGATAACAACAACTCTATTTTTTCTAAACGATTCTTAAGTATTTCATTTTCTTGATTAAGTCTTTCTAAATTCTTTTCTTGATCAATGGTATAAAGGGTTAGTTCTTCTATCTTTTCTAATAATAAATTTGACATAGTACCCAGACTTAACCCTTTTTCTTTTACTTCTTTAGCCGTTGGAATACCTGGTAAATGTTTATGCGCTTTTGTGTAAGACTCAACCTCTTTTAATGTAGGAATTTCATAAGAAGGTTTTAAATCAGAAAAGCCTTCATAATACTGTTCAAATACATAATCTGCTAAAGGACCTTCTGTATCGACAAAAACTTCTTTGGCATGAATGTTTCCATTAACCGTTAATAATTGATCAGGATTGGTTGTTCCAATTCCTACTTTACCATCCGTCTTTACTAACATTCTTGCACCTCCAGATCCTACTTGAAAGGTTCCATCCGTTCGCATAACCCCTGTATTATGGTAAAAGTTCTTATTCCCATACGTTCGTATCCACGTATTATCTGTCATTTGAAATCCTCCTCCATGGGTTTGAAAAAAGACACCTGAATTACCTGATACGCGTAACCAACCACCATTGGCATATATATCACCTCGAGTCTCTAATTTATAAGTTGGGGTTGTTGTTCCAATTCCCACATTTCCTGTCTCATCGGTAATTCGCAACTTCTCACTTCCCTTGGTTCTTAAAATTAAATCATTATCATAAGAAGAAAATCCATTAGTAATGCTATATATATCTTTATTAAATATAAATTTTGCTCGATCTGTATAAATATGTGCCCAAGAAGTATTTTGCGCTCCTACATCTATATACCCTGATCCCGATTTAATTCGTAAGGCTCCCGTTCCTATATTTCCTCGTATACTTCCATTAAGATGTAATTTTTCTAAAGGATCCTTCGTTCCAATTCCAACTTGAGCCTGTGAATTTAAATACAAAGTACTTAATGTCGTTGGTTTTCCTTTTGAATTAAACCCTATTTGAAAATCTATTCCCATTCCATTTACATTCTTTGAATCTTTAACACCAACTATAGCCGATTTAACATTCGTGTTTTTATTGGTAAATTGAATATTGGAAATATCAGAATCACAATAAGTACTGAATAAACATTCATCATTACCAATTAAATTAAGTGAAGCTTCTCCAGAGGATTGATAGATTTCTAAAGAATTTTTAGGAGAAGTTGTCCCAATTCCTACATTTCCACTTTTTGGAAAAATGTTTTGACTATATGCGATATGAGTTAATGCAATTCCTGCTATTGCTAAAATATTTCTTGTTTTCATCTTCATTATTTTTTTAAATTAGTTTTATTCTTGTGTTTTATATTGATAATCATATGCTTTCAATACTTTTCCTGTATGGTCTTTTATACGCTTTAAACGATTAAATTCATCATATTCAAACCGCTGCACTTGTCCATTCGGATCCGTAATACTCGTCACACCTACTAAGGGTTCATACGTATAGGTTGTCACCATGGCTTTCGGAACGCCTGCTCGTAAGCTTCCTATGTTATTGGCATATGAACTAATCTCATCATATATAGCGCCTTCTACCTTCGCTACAGGATATTGTCCATTGTAGCCCCATATAATACTTGTGTATAATCCATCCTCTGTGTGGTACTGCAATACATTACCTTTGGTATCGTATTTGTCGTAAGTGAGTTTGGTTTCTAAAGTTCCTAAACCTTTCGCTTGTTGAATGGCTTTTGGTAAAATAACATTTTCTTTAATCTCTTTAAATAACGTTCTTGTTTGACTTAATTTTATTAAATCTTTATATTGTTCTTTTTGGATAGGTATTCCTATTTGATGAAGTAAAATCATTTTTTTGATAGTATTTTTTTCTTCCAAAGTATAGCCAGATAATTGGTCCACTTTATCAGGGTAAAATATTTTTTCTACCTTTTCTTTATCATCACTAGTTTTGATTTTAGTTTCTGTTAAAAAATGATTAGGATGATCATACTTATATTCTTTTTCTGTTATGATAGGATTTTCTCCATTATCATCATATAAAGTTTCTTTGGTTTTTGATAAAGCTATTTTACCTACAGTGAAATGACTCATGGAATAAACATGCCTTCCTTGCTTTTGACTGCAAGTACCCCATGGATTTTCATGACCACACCCATCAGCTCCTGGAGTAATCCCAGAAGAATGAAGAGGCATTACCGTTAAAATATTATTTGAATGATATTTTTTTAAATTTAATTCAATATATTCATTATCAATCTTTGATGATAAAATATACTGCTTACTTTTATTTAATTTATATTGTTCCTCTCTTTTTAAATGTCCTTTGTCCCAATTGAATACTTTATGATCAATCCAATCAGGTCCACCGCAATAAAAATCTCCTAAATGATGATAAAATCCACAATTTCCTATAGATTTAAAATGATCCTGCGGATAATTAGTATCAAGTTGAGTTGGAACATAATAAGAAACTAGCTTACCTTTTGAGTTATTAGACCGATCAAGATCAAATTCTTCTATTTCTATATATTCAATAGGCGCACTAACATCTAATCCTAAAGGCACTAATGGTGTTGTGCTTATTTTATTGTAATATTCTTGATGACCAACATATAATAAATAAGACTGTTTTTTAGGAAATAAAACATTATATTTTAAATAATTAAATCTTTTAGTTGTTAACAATCTATTATTGTAATCATAATTTTTAATAGTTTTAATTCTTAATCCCCCCATAGATAAAATTTCTTTTCTTTCTATAGGAATTTCCCAAGAAACACGACCTGAAACAAAAGGATTTCCTCCTGCTCCATCCGAGCCTACTCCATATTCTTGAGCTACTAATTTTAAATTACTTTGACAAACTTTAAGGTTATTAAAAATATAATTTCTACTAGGCCATCTATCTCCTTCATGAGGACCTCTAACCTGTTTTATATTGTTACACCCTTCTGTTCCTATGATTGTACCAAAACCTTCTGTTGAAATATAAGAATTGGCTGGACTTGGGTTACCATTAATAGCATTAGAAAATCCAATATCTAATTTTACATTGACCGCTTTTTCATAGTTTGGTATTTCAAAAGATTCTTCAACTCTTCTCCCTGCATTAATTCCTGGAGAATCTCCATTAGTATAGAACCCATAAGCATAAATCGATTTAGAAAATTTTTGATAGTCAGTTAAAACACTCTCATATTTATTAGCTTCAAAATCAAAAAAAGTATAACCACCTGTTGGATATATAATTTTTTCTAAAACAGCAGCTTTCATAAAATCTTCATTTGACTCTCTTGATCCTTCTCCTTTATAAAATTTTTGTTTTATAACAGCTAACCCTTCCCAAGTTGCTAATAATAACTCTTGTTTGTCTAAGAATCCTTTTCCTGAATAATCATTCGCATATCCCCAATAATCTTGTTTATTGGTTGTTCTTATTGGTAATTTTTTAGAATTATATTCGAATTGATATTTTTTTGGCTGAGCATTTATACCTATTTCAATTGATTCAAGTTTTAAAGATTTTTTATTATCATATCTTGAAGTGTAATTATGTGGTATGGTTTTATCTTGCCTAGGAAATATTGAATTTACTCCACCTTCTCTATCAAAATAATTAGTATTAATCTTTATTCTTTCTATTATTTTATTACTATTATTTAAAACTTGAATTTCTTTCAATTTAGAAGAACCACTATCTAATCGATCAAACTCATTAATAAATTTAACTTTTCCTTTTCCAAAATGGATTTCAGACAATACTTTTTCTTTTATCTTTGAATAAGGTGTGGTTATAGATTCTTTTAGATATTCTACATCACCTCGTGAATAATAGATCTCGCCAATATTATCAACGTCAGGTTGGTATTCATTATCATTGTAAGTAAATCGTATTGTATCTTTTCTATCACTTGAGATTATCTCCGTTAATGGACTAGAAGATACAAAAGGATCTTTAGTATTTTGATTTAATTTTGATTCATCATTTAAAATATCTGTTATCTCATTTATATTTTCTCCTCTTGACGTAATTCCAAAATAATATTGATTTCCTTTAGAATCAGTAATTTTTGTAGAACTTTTTTGAAAATCTACACTGTTATTTAGCTTTTTGTAAGGACTGTACTCTATTTTTAAAGGATCTCGGTTTGTTATAACTATCTCTTCTTCATTATCAAGAAAAAATTTACCAGAATATCCATTAAAATTATATATGTGTTCATCAAATCCTGTATCAGAATAACCTAAAGAAACACCATACATATATTGAAAATACAATTGATTAAATGTAGCATTCTCTAAATTTGGTAATCTGCCTTGCTCTTTATAAAGACTATTATCGTTACGTTCCTTAAAATCTTCTATTCCTTTTATATTATGAACAATTGCCCCTCCAGCATTTAAAGTCCAACCCAAACCAACCGATGATGCTATTTCATTTACTTTTATACCTGAAGCATGATAGCTTAAACTTATTGGTACTTCTAAATCTCCTTGTTTTATTGTATATAATGGTATTGATATATTGGGGATACCATTATTTTTATTAACTGGATAAGTACCATATTTTCCTAAACTTGCAGCATTTGGTGATACTGGATAGATATTCGGTATCATTGCTTTTTCAATATCTTCCTGACAAAATCCAAATACTATAAAAAAGCAACTAAGTAACGTTGTTATTATATATTTATTCATTTTACTTTAAATTAATTGGTTTATTATTTCTTTACGATTTTCTTACTTACTTCTTCCTTCTCCGTTTGAATCTTTATGATATACAAGCCACTACCTAAGGCCAGTAAATCCAATACCTCCGTTCTACTCTTTAACTCCTGACTTTGCAATAAATGGCCTGCATAATCATAAATATGGGCTGATCCTATTTCAAAATCATACGGCACTACCACTGTTAGATAACGTTCCGTAGGAACAGGATACAATTGAATGCTGCGATCTTCTTCTATTTCCTCTACATCCACTGACTGATCTTTTAACTTCACCACCCAATAATCCTTTAAACCATTACTCCTAGCACTCTTGTCTCGGTTAGCATTTGAATTCGATGTTCCGGATAGCAAATATCCACCATCTCTTGTCTGTACCGTGTTTAGTAAACGATCTGATCCTTTACCACCTATCTGCCTTTCCCACTGTTTCTTTCCTCTCTTATCTACTTTGATTACCACATAGTCCTCTATTCCTTTAGACTCCTGACCATTCGTATTCTTATAATTCGTTCGGGTATAGCCACTGATTAAATAACTATGATCTTTGTTCTTTGTAAGTCCTGTCGCTATGTCTGTAGTTCCTACGTTGTAGGTCTCCTCAAAATGTATGTTGCCTAAATCATCAAATTCCATTAACCAATAGTCCGTACCTTCTTCTATGTTACTATTACTGTAACCTAATAATACATAGTTCCCTTCTTCTGTGATTTGCAAGCCTGTCGGGATATCATCCCCTTTTCCTCCATAGCTCTCTTGCCACAGCACTTCACCTTCTGATGTTAAACGCACTACCCAAACATCGCCTAAACCTTTGTTCTTGGTTTCTTTGTCTCCTGAAATGGTAGAATTCGAATAACCGTATACGATATAGCCTTTGTTCTCTGGTAATACTTCTAAACCCTTTACTTCATCAGCATAGTTCCCTCCTAAGGTTTTCTGCCACAGGGTAGCCCCTGAGGCGTTTAGCTTTACAATCCAATAATCCGTATTGCCTCGAGTTTCTTCTTCTTTTTCAAAGTGATTTGAGGAACTCGAAGTTCCTGCTAGAATATAACCCCCATTATCACTCAATGGACGAATCACTTCCAACTGATCATCTTCCGATCCACCTAGGGTCTTTTGCCATTGAACTTCTCCTTTAGGGTCTAGCTTTACAATCCAATAGTCTTGTTTTCCTCTACATGAATCGGTTTTTACTTCATTAATAAGGGAATCAGAGGAACCTCCTAGAATATAACCCCCATCTGAGGTATAGCGAATACTTCGTAAAAAATCATTACCCGTTCCGCCTAGGTTTTGTTCCCATTCTAAGTCGCCATTCTCCTTCATCTTCCAAATCCAATAGTCCAAATTACCATAAGAATGTAATTCTTTGGCACCACTACTAGAGGAAACGGAACTTCCTGCTACTATATATCCGTAATCTAAGGTGGGTATGGCATCAAATAAATACTCTTCTTGAGCTCCTCCCAAGCTCTTCTGCCACTCGATCTCTTGGGATAATAATAAGGTATAACAGCCTAATAGGCTGTACAATAATAAATACTTTTTCATATATGTCAATGTTTAAATTAAACGTTCGGTTGTTTAATTATTTGTGTCTCGAATTTAACACTATTTTATGAAATATACAAGATAATGAGGGGAAAAACGAAGAGTGAAAAATGAAAAACAACAATTACAAAGTAATAAAACTTAAGTAATTTTGGTTATAAACTAAACCTTTGCCCAACTTCTTTTATAATGATGGGTATAAAGTGGGAAATAATCTTCTCTATGTATTACAAAAAAACTCTTATATAATCTATTCGTTACAATCCGTATAACGATATTTTTTTATAGTTAGGCACAAATCATCCTTATCCGTATAACGATAAGAAAAAATCGAAAGTATCATGATTTAAAATAAAAAAACCTGTCCTAAAATAAATTCGGGACAGGTTATCTATTTAAAAAAGTTTATTTAAAACTTATTTCACTTCTTCAAATTCTACATCTTCAACATCATCTCCTCCAGTTGTAGCTTCTGCTTCTGGATTTGGTTGTCCTTGAGCTGCTCCTGCATCACCATTCTCATTCATCGCAGCATACATTTCTTGAGAAGCATCATTCCAAGCATTGTTTACTTTTTCTGTAGCAGCATCCATTGCTGCAACATCACCTGAAGTATGCGCTGTTTTCAATTCTGCTAAAGCATCTTCAATTACTTGTTTTTTCTCTGCAGGTAATTTATCTCCATACTCTTTCAAGTTCTTCTCTGATTGGAAGATCATAGAGTCTGCAGCGTTGATTTTATCAATTTTTTCTTTTGCTTCACGATCTTTATCTGCATTCATTTCAGCTTCTTTCTTCATTTTTTCGATTTCAGCATCGCTTAATCCAGAAGAAGCTTCAATTTTAATCGATTGTTCTTTACCTGTTCCTTTATCTTTAGCTGATACACTTAAAATACCGTTGGCGTCAATATCAAAGGTTACTTCAATTTGGGGAACTCCTCTTGGAGCTGGTGGAATATCCGTTAAATCAAACTTTCCAATCTCCTTATTATCTGCGTACATAGAACGCTCACCTTGTGCTACACGAATGGATACAGCAGGTTGATTATCTGCAGCCGTCGAGAATACTTCTGATTTCTTCGTTGGAATCGTTGTATTGGCTTCAATTAACTTCGTTAAAACGCCACCCATTGTTTCGATACCTAAAGAAAGTGGTGTTACATCTAATAAAACAACATCTTTAACATCACCTGTTAAAACTCCTCCTTGAATAGAAGCTCCTAAAGCTACTACCTCATCAGGATTTACTCCTTTTGAAGGTGTTTTACCAAAGAATTTTTCTACTTCTTCTTGAATTTTAGGGATACGTGTTGAACCTCCTACTAAAATTACTTCATCAATATCCGATTTTGATAACCCAGAATCTTTTAATGCTGCCTCACAAGGTACCATTGATCTTTTTACTAAATCATCTGATAATTGCTCAAACTTAGCACGTGTTAATGTTTTTACTAAGTGTTTAGGTCCTGAAGCGGTTGCCGTAACATACGGTAAATTAATTTCTGTTTGAGAAGAAGAAGATAATTCAATCTTTGCTTTTTCTGCAGCTTCTTTTAAACGTTGTAATGCCATAGGATCTTCACGTAAATCCATGTTTTCTTCCGCTTTAAACTCTTCTGCTAACCAATTGATGATTACTTCATCAAAATCGTCTCCTCCTAAGTGTGTATCTCCATTCGTTGACAATACTTCGAACACTCCATCTCCTAATTCTAAGATTGAAATATCAAATGTACCTCCTCCTAAATCGTATACAGCTATTTTTTTATCTTCGTTTGCTTTATCTAAACCATAAGCTAATGCTGCTGCTGTAGGCTCATTTACAATACGCTCTACTTTTAATCCAGCAATTTCACCTGCTTCTTTTGTTGCTTGACGTTGAGCATCGTTAAAATAAGCAGGAACGGTAATTACAGCACCTGTTACTTCTTGTCCTAAATAATCTTCAGCTGTTTTTTTCATTTTTTGTAAAACCATTGCTGAGATTTCTTGAGGCGTATATAAACGACCGTCAATATCTACTCGTGGCGTATCGTTATCTCCTTTCACTACTTTATAAGGTACACGACCTATTTCTTTAGCTGATTCAGAGAATTTATTTCCCATGAAACGTTTAATTGAATAAATCGTTTTTTGAGGATTTGTTACTGCTTGACGTTTTGCAGGATCTCCTATTTTTCTTTCTCCTCCTTCAACAAAAGCTACAATTGAAGGTGTGGTTCTTTTTCCTTCTGCATTCGCAATTACAGTAGGCTCGTTTCCTTCCATTACTGCAACACACGAATTCGTTGTTCCTAAATCTATTCCTATTATTTTACTCATATCTAATTTTTCGTTTTTAAAATTTTAACACCTCACTTAATTCAATGATTGTGCCATTTGATTTTTATTTCAATTTGACAGATTTTATATAAAAACACATCATTTTTATGACAATTAACTGACATAGTGACATTTTGTAGTGAATTGGTAGGTTAGATTTTATAGATCAACATAAATTCGATAAGAGAGAAAAGAAGAAAGAGAAAAGAATAATGAATATCGATTAACAATTTTTCACTATTTCTTTTCACTTTTCATTTGTTTATTCTACAATCGATATTCTATATTCATTATTTGTCTATAATTGATATTTGTTTGTGGATTGCGTCATTCTGAAATTGATTCAGAATCCTATTCAATTATTCTTATAATACAATGATGAGATTCCAAATCAAGTTTGGAATGACATTTTTAATTAATCATTCTGTATTCTTAATGGTATATTAGATATTTTTTCAATTTATACTTTTCGCTATTCACTTTTAACTAATAAGCACTATTAATCTACTAACTTCATCTCATCTATCAGATAACCTGCATCCCCATATTTATCAATTATAAAAAGAATATAACGGGCATCTACCATAATATTACGGCAAATTTTAGGATCATAATTTAAATCGGACATAGTTCCTTCCCAAACACGGTCAAAGTTTAATCCTATTAAATTTCCTTTAGCATCTAATGCTGGAGAACCTGAATTCCCTCCTGTTGTATGGTTCGTAGCTATAAAATTAACAGGCATTCTACCTTTTTTATCTGCATAAATACCATAATCTTTATCTGCATATAACTTTTGAAGTTTTTCTGATACATCAAATTCATAATCTCCTGGGATGTACTTTTTCATCACACCTGACAAATATGTTTTCGGTTCATAACGTTTCCCTTTTTCTGGTTGATAACCTTGTACCTGTCCATACGTTACACGTAATGTTGAATTAGCATCTGGGTAAAATCTTCTCTCATCCATCAATTCTTTTTGGGCTTTCATGTATACACCTTGTAATTGATCGATCTCTCTTCTTATTTTTGTATATTCTCTAGCACTATTTGAATAATAACTTATAACTAATTGATTTACTAACTGAACAATAGGATCAGAATAAACAGTTTCGGCAAAAAGATTATCATCTTTTCCAAATAAATCCAACACCTGATTTGTTGGAATAATTGAATTTTTAAATTCTTCTATATTAAATTCTTTAGGAACTTCTTTCGATTGTAAATCTTCTGGCACATTTTTACTATATAATTTGTATAAAGCCTTCGTCACATCCAAATCTAAGGTTCCATTATAATCTTTATAAAAACGCTTCAAATAAGCTTCTGTTTCCATTTTTATCTTTTCATACTCATTGGATTTGTATTTTTTAACTTGTAATAATTCTAATAATTTTAAAGCAATTTTAAAGCTTTCTGAATTTCGATTTACTACTTCATCAAAATATACTTTTGCTAATGTATACGGTTCTATTTCTTCATATAGATTTTCCATTTTAGGTAAAACGGTTACATACTCTGTGTTCCCTTCCGCTTTTTTAAGAAAGTCCCATTCATATTTCTCTTTTTTAAGAATGGCTTTACTTTTTTCCAACCCAAGGTTTTCTCCTTTCCATTTTTTCCAATAATTTGCTGTTCTTGCATATTTAGATGCATACTTAATACGTGTTGCATCATCTTTACGCATTTCTTTATCTAAAATATTTAAGGCTGTCTCCCTAATTTCTATTCGAGCAGGGTTTATAACTTCCTTTACTTGTTTAATTGCACTAGCAGGTAGATATTCATTTGTACGTCCTGGGAAACCAAAAACCATAGTAAAATCACCTTCTTCTATACCACCAACATTAATGGGTAAAAAATGTTTTGGTTTATAGGGAACATTGCTTTCTGAATAATCTGCCGGACGATTGTTTTGATCTGCATATATTCTAAAAAGTGCAAAATCACCTGAATGACGTGGCCACATCCAGTTATCAGTATCCGAACCAAATTTTCCTATACTTTGTGGTGGAGCCCCTACTAAACGAACATCTCTAAAAGTTTCAGTAATAAAAGCATAATATTCATTCCCTTTGTAAAAGGGTTTGATTTCTACATCTTGCCAAGGTTCTTTTTTTATCAATTCTTGTACATTGCGTATGTTATTATCAATTAACATATTTCGATGTACAGCACTTATTGTAGAAGAAACTCCTCTCAAAACATCTTCTGTAACATCCTTAATTGAAACAATGAATGTTGCGGTTAGCTTTTCGTTCTTTAGTTCTTCTTTATTATTTTTTGCCCAAAAACCATTTTTAAGTAAATCATTTTCAACGGTTGAATGTGCTTGTATTTGACCATAACCACAATGATGATTGGTTAATAATAATGCTTCTGGAGATATGATTTCTGCTGTACAACCTCTATTAAAATGAACAATAGCATCTTTCAACGAGCTTTTTTCTTCATTATAGATTTCGGAAGGTTTAAGCTTTGCCCCTAATTTTCTCATTTCCTTTTTATTGGCTTCCAATTTTTGAGGTTGCCACATTCCGCCATCTTTCTGGCTATAAACTAATGATCCACTTAGTAAAAGTAAAACTGAGATTATAATTTTTCTATTCATTATATTGTATTTGTAACAAATATACTAATTCTACCTTACAAAAAACCACTCAAAATGAGTGGTTTTCTATCTTTTATATACTGTAATTTTTAAGGTGTTATTTTATATTTTTTAATTAAATATTGTTCTACTTTTTGGATTTCTTCATCTGTTAATCTTCTTTCATAAATAATGAGTTCTGCTAAATGACCATTCCAAATAGAAGTATAAGCTGTTCGATCTCTACTAAAGGAATTATACTGTACAGGATCCGTTCCATTATTTCTTAATGCAATTACTCCTGCTGTAGTTGGCTTTGCTCCATCAAATGCTCTTGCTAACTTAACACCATTTAAACTAGCATAGTCAAAAGCAAAATCTCTAGAACTTGCTAAAATCTGTTTTTTAGTAGCTCCATCTGTTGCAAAATCATTCTTTTGTCCATCACCTAAAATAAAACGATTCCTACTAAATGTTCCATCTGTTTGATTCAATACCCAAAAAAATGTTTTCCCTTCTGTATAAGTTCTATCAAATGGTAAAGCGCAAAAATTTCTACCATTAAAATATAAAGAACTAAAAGAACTATTATTATAATTGGGCTTTACAAAATCATCTATTGTTGAATATTTACATCCATCATTTCTTAATTTGAACTTTTTATTGGTTCGTTTTTCTTTAACGTAAAAATTACTCCCTTCTTTAGTCGCATCAGAGGCATCAAACCATGTTAAAATATTATCCATTGGAATGAGTACTTTATTCTCGCTTTCATCAAAACTACAACCTGGATAGATATAAAACTTTTTTACGACTTGTTGAACAGCTCCTGTATCATTATCTGTAATTTTTATAACGACATCGTAAATACCGAAATCATTAAAAGTTACTTGAGCACTCTTCTTATCAGCTGCTACATTAATAGTAGCTCTGGTATTATTGGTCTCCCAACTCAATGTTTTATTTGAATCATCTCCATAAATTGTAGTGTCTACATTAAAAGAATCTGTTTTATCATATCCAATAATAAGATCGGCATCTAAAGCTACATAGATTGGATCAGTTGTTGAATCACTGTATAAATCCTTTTCCCAAACACCATGTCCTGAGGTAGCTAGTATTAATTTTTTTTCACCATAGGTAATTCCCAACCTAAAATTATCAATCGTTTCAGGTAGTCTAGAACCAAACTCATGCCAAGTATTATTCGTTATATCATAACGGTGGATTTGTGGATTCCCTCGAGTCATACCATAAATATTATTAGAGGACCATTGATATACTAAATGATCAATTCGATTCGTAGGGATAGAAGCTTTTTGAACAAAAGTATTTCCTCCATCTTCACTATAAAACAGTTTTCCTTGTCTATAGATATAGGCCCATACTTTTTTAGGATCATCATTATCCACTTCTATATGAACATGATTACTTGCACTAAAGTTGGCTCTAAAATCATATACTTTATTCCAATTAATTCCTCCATCTGTTGAACTATATAATTCTCTTGCTCGGTTTCCACTATCCATAACCGTAGCATAAATATAATTTTCATTCGTAGCACAGGTCCCTACATAACGTATGTTGGTATCAAATGTCTTTAATAATAATTGACTATAACCTCCATTCTCATTTACATAGGTTTTATATAATTCTTTATTATTTCTCTTATTCGCATAATAAAATACTCCTGTTAAGGTTTTGGCCATTCCAGCTAAAGAGTTCCCAGCACTTCCTATAGGATAAATGGATATTCCTCCGAGACCTGAGTGACTTCCTGTAATACTACTGGAATCAAGTGTTTTATTTCCGGCATCATCCCATATCATATCTCGCTCTTCATTACCAATTAAAACACCTCCAGTAGCTGATTCTCCTCCTCCTACATATAGAAAATCCCCATTATAATCGGCTAGACTTCCCATACTTCCATTATGGTAACGTCCTCCAGCCATATTTTTATTAAATATCCCTACATCAAATCCCCAAAAATCACAACTCAATCCTGTTGTCTTTCGTTCACTTGCTGCTACATTTTCATAAAAATCTTTACTCATTCTTATTCCTCCATCCGTTGAAATCCAAGTTTCAACTTCTCCCAATTCATTTACACGACTAAAACATGACTGTATATCAGAATGTACCCTATTAGCTGGACCATTAGAATAAACAAAACCATTACATAGCATTTTAAAAGTTTTTCCACTATCAATACTCTTAAAAATCCCAACTCCTCCTACTATAATTTCATTTGGATCAGCAGCATTTACCACAATTCCTGAATCATAAAACCCTTGGTGATAACCTCCTCCCACATTAGAAACTACATTCACATGCTCTGCATACGTTGTAAAACTAAGGTTACTACTTCCATATGTATAAGGCCCTCCATATGAGCCTGGCCCTTTGACATCCATCAATTGCCAATTGTCACCTCCATCTGTACTTTTATAAATACCTAAAAAACCTTTATCATCATCACTCAGATATTGACCTATCATGTGAACATATATTACATTATCATCGGCTGGGGTTAATCCTATTCTCCCTCCTCGTGAACGAACTATTGTCGTTTCTCCTGCTGGTGGTGCTATCCATCCATTGGCATCCTTAACTGTAAAGGTTTTTCCTCCATCTATACTTTTATATATCTTCTCTGTATAAGTATTTGAATCAAAAGACAACATATACACCACTTTAGAATTATTCGGATGTACTTTCACATCTGATGATGGAATATTATGTGCTGTAAAGACTTCAACTGTATTATCAATAATATTAAATTTAAAGTTTCCTTTTCTCCCTACCACAATAGCAAAATCATCATCCAATCCAGCTGTCGTTTTATCGTATACAATATCTAAATCAGCAATATCATAGGTACTATAACCACTCGGTCTACTTAAATTAGAGGGAATACTAACCTGACGCCAATCTTGTCCTCCATTTACACTTGATATAATTTGTCTACTACTTACACCTACTATAATATTATCGTCTTCAGGATGGATTTTTATTTTCTCAACTGATGCTAATAATTTTATATTCATTGTTGATTCACTCCATGTATCACCTCTATCAATTGATTTATAGAGACCTGCTCCTTCTACGCTACAAAAAAGTATATCACGATTGTTATGAGCCTGATCTACACTATAAACATTAGCTTGTAAGTCAATTTTAGCTCTACTTGTACCGTACGTATTTTTAGGGCCAATATAAGTCCAATCTGGACTAGAAGTAAAACTTGTTACTGTAGGTGTCACTCCCTGAACTGTTTTGTTACTACGAGATTGTTTTCGTTGTTGTCTTTTTATTTCTCGATCAACCTGTTTTTTTTGTTTAGCTCTATTCTTTGTTTGATCAAATTCTTTATCTGATAGTTTTGGAATAATAATATAACCTTCTTCATTTTCAAACACTTCATTTTCTTTTCTCCAATGATGAAATTCTGAATGCCATATATCAATAAACCCTTTTTCTTTAGAGTATTCTGTGTAATATCCTTGTGGTTTGCCTTCTTTTCTCTCCCTATAACGATTATATAGCGAATCTGCTATTCGTAAGTTTGGAACCTCTTTATTAATTTCTTTTATAAAGTCTGGTTCTATTTCCTGTGAAAAAAATAACACTGGAAACAATACTAAAAGTAATTGTTTTAAACTTTTCATTTTTTATATCGGTAAATAGTCTAATCCGTTACAAAAATTCCCCCTTATTTAAAAATTTTGTAGTTAAACTTGTTAATTATTAATTTTATATTTTTTGATTAAATATTGTTCTACTTTTTGAAACTCCTCATCTGTAAGACGCCTATTATAAATAATTAATTCCGCTAAATCTCCTTTCCATAATCTGGAGGTAAAACCTCGATCTTTTGAGAAATTAGAAAATGCAACTGATTCCGTATCTTTTACTCTAAATCCAATTACTGAAGGTGTGGTAGGACGATCCGTTGTAGTTGCGTCAATTACAGCGCCATTCATTTTAGTTAAATCAAACTTGACTACAGCTTGTGATCTTAAAATCTTCTTATTATTTGTAGCTCCTGCATGAAAATCTATAGCTGTATCATCTCCTAATAAATTTCGAATTTGATTTCCTATACCAGGAGTTTCATTGATTACCCAGAAAAAGGTTTTTCCTTCTGTATAACGCTTACTAAAATTCATTCTACAATTATATGTCCCATCAAAATAAAGTGATCGATGTTCTGTATTATTATATTTATTAAAAGTTATAGGATCACAATACCCTGATATATAATAATTTAAATCATATTTATCATATACACTATTAGATCCTCCTTGCAAAGTATAAGATTGATATAAATCATCTCCTGAAAACCATACTGCAACATTATCCATTGGAATGAGTATTTCATTTTCATCATCATCAAAACTACAACCAGGATATATATAAAATTTCTTTGTGGTTTCTTGTTGAACTTCTCCAGTAGTTTTATCTGTAAGTTTTAAGACAACATCAAAAATACCATAATCATTGAACTCTATATTATGTATACCATTATCTAAATTCTTTATAACAGCCTTTGAACTATTTGTAGTAATTATAGTGTCATATTTAGATACATCTCCATAAATATCATATGTTATTGAAAAATCATCTGTTTTATCATATCCAACTATAATATCAGATTGTAATGTAGCATAAACAGGATAATCATCTGACTCCGAATAAAAATCAGCTTCCCAAACTCCATAACCTCCAGAAGATAAAATAACCTTTTTTTCTCCATAAGTGGCTTGTAATCTATGAGGTATTAAACCGGCTGGTATTCCATCTCCATACTCATGCCATGTATTATTTTCTATATCATAACGATAGGCTCCTCCTTTTGTTGCTGCATAAATATTATTAGAAGACCATTGATATACCATGTTGTATGCCCCAGCTGGAGTATCTGTTAAAGAAGTAAAGGTTTCTCCTCCATCTTCACTTACATAAAAGCTTTTATTTAATTTAGCGTGTGCCCATATTCGTAATGGATTTTTATTATCAACAAAAATATTATATCCACGCCAATTGGTACTATTATTAGGAAATTCGTATACTTTTTCCCAATTCAGACCTCCATCTGTTGATCTAAAAAGATTAACAGCATCACGATCCCAAGGAGAATACCCTGCCTTACCTTGCATAATGGTATAAATATAATTTTCATTTGTTGCACAAGAAGCTACATTAGTCAACTCATTTTCAAATTCATGCAATTCAATCCCCTTCTTATCTTGAGAAAATTTGATTACTTTTTTTCCTATTCCAAAATAAAAAGTTCCTGTTAACGTTTTATCAAACATTGGACGCGTATAACTACTACGATGTCCCCCTGGATAATATGAAGAATTACTTTTTGATTGACCATCTGAACCACCAAGAGTTGAAGGAATAACTCGATCTGTAGCATCTCTCCACATCATTTCTCGTTCTTCACTTCCAAAAAGCACCAACCCTGTATCAGTTTCAGCTCCTCCAACATAAATAAAATCACCATTATAAGCAGAAGTCATAGCTGCATCACCATTATGATAACGTCCTCCTGTTAGATTTTTATTAAATAATCCTACATCAAACCCCCAAAAATCAGTTGGTAAATAAGTCGTTCTGGTATCTACCTTATCAGTTCCTATGCTTCCAAAAAAACTAGTACTATAAACAATACCTCCATCGTTACAAATCCAATTATCTTGCTCTGCTCCAAACTTATTCGATAATCCAAATTGAAAATCGGAATGAATTCTGGTTCCATTACTTGCTATGTATCCATTACTTACCATAGACCAATTAAGACCTCCATCTACTGTTTTATGGGATGTTACACCTCCAGCAATAACTTTGTCAGCATCAAATTGATCTACCAATAGACCTGAATTATAATAACCTTGATGATACGTCCCATTTCCAGCTGCTGATAAAGCCACATGAGATTTCGTTGTCGTGAAATTATTTTTTTCATAATTTACACCTCCTTTTCCGGGGCCTAAAGGATCTGTTATAACCCAATTTTCTCCACCATCTTCACTCTTCATAAAGGTTAAAAAACCTCCTGGATCACCTGACACATATTCACCTATTAAATACACATATACTCGGTTAGGATCTGCTGGAGTTAATCCAATTCTTCCTCCTCTACTATTCACAATTTTAGTTTGCCCTGTAGGTACCGTTATATAACCATTTGAGGCTTTCTTTACCCATGTACTTCCTCTATCTATTGATACATACAGTTCTTCTATTAATGTCGTCTCATTTAATCCTAAAAGATAGATTGTATTGGAATTACTCGGACTTTTTTTAATTTCAGATCCTCGAATATTAAGTTCTGTAGAAACACTTACAGTATTGGTATCAAAATCATAATTAAACATTCCATTCTTCCCTAAAATAAATACTCTAGCTGGATTTGTACCTTCTTTAGGAATTATTTCCATTGTACTAATCGCATAAACATTATGACCCGAAACCCCTGAAAGATTACTAGGTAAACTAACAGACCTCCAAGTTGTTCCACCATCAATAGTGGAATAAATAACACCTCCAGTTGTTGCAGCAATTACTTTATCATCATCATCAGGATGAATTTTAATAAATTGACTACTTGACATATTATAATCTGGGTTAGCTACTGACCATGTAAGTCCTCTATCATTACTTTTATATAATCCTCCCCCCTCAGGTGCACAGTACAATAAATCCCGATTGGTTAATGATTGATCAAAGGCTTGAACATTAACTTGAGTATTCAATTTATCTCCTCCGATGGTATATTGATTTTTAGGCCCCAAATAACTCCATGTTGTAGTTGATACAGAAGTTACAGCTGATTTTCTACTAACAGCTTTTTTCAAAGCTTCTCGTTCATTTTTCACAAGAATTCTTTGTTGGCTTTCCTTTTTAAATTCAATTTCAATTTCTTTAGATGTTGGGATTATTACCGAGCCATCTGCTGTAACATATTGTAAATGTTCTTTTCTCCAATGATGATATTCCGAATGCCAATAACTTATAAAACCTTTTTCTTTTGAATATATCGTGTAGTAACCTAAAGGTTTTCCTTCTTTTTTTTCTTTATAACGATTAAACAAAGAATCTGAAATTCTTAAATTAGGAACTTCTTTGTGAATTTCTTTTATAAAGTCTGGTTCTATTTCCTGTGAAAAAAATAACACTGGAAACAATACCAAAAGTAATTGTTTTAAACTTTTCATTTTTTATATCGGTAAATAGTCTAATCCGTTACAAAAATTCCCCCTCTTAAAAATTTTGTAGATGAATCTTATTATTAAATACTGTTCTACTTTTTGAGTTTTTTTTATATATAAAATGTAATATTAATTATGAATAATATCGTTTTATAAAATTAGTCTTCCCCAAAACTAATCTTCTCTATTACATCTTAGGAAACAGAAAACATTTTAAAATTTTCTATTTTTTATTAGTCTGAACCTAGTTTCTATTTAACTATCATAGGATAATTGTAAAACGATCAATCATTATCCTTCCATCTTTCAATAGTCAAGCACTAAATTAAATCATAAATCCAAAACATTTAGAATTTGAATTTAACTTTCTGTAAATCACAAAAAGTAAGAAAAAGAAGAGAAAAAACATTTAAATGTATTTCTCATAGTGTTTTAAAGTTTAGACTAAAAATTTAATCTTTTATTAATTCAATATGCTGTATTAATACGTAATTTTCATAAAAGATAACGTATCACTACCTCCTGTTACAAAAGATAATCCCGAAACATTACAACAGCTAGGTTGAGAAGCATACAAACTTACAGTATAAGTTCCTGAACCTAAATTTTCTTTTATTCCATAAATTCCTAAATCATCTTGTAACTGAACGGTTGGAGTTGTCAACATTCCTTTACGTACTGTTTTAGTAAATACTACAGCATCCGTTGCATCCTTAATTTCTAATCGTAATTCTGGAACAATACTTTGATTACTTGACTTTACATTTAAAACTCCTTCTACATCAACTGTACTAACTGCTGAAAGTGTAATAGTCTCTGTTAATATTTGTTGTTCTGTAGCTTCTGATACTGTTATTTCAGTTCCTGAAGTTTCAGCATAGATAACAGTTTGAGTTGCTCCACCACCACCAGATCCAGTACTCATTGTTTTCCAACCTGACGTAGCTGAATCATAATACCAAAAACCTGTACTGGTTATAGCTCCAGAAGTATCCGTAGCATACACCAACATTCCATTATGATCTGCTATTTTATCAATAGCTAAAATTTGAGTTGCTGTTAGTCTTGGAATTAAAATTCCAGAAGTTGTACTTGCAACATCTAATGCAGACTTAGGTGAATCCGTTCCGATTCCTACTTGTGCATTTACCGACGACATCATTAACCCTATAATAATCAATGATAATAATAAAATCTTTCTCATGTAACTATCTAATTTTCTATTTAACTTTTCATTAACAAAATTAACAAATATTATTTAATACTAAAAAAAATAATTATCTAATATACCCTTTTTTTAATAAATATATCTTCTGTTATTGAACCACAATGTAGTAAGTATAAATTATATCCTCTTATTAATTTCGACCAACGGTAATAATTATAATATTACTAATATAATTCTTGTTTATTTTTTTATAATAAGTAAATCAGAAGGTAAATCAGAAAGAACAAATTCAATATCATGTTTGAAAATTCGGTCTAGAATAGACATTCTTTTATCGGAAGAATTCATAATTAAAAGATCTGCTTTTATACTTTGAGTATAATGAGCTATAGAGTAACCCGATTTGCCAAAAATAACTTTACTTTCAATTCGAAGAGTCCCTGTATTGATTTCAGCTAATAATTCCTTCACTCGTTGTTGCTCTCTTTTACGTATTCGATCACGAATTACTTCTGCTTTTTTAATGGTTTTACTATCCTTAGCTGTTACTTTTATTAATTTTGGATTAACTTCTTCAACTATGTGTAAATTTTTAGATGCTATTTTTTTCGAAAATTCAACTCCTACTTTAATTGTATAAGCTGTTTTGGGGTTTTCTATACCATTCACAACTACTTTATCTAAAAAACGCTCTTTTTCTGATGGATTGGTTAATAGCAATAGTGAGCAATTTACTGTTCGAGTTAATTTTCGTGCGATCGATCCAACATAATAACGATATAATGTTTCGTTAATCATAGCTCCAGCTATCAATAAATCAACCCCCAAATCATTAGTTGTAGAAGCGATTACTTCAACAGGGTTTCCTTCTTTCCATATAATTTCAAGATTGGTTTCAAACATCAATTCTTGTAAAAACTGACGAATCGTTTCTTCTTTTTTAGATGTTTTTTTCCCTACATGTATTAATACTAGCGTAGCATCTAACTTTTGAGCAAGGCGAACCGATTCATTTAAATTAGCTTTTAAACGTGGAGAAAAAGCCACTGCAGTTGCTATTTTTTTTAAAGAATGATTAACCATAGATATCCAAATCTAAATTCTTACGTAAAATTTCTAAATTAGGATTCTTTTTCACCAAATATTCATATTTTTCCTTAGGATTATATAATATCTTCCCAGACTCAATTTCAACAATTTCAGTTTTTAATTGAATATGATGATTATTTAATCCTTCTTTAAATTTACGCCCAATTATATTACGCTGTTTATTAAATTCTTCTTGCGTAGCATTAGAAGTTACTCGAAATAATAATTCAAAATTTTCCTTTAATTCAACTTTTACATGATTTAATGCATTAAAAACAGCAAAATCTCCTGATTTTTTAAGCTCATTCAAATATTCTTTCCAAAAAGCATCCACATGTAATTGTTTAAATTCATCTTTTGGAAGATTTGTTGTATCAATTGTTGTTTCAACCACTTTTTCTTTAGCTTCCATAGCAGATTTAATACTCAAGCTAGATCTACGACGAATACTAGTTTGGGAAACAGTTACTGAAGATGAAATTTGTTGTGTTTTTATTTCAACTACTTCTTCTTTCTTTTCAATAACTTTTGGAATATTGGAACTTTTCTTAGAAACAATGGGAGTTTGTGGTGGTGCAATTATTCTAAACCTTTTTTTTTTAAGCCTTCATTTTCTGTAGTTAAGGAAGCTAGTTGCATTAAAGCTATCTCGACTGTTAATCGCTGATTCTTACTTGTTCGGTATGCTACATCAGCTTGGGAACATACTTCTAAAGCATTCATTAAAAATGGTAATGACGCTTTTTGTGATTGTTCTAAATATTTTTGTTGTGTATTTTCTCCTACTTCTAACAATGATATGGTTTGTGGATCTTTTGCTACCAATAAATCTCTACAATGAGAAGCCAAACCTGCAATAAACAAATGTCCATCAAATCCTTTATTTACAATAGTATTATAGGCTAATAATATTTCTTGTATTTTATTATTTAGAGCTAATTCTATTATGTTAAAATAAGAATCATAATCTAATATATTCAGATTTTTAGAAACATTTTCTACTGTTAGATTACCTTCTCCTGAAAAGGAAACAACTCTATCAAAAATGGATAACGCATCACGTAAGGCACCATCTGCTTTTTGAGCAATCAAATGTAACGCATCATCTTCAGCAATGATATTTTGATCTTTACATATAGTTTTTAAATGAGTTTTAATATCTAAAACAGATATACGTTTAAAATCATAAATTTGACAACGTGATAAAATTGTAGGGATAATTTTATGTTTTTCTGTCGTCGCCAAAATAAAAATTGCATGAGAAGGTGGCTCTTCTAATGTCTTTAGAAATGCATTAAATGCTGCTTGTGAAAGCATATGAACCTCATCAATGATGTATACTTTGTATTTACCCTGTTGTGGTGCAAAACGAACTTGCTCAATTAAATTTCGAATATCGTCTACTGAATTATTCGAAGCAGCATCTAATTCAAAAATATTAAATGCATAATCTTCATCTCCTGTAGCATTAATTTCTTCATTAATTTTTCGAGCTAAAATTCGAGCACAAGTTGTTTTTCCTACTCCACGAGGTCCACAAAATAATAATGCTTGTGCTAAGTGATTATTTTCAATAGATTGTACTAACGTATCTGTAATAGATTTTTGACCTACTACATCTGAAAATTCTTTCGGACGGTATTTTCTAGCTGATACAATGAAGTTCTCCATGAAAATAAACTTATATAACTACAAATATAGGATTATATTTCCAAAAGAAAAGCTTTACATCCTACAACTTTTTAATAAAAGCTATGCTTGTTTTTTGCTTATTAAATATACTGATAAAAGGATACATATAAAACAACTCAGTTGAAATAAGGATATGTTTTCTCCATCTAGCCACCCTAAAATAACTGCTACAAAAGGAATCAAATATGTAGTCGAAGAAGCTTCCACATGTGAAAACAGATTAATTATATTCGTATATAACCATTTTCCTAAAATTGAACTTAATAGAGCTAATGCTAGAACATATATAAAACTTTCATTTGACAAAAAATGTAAAGAAACTATTTCTTCTTGAGAAAATATAATGGGTATTGACATTATTCCTGCAGCAACATAAGTCATGGCCACCAAATTAATTGGCTTTACATGAGTCAATTTATTTTTAATTATAAGTAGGTTTATAGAAAACATTGTAATCCCCAAAATTAACAATCCTACATGTAACAAACTGAGCTTATTAGTTAATATAAAACTCCCTTTAAAAATATAGGGTAAGATAATCATCTCCAACATTGCAAGTAATCCTATAACAATTCCAATTCCTTGTCTTATTGTTATTTTATAATTAAAAAGAATTTTTCCGAAAATGGCTGTTATCACAGGTGTCATAGAAACCATAACTCCCACAACTGAACTATTGATTTTTGTTTGTACAAAAGGTAGAACATAAATCGTAGACATTATTCCAAAAATAGCCGATAGAATAATCCATTTAATATCTTTTCTATTTATTTCATAAAATGATTTTATTGCTATAAAACTTAAAAATACACTTGGTAATAATATTCGTAAACAACTCACTTCTACTGGGGAATAACCTATTAAAGCCTTTTTTATAAATAAAAATCCACTTCCCCATATCAACACTAGTGCTATGAAATAAACCCATCTCATCCCCTTAATTTTTAATATTTGTTTAGTATTCAGTCCAAATATAGAACTTTCTTTTAAATCTTAATTTTAATAATTGATTTTTAGGATAGTCTATTCAAAAAAGTATCTTTGCAATGTTAAACAACAAAAAAATTAATAAATATGAGTTTTTTAACCTTTTTAGATGCTGGATGGTTAGATGTTTTCACTAATCCACAAGCATGGGTTGCCCTTCTTACTTTAACTTTTCTTGAGATTGTATTGGGAATTGACAATATCGTTTTTATATCTATTGTATCTGGAAAACTAGATCCTAAAGACCAACCTAAAGCTCGAAACATTGGACTTGGTTTAGCTATGATTTTTCGTATCATTCTTTTATTTGGAATTAAATGGGTTTTAAGTTTACAAGAAAGCCTATTCCACCTAGATGTATGGGGATTTTCAGTAGCTCCCTCTGGGCAAAGTATCATTATTTTAATAGGTGGATTATTCTTATTATATAAAGCTGTAAGTGAAATTCACCATAAATTAGAAGGCGATGAAGAAGAAACAGCCAAAGCTTCTGGAGGTAATTTAACAAATGCTATTTTTCAAATTGCTATGTTAAATTTAGTTTTTTCTTTTGACTCCATCTTAACTGCAATTGGTTTAGTCTCTTTAGATCAACCCCCTCTAGGATTTGGTGAAACAGGAGGTTTAATCATTATGGTATTAGCCGTAGTTATTTCTATTATTATTATGATGGCCTTTGCTGGCCCAGTAAGTAAGTTCGTTAATGAACATCCAACTATTCAAATATTAGGGTTATCATTTTTGATTTTAATTGGTGTTATGTTATTAGCTGAAGGATCACATTTAGCTCATTTAACGTTTGGAGAAATGGAAATTCATGCTATTCCTAAAGGTTATCTATATTTTGCGATCTTCTTTTCATTAGCTGTTGAATTTATCAATATCAAAATGCGTAAAAATAGAAACCCTATCGAATTAAATTATTCCGAAATTGAAGATGAAAAATTAAAATAGACCATTATATTTAACTAATAAAATAAAAGCCTCAATCTATAGATTGAGGCTTTTATCATTATAATAACAACTATTTTATTTAATATTATTCATTACATCTTCCATTTTAGAATATGTACCCTGTACAACATTATTCTCATCTAATACAATAAATGTAGGGAAAGCTGTAATTCCATACTTTTCAAGGTACACACTTCCTTTATCATAATAATTAATC
This sequence comes from Flavobacteriaceae bacterium UJ101, assembly GCA_001880285.1. Taxonomy (NCBI): domain Bacteria; kingdom Pseudomonadati; phylum Bacteroidota; class Flavobacteriia; order Flavobacteriales; family Flavobacteriaceae; species Flavobacteriaceae bacterium UJ101. The sequence goes on along the minus strand of CP016269.1, from coordinate 2,106,026 downwards.
CACTTCTTATCTTTTACTAGTTGATCATATTTATGTTTATCTGTGTCTGCTCCAAAAGAGATAATTTCACCTCCTTTTTCTTTTAATTTAGGATACATTGATACAATTTGTGGTAAATCCTTTAAACAATGTGGGCATTCCGGAGACCAAAACAAAATAACTTTATTCTTTGCTTTTACTTTATATATTGATTTCCCATCGGGTAATTTAGCATCAGGGAGAGTAGCTCCTACTCTAACTGCTCCAAAAGCTTTAACTTTATTTGTTAATACAGAGGATACTTCACATGTCAAACCTTCAACATCTTGAATATAATCATTTACTAAATCATTAAAACCATAGCTCTTTAATAAATCTAATACTCGTGTTAATACTAATTGACCTCTTTCTGTTTCAATATCAGCTGCTGCTAATAATTCATCTAAATCTTTCTTCATATTCTGATCTAAATCAGCTTTACTTTTATAGATATTATTCCCAAGCATAAAATAACTAGTAACATAATCCCCTAATAAATTAGTTGTTTCAAGGTATTCTCCTGAGTTTTGTACCTTTTCAATAATATTTTTGCGTTCAGCTTTAGAAGCTAACTCATCACGAACTGAATTATATTTTGAAATATTTTCTTGACCATCAACATAAAAATTAATTAATGGATACTGTTCTAAATATTGTGTATTAAAAGATTGATTTGCTATACGTTCTTTTTCTGCTTTTGTAGCTTTATAATAGGCATCATCTTCAGAGTAAGTACCTAATATATAGTCTAAAATTTGATTTAGATTTCCTTTATTAGCATCTTTTATATACGATTGAAAGGCTGAGTTAATTGTATTAGGAGGAAAAACAGGAGAACCAATCGATTTAATAGACGTTTGGAACGTAATATCTTTTCCATCTGCTAATAGAAGAATAGTTTGTTTGGTATCATCAATACTTATCAACATTAAACCTTTAAAATCTTCTCCCATTCTGTAACTAAACTCTCCTTTTTTATTGGTTGTTACAATCGCCATATTCTTATATGACACACCTTCTGCTTTACGAATAGTAACATCTTTACTTGTATAATCAGAAATTATACCTTTTATATTAAATCCAGCAAAAAGCATTGTAGAAAAACAAACCAGTAACGCTAAAGAAATTTTCTTCATTTTTTTTATTTTAAAATAATTATAACAACAAATATACCAAAAAAAGCCCCGATTAATCGGGGCTTTTAAAATTTATGTTAAATATATGAATTACTTAACTAATTTCATTACATTCTTTTTGTAATACCATACTGCTACTCCTAATAAAATAACAACTAATAAAATGGTATATTGATCTACAGGTAATTCTTGATCTCCACTTCCTCCCAAGGCATTATCTCCTGGGTCTGGTGGTGTTTGAGCGAATAAAACCATTTGGCCAATCAACCCCAGTATAAGCACTAAAAAATTTTTCATTTTAAAATTATTTTTTCTATTATTTAACTATTTTTTTAGAGATAACTTTACCCTTATCGTCAATAACTTTTACAATATATACTCCAGAATTTTCAGGTAGTTTACTTAATGAATAATTAGCATTAGTTGAAACATCTTCATCAGCATAAACTAATTGACCTAATACATTATAAACCATTACTTTTGCTTTACCAGTCATACCTTTAAATACAACATATGTTTCTCCTGAAGCATCTTTAGCCACATTCATTTCACCACCTGTAACTTCATCAACAACTTCTTCATCAACATCTACTGGTGTTTCTTTATAATAAACAGTAAATCTATTATCGTCATTATTTGAAGCAATATATGAATAATCAAAATCTGAACCTACTCTTACAATTTTCTTAGCTTGTTTATCTTCAAAGAAGAAATTTGTATTATCTAAATTAGTTGTAGAAGCAATACGTACATCTCCTTTAAAAGAATATTGACTACCAGCATTTGTATTAACTGCTAAGTTAATTGGTTTCCCAACATACTCATCCATACTAATACCATTGATATGTAAGTTCTTATCTTCAGATGTTAAATCTTCATTTACAACAGTCAACATTTCTGTTGCTTCTTTATGAGCATCTAATTTATCATCTAATTCTTTTTCTGCCCAAGGATTTGCAGCAATAAATACATTATCTAACTGCTTATCATTTTGGTTGATACCTAAACGTAACACTTCTAAACTATTCACATTACTTGCAGAAGCAGTTCTAGCTGAAGCTCTTCTAGCCGATGAACTTTCACTATTAGCAACTCTTGCAGATGTATTATCTCCAGATGCATTACCAACTAAAGTACCTTGTGAAAGAATTAACCCTGTATAACCAAATGTTTTAATATTATCAGAAAACTTTAAAGTGTGTACTGATTTACCCGTTCTATATTTTACCCATACTGAACCGAAAGGTCTTAAGATAAAATTAGTTCCTCTTACTAAATCACCTGCACACTTGTTTGAATCAACTGCATCTCCATCAGAACCACTACAAGTAGCTCTATAAAACTTACCTGATGTTGATCCAGCACCTCCTTCAAAATCATCGTCTGCTTCACTTCCGTGTATAGCTAAACCTGCTATATCTGCTGCATCAATATTAGAATCTGCAAATAATTGAGTTAATGAAATATTTGAAGTATATGGATTACCATAACCATAGATATTATGTCCCCATGTTGAAGCTGTCGCAGCATCAACAAAATCTTCTAAATATGTATAGTAGTAATGTCCTCTACTATTTTTACGTGCCTTTGAAGTTGCTAAATCACTAACACTTTCAAAAGTAGTTGTACCATCGCTACCTAAAACCTGAGCTACTTGAGAAACATCAAATGCTCCTGTATAAGGTATTCCACTGAAAACAACATCAATTTGATCTGACGCATTACCAGAAGTTGATATATTAGTAAAAGCAGTACTATATCCTGCTTGCGTCATAAATATTGAATACAATGTTTCAGGGCTTCTTAAAGTAGCTCCTTCTGGTTCTACTTCATGTGTATTATTTTTTTGGTAATAAATAGGTCTTGTATTATAAGAACCTGCATCTGCAATGCTATTACCTAAAGAAGTTAAAGTTGTTACTCCAGTACTTGCATTATATGATGCAGAACTGGCACTATTTACAACATCTAAAAGACTTCCTCCTGCTTTAAATGGAAAAGAGATTTCCACACCAACTCCAGATTGTTTTTTAATGATTGGCGTTTCCATAAACACCTTACCTGTTACTGATGAAGCATTATCCTTAATAATCAACTGACCGTAAGCAGTATTTTCTCCTGCTGCATTACCTGACGTTGTATCAGTATACATAAACTGCACGTTAGACCCATCAGCCTTTGCGTTTGTATACTTTGTTTCCAATTGCACATGTCCGTCAGAAACTACTGTTCCTGTTGTTGCTACATCTAATCCACCTTGTGAATATACCAATGTATTAGGCTGAACATGCACACTCCCACCAGCTGCGACACTTATCCCAGACTGAGCGCTTGCTACTACTGCACCTAAAACCGATACAGATAATAAAATTTTTTTCATACCATTAATAATTTTACATTATTACACACTAACTTGGCTACAAAGGTAAAATTATTTTACAATTAAAAAAAAAATTTAACATTTTTATTTAACTTATTACAGTTAATTAAACCTCGTTAAATCAACAACTTTCATTTTTTCTTCAATTTCCTTTTTAGAAATATTTAACACTCCTTTATAGTCTTCTATATTAAACATATAATCTCTGAATATCACTTCACATAAAGAACGTAGTCCTCTAGCTCCTAAGCCTAGGTCAATTGCATAATCAACGATAGTTTCTAATGCTTCGTCGTCAATTTTTAATTCAACGTCGTCTAAAGCAAATAGTTTAACGTACTGTTTAATTAATGAATTTTTAGGTTCGATTAAAATTTTCAGTAATACAGATTTTTCTAAAGGATTTAAATATGTTAGTACTGGAAGACGTCCAATTAACTCTGGAATTAAACCAAAAGATCTTAAATCTTGAGCATTAACATATTTCAATAAATTATCTTTATCAATATTTTCTTTTCTTGCTAAACTATAACCTATTATAGAAGTATTTAAACGACTACTAATTTTATCTTTAATCCCTACAAAAGCTCCTCCAGCTATAAATAATATATTCGTTGTGTTTACCTGAATATATTTTTGATCAGGATGTTTTCTACCTCCTTGTGGTGGGACATTTACAATTGAACCTTCTAATATTTTTAATAAAGCTTGTTGTACTCCTTCTCCACTTACGTCACGTGTAATGGATGGATTATCTCCTTTTCGTGCTATCTTATCTATCTCATCAATAAAAATAATACCTCTTTCAGCTCTATCCACATTATAATCTGCATCTTGAAGCAAACGAGACAAAATACTTTCTACATCTTCACCTACATAGCCTGCTTGTGTCAAAACGGTTGCATCAACAATCGTAAAAGGGACATTTAATAATCTAGCAATTGTCTTAGCTAACAATGTTTTTCCCGTACCAGTCTCTCCTGCAATAATTACATTCGATTTTTGAATTTCAACATCATCCTCTCCCTCTTCTCTTTGATTTAAAATTCTTTTATAATGATTATATACTGCTACTGACAATGTTTTTTTAGCTTCATCTTGACCAATAACATACTGATCTAAAAACTCTTTAATTGCTTTTGGTGAATGTAAAACAAGTTCTTCTTCCAATTGTTCTTGGGATTTATGAGATAACTCTTGTGTTACAATTCCATTTGCTTGTTCAGCACAATTATTACATATATGTCCATCCAATCCCGCGATCAATATACTAACTTCATTTTCGTTCTTACCACAAAAAGAACATTTATTTTGTTCTGACATTAATTAAAATTTTTGCAAAGATATAAAAGCTAAGATTAATCATGACTATATACATTAAATAATTACTATCTTCGTCACTAAAACAATCATTATGAATACTCTATCTGTTTTTTCCCTTAAAACACTTGAATTAGTTTGGCGTTTTTTCACTGCTATTTACATGTTTAAATATGGCTATGTAAAATTTGGTGGACATCAATTTGCCTATGGGAAACAACTTTATGACAAGACACTTAATGAAATATCAGGTTTTGACTTAATGTGGGTATTTTTCAGTTATTCAGATACGCTTACTGCTATCATTGGATGCTTACAGATATTGGGAGGATTTTTATTACTTTTTAATAAAACTAAATTAATCGGTGTTGTTATTTTATTTCCTATACTCCTCAATATTCTTTTAATTGATTATTTTTATGGTCTTCCAGGAATACTTCAAGCACTCGTTAATGTAGTCTTTTATTTATTAGTCTTATTATTAATATGTTATAACGAAAGGACTCGTATAGCAAGTGCTTTTAATCAATTAATAATTACTTCAAATCTATCTAATTTTGATTTCAAGAAAGCTTCATTTCAAGCTATTATTATTGCAATAGGATCTGTTATTACGTATTTAATTATCAATGAAGTTATAAAAAAAGCTATTTTAGGAATTCAATACAAATCTGATTATTTCAACTAGTTTTCCAATATTTGGATAAAAATTTTGCTCGTAGCATTTCTTTATCTGTATATAAAAACAAGTGTAATAATATCATAACAGCCTGAAATTTATATATATAAAAACACACGGCTAAAATTGCATGAAATAAAATTGTAATGTATATAATAAAATTTTTTGTTGGTTTAAATAACACTAATGGCACAAAAAGAACTTGACTTAACAAAGTGCCATAAGTAGCTATAGCTGATACATAAATATTATCTGCCAATGGATTATTTAAACTTGTCCCTTCAACCCATACATGTTTTACTGAGAAATAAAAAGCTTGTCCATTTTGCCAATCTCTTTCAAATAATTTAGCAATTCCATTATCTGTATAAATTAAAAAAATATGACCTATTATAAGATAAACACCCAAATTAGATATTAAATTACTGGTTGATTGATCAATATCAAAAATAGGTTTCTCATACTTAATAACACTCAAGTATGAATACGAATTCACAAAAATCATTAAAAAAAGTGTTATTCTTAAAATATGATCAATCCAATTAATAACTTCTGGTGTAATATTTTGTTTTAAAATCACTACTATTAAGAAAGCCAAAGCTGTGACATTTCTACCTATTCCTAAAAGATAGAATATCAACAAAACAAAATATATAAAAAAGAACACACCAATATATTCTCTAACATAATTCAAAAATGGTGTTTGGTTCACCGAAATAAACCAAGTGTCTAATGAATAAAAATCTTTTACAGATTCTATATGGAATAAAAAGTCTATTATTAAAACTAAGCAAATCGATACTCTAAATAATGCAGAAACTTTAGCATAATAATTTTCTTTATTCAAAAACGACAATATGGAATCTAATTGAATCATTTTTCTAATTCTATAACAGTTCTAATATTAGGTAATGAATAAACATATTCGTTTCTTTTATAATATACACTATCGTATTTTGGGAGTATATTATGGGCTTTTAACCTTATTATAACATTATGATATTTTTCTAACGACTCATTCTCTTTCTGTATTTTTCCAGCAAGATTATAAAGTCCTTTCTTATAATAAGGCATTCGCTTTCCTTCTTCTTTATACGCCACTTGTTTTCTAGTATTCAATTCTACTTCAGGATGATTTTTTATATATTGATCCATATTGTTGAAATAATCTAACTTATGAGAGGAAAACAAAAGTGCCCTATAGTAGTAGTAAGAATTGGCGTTAAAAGGAAAATCATCTTTCATTTTTTGCTGAAGATCTTCTGAATAAGGAATCTTAACACTATCATTTTTTCCCTCATTGAAATACACAAACTCAAGTGTCGAATAAACTTTTGCTGGTTTCACAAACATTCTATAATTAGGTGGAAAAAGACCTCTTAAAGGCACAGATGCATTTAAAAATGGTGAAAAAGGGAATGAAATTAATATAGCTATGATTCCATATAATGAAAACATAGCTAATATGATCATTTGTGTATTTTTTCTACTCATTAATATATTTATTTTGGAGGAAAATTGACTAACAACTCACTTACTGATTTGTTAACCATTCCTTCTTTCTCAGCTGGACTACTCGATGCACTCGCTGTATCTTCAAAAACACCTTGCCAAATCATTTGATTTGAATTAGCATCAATCATTTCTAAAACCAAACTACTATCTTCTACTTTTGTTGTAATAGGAACAGATGTACCAATATTTACTCCAAAATTTCTACCCCAATTACCTAACCCGATACCAAGGCTACCTGCCTGTTTTTTACGTGTTCTTGATGAGGGTGCCACATCTACATATAAATCTGGAGCATCTGATAAACGAAATCCTTTTGCATTCATCTGACTTTCAATAGCATTTAAAATACGTTTTCCGTCTAATTCTGAAATTGTACTTAAATTCATATTTGGATGAAAGTTATACGTTTTATATTCAGAAAAATTTGCCGAACGATCATAATCATACATCACTTTAGGTCCACTACAACTAATTACAGTAAACATTACTCCTAATACTATTCCTATTATTTTTTTCATCATAATTTGTTTTCGAAATTAATAACAATTATTATACCATAAAAATGATTTCTATCATTTATATTTTATCAAAAAAATTTACTATTTCTTCTAAAGCTACATCTAATTCTTTCGAGAAACCTTTTCGCTCCCATGGGTGATTTACATTAAAAACATGGTCTGCTCCTTCAATAATCATCAATTCACTTTCTGTTGCCCAATCATGCAAATTTTTAGCTTCTTGTACATTTACTGTAGGATCTTCATCTCCATGAACTATCAAAAAAGGAATCTTAAGATTCTCACAAGCTGTTTTAATGGTTAAACGTGGTTCATTTTTCTTAAAGTCTTCATAAAAAGAATAATCTAGTGGCATTTGTTGATGCGTCCTTGAATTTTCGATATAAACTATCTTATTTTCTTTCCATGCTTTTAATTGAGGGTCATTTTCTTTTGGGAAACGTGAAGCATAATCTGAAACACTTGCTAAAGCCACTACTTTTTTAATTCTCTTATCTTCACTTGCTCTAAGTACCGTAATACCTCCTCCTCTACTATGCCCTATCAAAAATACAGTATCAATATCTTTCTCTTCATCTGGAATGGTAGTGTCTTTTTCTACAAAATCAACCACCAAACCTAAATCGTCTAATTCTTTTGTATAGGTATTCAACGAAAAAGCTTCTAAATCAGGAAAATCAATAGGTTGCTCAATAGTTCCTCCATTAAAAGAAAAATTAAATTTCACAAAAACAACTTCTTTCTCTGCAAAAAACGCTGCCATCTGATTAAAAGTACCCCAATCTTTAAAACCTTTAAAGCCATGAGCAAAAATTACAATAGGCTTTTTTGTTCGATTTTCTTTGTAAAAAGCATCTAACAATATTGGTTTCTCAGCTGATCCATTTATTATATGATTCTTTATAATTTTCATTTCTTTTAAAATTTAGTGAAAGATACCATCTTTTTTATAACTTATCATGTTGTCTTCATCAAATTCCATAATCCTCCATATTGGAATATCAATATAATTCTTAAATTTGCAATTCATAAAGAAATTAATATGTTTCAAAATCTGCAAGATAAATTAGACAAAGCTTTTCATACACTAAAAGGACAAGGACAAATAACCGAAATTAATGTTGCTTCTACTGTTAAAGAAATTCGTCGTGCATTATTAGATGCTGATGTTAGCTATAAAGTTGCTAAAGACTTTACTGATACAGTTAAAAAGGAAGCATTAGGTCAGAATGTATTGACTACCATTAACCCAGGACAGTTAATGACTAAAATTGTTCATGACCAACTGGCCCAATTAATGGGAGGTGAAAATGTAGGATTAAATCTATCAGACGAGCCTACTGTTATTTTAATAGCAGGACTTCAAGGATCAGGTAAAACTACATTTTCAGGAAAATTAGCTCAATATTTAAAAAACAAAAAACATAAAAATGTCCTTTTAACTGCTTGTGATGTTTATCGTCCTGCCGCAATTGATCAATTAACCGTTCTTTCAGAACAAGTAGGTGTACCTATTTATAAAGAACCCGAAAATAAAAATCCTGTTGAAATTTCTCAAAACGCCATTAATTACGCTAAACAAAATGGGAAAAATGTTATCATCATTGATACAGCAGGTCGTTTAGCAGTAGATGAAGAAATGATGAATGAAATTTCCACTATTCATCAAACTATTCATCCTACTGAAACACTCTTTGTTGTAGATTCTATGACAGGACAAGATGCGGTAAATACAGCAAAAGCTTTTCACGACACCTTAAACTTTGATGGAGTTGTTTTAACCAAATTAGATGGTGATACACGTGGTGGAGCTGCCTTAACGATCCGTTCAGTGGTTCAAAAGCCAATTAAATTCATTTCTACAGGAGAAAAAATGGAAGCTTTGGATGTATTCTATCCTGAACGTATGGCTGACCGTATTTTAGGAATGGGAGATGTAGTATCATTAGTAGAACGTGCTCAAGAACAATTTGATGAAGAAGAGGCACGAAAGCTTCATAAAAAAATTGCTAAAAATAAATTTGATTTTAATGATTTCTTAAAGCAAATCAAACAAATCAAAAAAATGGGTAGCATGAAAGATTTAATGGGGATGATCCCTGGAGCTGGAAAAGCTTTAAAAGATGTAGACATTGATGATGATGCATTCAAAGGAGTCGAAGCCATTATTTATTCCATGACGCCTAAAGAACGTGAAAATCCTAAAATTATTAATTCGAGTAGACGAAAACGAATTGCTAAAGGTTCTGGTACTTCTATTCAAGAAGTAAATCGCTTAATCAAACAATTTGCTGATATGGGTAAAATGATGAAATTTATGCAAAGTGGTGCTGGAAAACAAATGATGAAACAGATGTCAAAAGGAAACCCTAATTTGGGTGGAGGATTAAACTAAACATACAATATTTTTAAAAAATAATAACCCTATTTTCATTTCCCTTTGAAAATAGGGTTTGCCTTAAAAATGTAAATTAGATTAATTAATTGAATTTGATAATTCAATTTAGAATAGATTTTCTCCCTAGGGACTGTAAATATAAAAACCCATCTTTTATTATTTATCATTAATGAATATCTGTTGGTCTTTTTTTAAAATTCGTTATGTTTCTTTAAAAATTCGTTTTAACACCTCTTCTCTTTTTCTAAACGAAACTGGTATTTGCTTATCATTTTTTAAAACTAAAACTCCTTCTTTTAAATACTTACAAATAAAATCTTTATTAACAATATAGGATTGATGTGTTCGAATAAAAAGAGCTTCTGGTAATAATTTTTCATATTCACCTAAATTAGTAGAAGAAATCGTTTTTGAACCATCTTTAAGATAAAAAGTAGTATACCCTTTTTCCGAATTAGCATACAAAACATCTTGAAATCGAACTAGTTGATATTCTGAAGAAGATTTTATTACAATATAATCTGATTTATTTTCTCCTCTCAAATAATTTAACTGTTTTTCTGTTAAATTAGTTTCTAATTGATTTTGATAGACTCTCGTTATACTTTCTTTTAATTCAGAAACTTTAATTGGCTTTAAAAGATAATCAAGTGCCCCCAATTTGATCGCTCTAATAGCAAATTCGTCGTAAGCTGTGATAAATATAATTTTAAAATTTATTTCTCTTAATTGTTGAAAAATATCAAAACTTACCCCATCTGATAGGCGAATATCCATGAGAGCTAAATCAACTTCATGTGAATTAAGATACAATACTGCATCATGAACATTTCCTACTTCATGAACTATTTCAACTTTATCTGCACAAAAACTATTTAGTTTTTGTATTAAACTTTTTCGTAAAATAGCCTCATCTTCAATTATTAAAGTTTTTAATTTCACGTTATTGTATTTTTTAAAGGTATTTCTAAGATTACTTGAACACTTATATTCTCATCTACATTTTCGTTAATTATTAAATCTGACTTTCGTTTTGTTGACTTTGTTAATAATTCTAATCTTTCTTTTGTTATTTGAATAGAGTACGACCTTCTATTATTCAGTTTATTTTTATCTTCTAAAAATCCTTCTCCATTATCTTCTATAAAAACTTTTAACTGATTTTCTTTTTTCAGAACCTTTAATACTAATCTATAATTTTTATCTTCTTTTTTAAACCCATGATTAATTGCATTCTCTATAAAAGGTTGAATTAACATCGGAGGTATCAAAAATTGATCTAACATATTACTCTCAACATTCAATAATTGGACTTCAAAGGTAAAACGATCATTAAAACGTAATTGTTGCAATTCAACATAAGAATGAATCACTTTCAATTCATTATTCAAGGATACAAAATCTTCTCTTGAGTTTTCCAAAATCGTCCTCATTAGCTCAGCAAACTGTGCAATACCATCTGAAGCCTCCTCAATTCTATTATCCAGCATTAAACCATCAATAGTTGCTAAAGTGTTAAACATAAAATGAGGATTCATTTGTGTTCGCAATAATCGCTGTTCTAATCGAACTGTTTTTATTTCTGAGGTTAATTTATTTTGTTTTATTAAAAAATAGACTAAGAATCCTGTTAAAAGAAAAGTGATACCACCAAATACTAGTGTTATATTTTTTTGTTTGATACTCTCATCTTTTGTTTGATTCATTTCTCCTAACAACTTTATTTTCTTTTCTTTTTCAGTTGTTTCATATTTTTCAATAGCCATTTGAATGGCATTCACTTTATCATTTTCATAAATTTGATCTTCAAATTGTTCTCTTATAATGTCTATATTATATGCATTCTTATAATCTCCTTTATCATAAAGCATCTTTGCATAATAATCATACACCATCGAAGAATCTTTTATATTAACACATAATTGAAGTGCTTTTTTAAAAAATTTCTCAGATTCTATAAAGTGTTTCTTTTTTCCCTCACTAACTGCTTTTACTTTAAAATAAAAATAGCGTATATAAAAACCTTCATTTTTTTTATCAATATGTTTTTTTAACCGTTCTATTACAATATCAGCTTCATCCAACATATTCCATTCTAGATATTTTATTGCCATCAACTGGTCTGCTTGCATTAAACCAATTTTTGATATTCCATAGTTCTGATTAAAATCTTCTAAAGCATATAATTTTTCATAACTATTGAACATCTCTTTTTTTAAAATATTTTCATCATAAAGTTCACTTTTTTCTTGTAAAGCTTCATCATAAGAAAACATTCTGTTTAAATGTAACATATGTAAATTAAGTTCGTCATCAGCTATTTTTTCTAATTGATTTAAAACTTCAAGTGATTTATCATTCTGCATTCTTCCTGTATATGAAGCAGCCAACAAAGACCAAATCTCAGGTACAAAAAAAGCATTTGCTCCTTCTATCTTCTCCTGAAAATCAATCATCTTTACAATACATCCATTTTGACATTCTGATAAATAGTAAGCTAAAACAAATAAAGTATAATCATAGATTATCTCATCCCATGGAGTTTTAGGATTTGTTTTTAATACACTATATTTTTGATCTAACTCTTTTTTTAGCTCTTCAAATGTATAAAGGTCAATATCTGGGCCAAAAAGTATAGAACATCCATCTACATACATATTCAGCCCTAAATCATTTTGAAGACATTTTGGAGCTCTTTTAATTACTTTATTTTTATTAAGATATAATCGATCCCAGTATTTATGAACATCTTCTCGAACAGGCTTCATTAGTTTATCATACTCTAGTAATGTTTTAGGGCAACCTTTATCATTAGAGTACATAAAAAAAATATTCAGAAGGAATAGTATACAGTATATTTTTTTCAATAGCCTATTTTTTGAATAACTTATCTAAAGGTATTCAATTTAATTGATAATTTATAATCTTTTTAAATTACGTGTAGTAAAAACTTATTATTGATTTATGCAGAAATAATCAAGATTAGAAAATAAACTTGATTTACAGTGACTTATAATATACTCTCTATTTTTAGTTAAATATTACTTAAAATAAATTGACTTATTTCTATTGCCATATTCAAGATTAATTGTATCATACTATAAAACTTTATTGTATTAGTAGCTAAAATAACATTTTGTTACATTTGAATTCAGATTTTTTTATTTTTACTCTATGAACACTCAACCACAACCTTTAAAAAAAGGTGACTCCATCATTTTGGTATCCCCTGCCCGAAAAATAACCCTAAAAGAAATGCAACCTTTTATTCAGTTACTTGAACAATGGGAGTTACATGTACTACTAGGACAAAATATATTAAAAGAAAACCATCAATATGCAGGAACCGATCAAGAACGTTTAGAAGACTTCCAAAATGCACTAAACCATACTAGTGCCAAGGCTATATTGTGTGCTCGTGGTGGATATGGTTCTGTTAGAATTATCGATCAACTTGATTTCTCTCAATTTATTCAAAATCCAAAATGGTTAATAGGCTATTCAGATATCACTGTTTTCCATGAACACATTAATCAAAATTTTAATATCGCAACGCTACATGCTACAATGCCTATTGATTATAAAAGAGCTACATCTGAAACCTTTGAATCATTACGCAAGATATTATTTGGAGAATTTTACAATATTACAACTCAAAAAACCATTGTACACAAAGCAAAATCCAAAATTAATGGAAAAATAGTAGGAGGCAATTTATCTATGATTTACAGCCTGTTAGGCAGCTCTTCCTCTATTGATACTGATGGAAAAATTTTATTTATAGAAGATTTAGATGAATACTTATATCATATTGACCGCATGATGTTAAATTTAAAACGAAATCATCTTTTAAAAAATATCAAAGCATTACTTGTGGGAGGTATGAGTGATATGCACGATAACACAATCCCTTTTGGCAAAAATATTCAAGAAATTATTTTAGACGTATGTTATGAATATGATTATCCTATTATTTTTAATTTTCCAGCAGGTCATATAGATGATAATAGAGCTCTAATTTTCAATAAAGAATGTCAATTAACCATTGAAAATAATATGGTATCTCTAAAGTTTTAATTTTTTCGTATCTTTCTTCTTAAAATTTAAAAACCTATGTCTGAAAGCTATGAATTAGGCGTTGAAGGAGAATACTATGCTAAACGATATCTTAAAGAAAAAGGATATACTATTTTAGAAGAACGTTGGCGTTTCAAAAAGGCTGAAATTGATATTATTGCAAAACGAAAGAATATTCTTTATATCGTTGAAGTTAAAACAAGAAGTTATGATGAAGTTGCTAAACCTGAAGATGCTGTCAATTTTAAAAAGAGAAAACTTCTTATAGAAACAGCTCATGAGTATACTATTCAACATAATTTAAATATTGAAGTTCAATTTGATATTATTACATTAATTAAAAAGGGTACAAAATGGAGAATGAATCATATTCCTGATGCTTTTCGCCCTCATTTCTGATTTTTTGGATTGGATTTATATAATTCTTCATCATTTCAGCCATTTTCTGGAAAAAATTCCTATTTTAATAGAAACAAACTATACTACTATATGGATCCAATCAAAGTTAACTTTACACCATCACGTCCAAGGTTTTCTATTAAAATACCTTTCACTAAAGAAGAGATGCACGCCCGTTTTCAAAAAATCTTACAAGACGAAAACAACTTATATCAAGGAATTATTAATCAAGATCGTACTATAATTCGTTTACGAAAAGATCGTGACCAATATTGGCATCCACAACTAACGCTGCGAGTCGAAGAAGAAGATGGTGAAATTTTTCTAAGTGGATTATTTGGTCCTCACCCCAACGTTTGGACATTTTTTATGTTTTTGTACGGTTTAGGTTCCAGTATTATTCTTTTTATCGGGATGTATGGAATTGTTGAATTAACTTTAGGAAAATCTTCTTACTTTATTTGGTTTAATCTTTTAGGTATATTCATTATTTTAGTGACCTATATTGCCTCTAAGATAGGACAAGAATATTCAAAAGAACATACTAAAAGTATGATTCGTTTTGTGAAAAAGTCATTACAATAATTATTGAATTGAAGCAGTGACCCAACCTGCAGCAATATTTTGCATTCTTCCTATATTATCCTGAATAAATTGAGACCGTTCACCTGTACTAATTTGTTCAAATAAACTTCGAGCTTGCTCCTTTTCATTATTCTTAGCCAATAATTTTGCTTTTACCCAGTATGCTCTATCTAGATTACTTTCTTTATCTTCACCTGTTGATTTTTCCAAATCAATCAATACTTTATCAATCCAATCTTCAGCTTTAGGATGACTGTAATTTGGTCTTGAAAAGAAATTAGCTAAATTATAATAGGGACGCCATTCATCTCCTTCTTTCTGTTCTTCCAATGCTTTTTGAAGTTGATTTTCAACATCTTTCATGAAATCAACTTCAACTACAAAAGGTAACTTTAACAAACTCCAATACAATTGTACTACAGCTTTATCAATCCCATTACTTTGAATATCATAAATCAAGCGTTCTCTAGATTCCTGAGTAAAATCAGGCTCTATAACCAAACGTAAAAAATCTTTTTCAGGGTCATAAGAGGCACTTCCCCATTGATTTGCTTCTTTATTAAAAATTAATGTCCATTCATTGGTTACTTCAGGAATAACAAAAAAAGAATACGATCCTTTCGGAATTGCATGCCCATTTACTTTCACATCAGTTGAAAATGAAATTTTAGTAGCTTCATTAGCCCCGGCACGCCAAATAGTTCCATACCCTTCTAAATCTCCAAAAACTTTTCTCCCTTTAACTCCTGGGCTACTATAATCGATTCGTATCTCGGTAAAACCTAC
The DNA here is from genome assembly GCA_001880285.1 of Flavobacteriaceae bacterium UJ101. Lineage (NCBI taxonomy): Bacteria > Pseudomonadati > Bacteroidota > Flavobacteriia > Flavobacteriales > Flavobacteriaceae > Flavobacteriaceae bacterium UJ101. The sequence goes on along the minus strand of CP016269.1, from coordinate 2,090,215 downwards.
TGTACTAATTACTGTTGACTTAGGACTTAATCGTGGAGCTACTTCTGTTTGACAAAACAAACCAATACTCCAAAATATCAATAAAAACGAAAATTTTTTCATTCGAAAATTACTTTGAAACTTCAACTAATTCTAATTCACTATCCTTTACTACATCTCCATTTAGTTTCCAATCAAGAAACGTAAATAATGCATTAAATAGATAAAATATATATTTTACTACATTGGCTAAATTTAATTGAATAATTGCTTTTATTAATTGAAGAAAATTATAAATCATCCAACTCAACCATGTTTCTTCATATTTTAATGCATTTGCAATATTTGCCCCAATTGAAAGTCCAAAGATTAAAGAAACCCAAGGGTATAATTCAAAATCTCCACCAAAAAGATAAAATCCTAAATATACAATACCAAATGCTATACATAAACCTCCACCTACAATAATTGCATACCAAATATCAATTTTTCTGATTTTTTCTCCTTTACTCCAGTTATAAGAGGCGAAAGAATGGATTAAAAAAGTCAAAGGATATGTAATAATTGCTGAATGATTTCCAAACATATAATCAATTATCCCTGATGAAATTGTTGTAACAATTGCTATAAAGTTTCCCCAATTATTTTGCTTCCCTACCAAACGTGTTGCCATTACTGAAAATACAGCACCTATAATAGAAAAAATCCCTAAAGGGAAAGCTCCTTTCTCAATATAATCACTCAATTCAGAAATAGGTATTCCAAACTGAATTTCTCCATTATAATATATGGTTTCATGAAACCCTCTCCATAGTGTTACTCCTAAAATTAAAATTGCTGAAAAAATATCTAAGTGTTCTGATTGAACTAACTGTCTTAACAGTGATCTTATTTTTAACGAATCCATTTAATTAATCAATTTTTTCCTGACTGATTATTATCATACATCACAATTTGTGCCACAAATATACGATTTCAAAACGTTTAGAAAATAATTACACCCTATTTTGATACTCTTATTAAAAAAAATAATCGAATTTAATTCTTAAAATTTTTAGATTACGTAAATTTGAGTTCAATTTTAATCTAAAAAAAATGAAATTCTTCCAAATATTATTTTCAACTAGAACCATGACCTTATTACTCATTGTCTTTGCAACGACAATGGGAATTGCAACTTTTGTAGAATCATGGTATGGAACACCGACAGCTCAAGCTTGGATATACAAAACCAAGTGGTTTGAATTAATCATGGTTTTATTAATCCTTAATTTTATTGGAAATATAGAACGTTATAAATTATATACATGGAAAAAGCTTCCTACTTTATTATTACATGTTTCGTTCATTATCATGTTTATCGGGGCTTTTATCTCACGTTATCATAGCTTTGAAGGGCAGATGGATATTGCTGAAGGTGAATCAGCAGATATTATTCGTTCGTACAAATCTTTTTTCAAATATATGGTAAAAGAAGATGGTAAACGACCTTATTATGGTGAAGATGCCTATATTTTATCTCCTTTTCATAAAGATTTTGAAAAAACTATTCATTATGGGGACAAAACTGTTGAATTTCGTGTACTAGATTATATTCAAAAAAAATATTCAAAAGGACATCCCGGTGTAGAGGTTATTACTAAAATGGGAGGACAAAATGGTGGAGAAGCCGTCCGAGAATCTGAAATCTTATTAAAAGGTGATATTATCGAGTTTGATGGTCAAAAATTAGGATACGAAAGTACTGATAAATCTATAATGAATATTATTGAAAAGGACAATGAATTATATTTACAAGCACCTTATGATTTTGGTTTTTTTAACATGATGAAAAATGATTCTGGTAATGTTAAAGCCAATGAGTTAACTAAAATTGAACAAATTTTATATACTACCGATAAAGCTCGTTTCGTTATTCTACCTACAGAAATTGATAACTTAGTTATTGGAGAATTAAAATCAGGAAAAGAAACTAAAAAAATATCGTTCATGGGACGTCAATTTAATACAACTTATAGTCCTACTTATGAAATCAATGGATTGAATATTAGTTTAGGTTATGGTTCTTCTTGGTTAGACCCTAAATATAAAATGCCTTTTAAAATTCGGTTGAACGATTTTCAATTGGAAAAATATCCAGGTTCTGAAAACCCTTCCTCTTTTGCCAGTGAAGTAACCGTTATAGATGGAGAAACTAAATTTCCTTATCGTATATTCATGAATAATGTGTTAGATTACAAAGGTTATCGCTTTTTTCAATCTTCTTATATCATTTCTCCCGAAGGAAAACAAACCACAGTTTTATCGGTAAATGCTGATTTCTGGGGAACATTAATAACTTATATAGGTTATTTTGTTATGACATTAGGTATGATTTTAACTATAGTCTGGAAAGGAAGTTATTTCAGTAAAGTACGTCATGTTTTAAACTCTATCAAAAAACGAAAAGCAAGCTTAGTTATAGCTACTCTTCTTTCTGTTGGAGCATTAAATGCGCAAACTAGTACTGAGTCAGTCGTTAAAGAAAAACAAACTGAAACTCATGTTCACGAAGACGGTACAGTACATGATGCTAACCATAATCCTGTTAACCAACAAGAAGAAACTCATGTTCACGAAGATGGAACAGTTCATAACGCTAATCATAACCCTGTTAAACCAGATGCTCCAGGCACTCATGAAATTGATATGCATGGTAAAAATCCTTCTGATACTCACATACATACTGATGGATCTGTTCATAAAACCGAGACAGCTCAATCTGAAGCAGCTCATGGAGGGCAAACTTTTAATCATGGTTTTACAAATTCGTTCACTATCGATTCTGAACATGCTAAAAAATTAGGAAAAGTATTAGTTCAAGATCAGCAAGGGCGTATTAAACCCATTCATACTTATGCAAAAGAATTAATTGGTGAAATACACGGAAGTGATAAAATTGATTCATTAAATGCTGTTCAGGTTTATTTATCAATGACTTTTGAAACTTCTAAATGGTTTAATCAGCCTATAATATTGGTTGGTAAAAAAGGAGGTGAAGAACTTAAAAGTATCACACATGCCATAGAAAAAAATGGTAAATGGTATACCTCTATGGTTGATTTGGTAAAAAAAGATCCTGAAAATCCTACTGCTAAATCATTATATGATGTTTATGAAGAATCTTTCAATAAATCAGAGGCTGAACGTAGTGATTTTGATAAAGAAGTATTGAAAGTAATTCAACGTTTAAGTACTATTGAAGGAATAGGAAATGGTAGTTATTTTTGGGTAATTCCTGATTTAAAAGCACATAATAACGACTGGAATAGCTGGGCAACACATGACGGAGAATTATTCAAAGAAGGACAAATCTTTATAAGTGATTACTTTAACTCTATTTTAAAAGCACGAGAAACAAAAGACTGGTCAAAACCCAATGAAAATCTTCAAAAAATAGCTGATTTTCAGCGTACTGAAGACATTGAATTGCCTTCTAAAGAAAAAATTGAATTAGAGATTTTATATAACAAATTCCCTATTTTTAAAGTATGTATTATTCTTTATGCTATTTTAGGATCTTTCTTAATCATTTTAGCATTTTTAAATCTATATAGTGACAAAAAATATATTACAACGATTGGAAATATATTAAGTTTCTTCATTATAATAACTTTTGTACTTCACACTATTGGTTTAGCTGCCAGATGGTATATCTCAGGACATGCCCCATGGAGTAATGGTTATGAAGCTATTATATTTGTTGCATGGTGTACTTTATTATCGAGTATTATTTTTGCCTATAAAAACTATTTTGTTTTGTCTTCAGGCTCATTAATGACTGTTCTTTTGATGGCATTTTCATTTTTAAGTGTTATGTCCCCTACAGTTACAAATCTTGTTCCTGTTTTAAAATCGTATTGGCTAGTAGTACATGTTGCTGTTATTGTTTCGAGTTATGGATTTTTAGGTTTAAGTTTTATTGTTGGACTCGTTAACCTAATATTAATGTGTATTCGAAAAAAAGATAATTATAAAAAATTAACATTAAACATTAAAGAATTAACTGCTATTTCAGAGTTATCTATGATGGTTGGGCTTTACGCTCTATCCATTGGTACTTTCTTAGGCGGTGTTTGGGCAAACGAAAGCTGGGGACGTTATTGGAGTTGGGATCCAAAAGAAACTTGGGCCTTTATTAGTATGTTTGTTTATGCTGTAGTTGCTCATATGCGTTTAGTTCCTGGACTTCGAGGTTATTTTGCATACAATATTGCTGCCATTTTTTCTTTTGCCTCTATTCTAATGACTTTCTTAGGAGTAAATTACTTCTTATCAGGAATGCACTCTTATGGAGCAGGAGATCCTATTCCAATTTTAGAATGGGCAGGACCTCTTATCATTGTCATTTTAATTTTAGCCTTCTTTGCTAACAGAAATGAGCAACAATTCATTAAGAAAAATTAATTAAAAATACTTTTATCATACAAAAAGCTATATTTTAATATAAATAAATATAGCTTTTTATTTGTTGTTTTTATATATTGAGGTCTAATTCTAAACATTATGATTCGACTTTTTTTTATTTTGTCTCTATTTACTTTTTTAAAAGCTCAAAAAATCGAATTAATCAATCAGGAAAAAAAAGACATTTCTTTTCGAGGTTTATCTATTGTTTCTGATTCGGTTTTATGGGTAAGCGGTTCGAAAGGAACAATTGGGAAAAGCCTTGATGCTGGAAAAACATTTCAATGGTTTTCTCCAAAAGGTTATAATACAGTTGATTTTCGTGACATAGAAGCTTTTAACGATTCATGTGCTATTGCTATGGGAATTACAGAACCTGGTTTACTTTTAAAAACTACTGATGGTGGAAAAAGCTGGCGTGAAATTTTTCGAGATGAAACAAAAGGAGTATTTTTCAATGCTATTGATTTCATGTCAGTAAAACGAGGCATATTATTAGGTGACCCTTTAGATGATTACCCTTACATTCGTTTTTCTGAAGACATCGATAATCAATGGAATGAATTGCCTCTTGATTTAAAAGAATTTTTCTTTCCAACTTTACAAAAAGACGAATTTTTCTTTGCAGCAAGCGGATCAAATATCATAGCTCTTAACCACAACCACATGTTAATGGTTACAGGTGGTTCCCAATCTCGTTTAATTGTTATACAAGAAAATCCTTTTTACGAAAAAATTCCTATTATGCAAGGGAATAAAAGCTCAGGAGCTAATGCTTTAGATTATAATTTTGAGCATAACTTTGGTATTATTGTAGGCGGTGATTACACGCAACCTGATATCAACACTCAAAATGTTGCATTGTTTTCCATTAATTTTGAAACAGAAGAAATCTTTTTTAGTCCAATTTTCAAATCACCTTCTGGTTACAGAAGTTCTGTTGCAATACTCAACAAAAGAAAGGCCATTACTTGCGGAATAAACGGTGTTGACTTCTCAGTTGACCAAGGATTACATTGGGAAAATATTTCAGATAAATCATTTAATGTTTGTAAAAAAGCTAAGCAAGGTACAACAGTATTTTTAGCAGGAAAAGATGGAAATATTGGGAAATTAATTCAATAAAAAAGTACCATTAAGGTACTTTTTCTATTTTTTATCTTTTATCAATATAATTAAGAAACCCATCCATTTTTATCAAAATTGGGTTTACGTTTTTCTAAAAATGCATCACGACCTTCTTTCGCTTCATCAGACATATAAGCCAAACGCGTTGCTTCTCCTGCAAAAACTTGTTGTCCAACCATCCCATCATCTGTTAAGTTCATTGCAAATTTCAACATTTTGATTGAAGTTGGAGATTTTTCTAATATTTCTTGGGCCCAATCAAAAGCAGTCTCTTCCAACTCTTCATGAGGAATTACAGCATTTACCATACCCATTTCATATGCTTCTTGTGCAGAATAATTTCTACCTAAAAAGAAAATTTCGCGTGCTTTCTTTTGTCCAACCATTTTAGCAAGATAAGCAGAACCATAACCACCATCAAAGCTGGTTACATCAGCATCTGTTTGTTTAAAAATGGCATGTTCTTTACTAGCCAAGGTCAAATCGCATACTACATGTAGACTATGACCTCCTCCAACAGCCCAACCTGGAACAACTGCAATCACTACTTTTGGCATAAAACGAATCAATCTTTGTACTTCTAGAATATTCAATCGATGTCTTCCATCTTCTCCTACATATCCTTTATGTCCTCTTACTTTCTGATCTCCTCCACTACAAAATGAAAAAATACCATCCTTAAGTGATGGTCCTTCCCCAGATAAGAGAACAACACCTATCGAAGGATCTTCATGTACATCATAAAAGGCTTCATATAATTCACTGGTTGTTTTAGGACGAAAGGCGTTTCTCACCTCAGGTCTATTAAAAGCAATACGAGCTACAGCTCCACATCTTTTATATGTAATATCTTCAAACTCCTTAACAGTTTGCCATTCTATTTTACTCATTCTAATAATTTAAAACTACAAATTAACTTATCAAAAATACTAAAATGAATTAAGATTATAAAAATAATTAAAGAGTATTCAAAATAGAATTCCTATTTTTAAACTTGAACATAATACTTTTTTATTTTCTTTTGCAATAAACGATATGGAATACCATAAATCACTATGTAAGAAAACCCATAAATCAAAAATCCTGAGAAAAAAGCACCTACAAAAAGTCCTATGATTTTCAATAAAAACCACATAATATTTTTTTCACTTAAAATAGCGGTATAATACAATTCAAATCCCCCAATTACCATCGAAAAGGAACCTATAAAAATAGATAAGAGAATATATTCTTCTAAAGTCTGAACAAACTTTATTAAACGTGGTTTATAACTTTCATTATACGACTTTGATAATTTATAAAAATTTATAAAAATTTTATAGATATAGAACGTTACAAATAATACGTAAATATAAAATAGATATTTCAGTAAATCTTTTACAACCTTTAAATCACTCTTAACGGTATCAAAGTTTTCTATAAATTGTTCTTCAAAAGGGGTTTTATCTCCTTGGATAAATAAAACGTAGTAAATACCACCTATTACATACAAGGTTTCAATACTAAAAATAAAAATAAGTATCTTAACAAATTTATATGTCTGCTTCCTGGCTTCTAATTTTTTTTGCATAAAAATGCATTTAATCTAAAAATCAAAAGATCAAAAACAGTAAGTAAATTTTTATTTTCCCCAAATATACATTTATTTTTTTAAACAGCTATAGTTCCTCTTCTTCAATCTCTTTTAAGGTAATTAAGTTTTTATTGATTTTTCTTAAAACAATTCCATATAATATAAAGTAATATACTCCTATTAAAAGTAAGAAAATGATCATAAATACAAAGACTATTCCTATTGTTATAATTAGTTTTTCTATTGGAACTTGAGTACCTGGCATTACTATTCCAGTATAAGAAACATAAATTAAACTCAGTAAGCCTATTGTTACACTCGTTCCCATATACCAATAGCTCACTTTCCTAAATGCAATTAATCGTTCAATAAATTCCTTAACTGTTTGTTGTGTATGTAGTTTTCTATATTTAATAATAAATAACACAAAGAAGAAAATCATCACTATTAAAGAAATAGGATACATAACATCATACATAAATTCAAAAGAAGTTTTAAGATGTTGATCATTATTTGAATTATGTCCCATATTGAACATAATATCTCTTTTATTTATTATACCATAAATATACAAGGCAATAGTAAATAAGATTTCAGCAGCATTAACCCATAAAATAATCTTTACATTGTTCAAGCTTTTTCTACTTAACATTTTAAAAATCTGAGCTTGTGAAAAACTATTTTCTACTTCTTGTTTACTCCATATATCTTTTAAAAAATCGTTAGTCATAATTATTCTCTTGTATGATTTTCTTCAATTTTGTTTTAATTCTATTCATTTTTACTCGAGCGTTCACTTCACTAATACCTAATGTTTCTGCAATTTCTTTTCCAGGTCTATTTTCCAGATAAAGAAACACCATTGCTTTTTCAATATCATTTAATTTTTTAATTGCAGCATAGAGCATTTTTAATTGATCTTCAACTTCAGAATCATATTCTTCTGACTTAATTTTGAAAGAGATATCATCTAAGCTGGCATACTTAATTTTCTTTTTCCTAAAAATTGTAATTGCTGTATTTAAAGAAACACGATACATCCATGTTGAAAATTTAGAATTACCTTGAAAAGAGTCGTATGATTTCCATAACTGATACACAATTTCTTGGAACAAGTCATTTTGTTCATCTCGGTTATTACCATAAATTTTCGTTATTTTATGAATAATTCCTTGATTAAGTTCTATAAGTTCTGTGAATTCTTTTTCGCGTTTGTTACCCAATGTTGCTCAAGTTTACCTAATTAGTAGAGAATATTTTAAAATGTTACATTATTTTAATTTTTTATAAAATTTCAGTTCTTGTACTTTCTCTGAAGGGTGAAAAATCTGTGTTAAATCTTTCAAAATCATGTCAGGACGCACTACACCTTCTTCAAAGTAGTTATTCGCTTCATCTTTAACATTTCCTGTTAAGGAATAAATCTCTCCTCTCTTAAATGCATCAAATAATGTATAATTATGATTTTTAGCTTCTAATTCTTTTAACTTTTCTATATTACTCGCATTAATCCAAACATTGGCTTTTTGTGCCTTTCTAAAAACACGTTCAAATGAAAAGTTCAACGTAGTATTATTTTCTTCTTTAAAAATATAGTTACCTCCAGCATCATGAATAAATTTTGCCAAGAAACTCTGATTATTAGGCAAATACCACACATCTCCATACATAATATCTACTAAAACTGTAGGTTTATTTTTTTCAGAGGTATAATGTGTTTTCAATTGGTTGTATTGCGTTTCTACTTGTTTAAAAAATTGTGTTGCTTTTTCTTCTTTATTTAAAAGAACACCAAAAAACTTAATCCATTCAGCTTTTGCTAAAGGGGTTGTTTCTTTAAATCCATCTATTAAAATAACAGGAATTCCTAAACTCTCTAGTTTTTGATGAATTTTTATCATATTAGGATCAGAATAACTAAAAAAAGCATCTGGCTTTAATTTTACAATTTTTTCAACATCAACAGAACCTTGATTCCCTATATTCTTTATAACTCCTTTCTGTATCTTTTCTCTAATTATAGAATCATAAACATAATGAGGGTTTGATACACCAATAATCCTCTCTCTTGCATCTAATGCTTCTAAAAAACCTAAACTTGAAGTTCCATTCACTATTATTTTTTTTAAAGGCAACTGGATATTTTTAAATTGGTTATCATGAAATGAAAAACGAAATTGAGCTAATGTATCGTTATTTTTCAATTCAATGTTTTTTGTATATAAAAAAGGAAAAATTTCTAATTCTATATTTTTATTGTCTGACTGTATTTTCTTACATCCGATAAAAAAGACCAAACAAAGAGTGAAAACGACCACATAAAGTTTTTTAACCATTTGATTACTACTTAATTAATATATTATACAAAACACTTCAGTTATTCTATTTTAAGTTGCTATAAAATTGGATTAATATTAGATTCAATTTATTTTGTCTCTTGTTGAAAGTTTATAAATAATTATTGAGTTAGACCTAAAACACTTTATATATTCTTTTTCCATTATAGCAATGTCAAGAAAACTAATACTACTTATGGGTGTTGGTTTTCTTTTTTGTTAAAATCATGTTAGAAAAAAGTATTGCAAAAAATATTCCTACTAAAAAAAGAACCGTTCGTACAATTACATCTCCATATTTTGAATAAAATGTTAATTTTTCATTAGTCAATATAATTTCATTCAACGCCCCTTTTGTATCATACTCCAATCTTGAAATGATATCTCCTTTCTGATTAATAAAAGCCGATACTCCCGTATTTGCACTTCGAGCAATACTTCTTCTATTTTCAATAGCACGTAACTTTGCATAAGCAAGATGTTGTTTATGTCCTTCCGAATTACCCCACCATCCATCATTCGTAATAATAAATAAAAGATTAGCTCCATTTTTTACGTACTCGGTAACAAACTCTCCATAGACAGATTCATAACAAATTGCAACCCCTGGTCTAAAGTTATTCTTTGAATTAGTGAAATTTGTTCTTTTTTCTTGTGGTGTATGAGTTGAAACAGTTCCACCTAAATCGATAAGGACATTTTCCATCAAAGGTTTTAAAAAAGTATGAAATGGAATAGTTTCTACACCAATAACTAGTTTTGACTTATGATAAACTTGAAATTGTTCTTGATTTCCAATTTGAAAAGCAGAATTATACCGATCTACCCAAACGTCTTGATCAATTCCTGAAAGTTTATTACTGTAAGGAGAAATTTCATCTTTATTAAAAGTAAAAGTATGAAATGTCGTTCCCCCTAAAAATAGAGTATTGGGATGCTTTTTAACAAAGTTCTCTACTTTTTGAATTTGTGGATTATATTCAGCTTTATTTAATTCAATCCCTCTAACTCCTAAAATAGAAGTTTCGGGAGCTATTACATAATCGGTATCAGAATCCATGGATTCTTCTGCCAGTTCAAGTAGCTCATCCGTCATCTGATCTTTTGAAATCCTAAATTTTTCTTCATAAACATCTAAATTAGGTTGCAGCACTGTTATTTTTACGCCATCTCCTTGTTCGTCATAAGAATTATAGATAAAAAGTGAAATGAGAATAGGAAATATAATAATAAAGACTTGAACAATTATTTTCTTTAAAAAATGTTCTATTTCTTTTGTTTTCACATAATCTTTTAATGCAAAAAACAATCCTAAATTCACAATCCACACCCATAAAGTCCCTCCAAAAACACCTGTATATTCATACCATTGAACCCATGTATGATAACTAGCAAAACCATTTCCTAAGTTTAACCAAGGGAAAGAAATACTCCAATTTAAATGTAGTTTTTCGAAAGCGATCCATACTAAAGGAAGAAACGTATAGCCATAGCCATTACCTAATTTCTTCTTAAAGTAATAAAACATCCAAAAAACCAATGCCATAAACAAGGCGTTAAACCCTACAGCAATAGGAAACGCGGGAATTGCAGGTTGTAAATTAGACAACCAACCAACAGCTAATAAATTCCATATTAAAAAAGCAATATAAGCGTATGAAAAAACATACCATCCTTTTTTATTTAACTTTTTATTTGATGTTATTGAATATTCAATCCATAATAAGGGTATAAAAGCTATAAATAAAAGCAGTGGGAAACCTGTTGTTGGCCATGCAAAACCTAATAAAAGTCCTGAAAAAATAGCCAATAAAAAATAATAAGGCGTTTTCATCTATTGATCGTTCTTGTTTCTTCAAAAGTACTAAAATTAATGTACAATTATTCTATTTTATAGTTTTATAAAAGTACAAATCTTTACCAAAAAAAATTGATCTTCCTATTATTCAGAAAGATCAATCTATATTTTATGTATTGTATTATCTAGATGGTTTCATTAAAACTTTCTAAATATTCTCCTACTCGTTTTACAAACATACCTCCTAAAGCTCCATCAACTACTCTATGATCATAAGAATGTGACAAGAACATTTTGTGACGTATTCCAATTACATCACCTTCTGGAGTTTCAATAACAGCTGGTTTTTTCACAATGGCTCCTACTGCTAAAATAGCTGCTTGAGGCTGATTGATAATTGGAGTTCCAAAAACATTTCCAAAGGAACCAATATTCGTTACAGTATAAGTACCTCCTTTTATTTCATCAGGTTTTAACTGATTATTTCGTGCTCTATTGGCTATATCGTTTACTTTTTTTGCTAACCCCGTTAAACTATATTGGTCTGCATTTTTAATTACAGGTACAATTAAATTACCCGAAGGTAAAGCAACAGCCATTCCTATATTGATATCTTTTTTACGGATAATTTTATCTCCATCAACCTGAACGTTAATCATAGGATAATCTTTAATTGCACGTGCTACAGCTTGAATAAAAATTGGTGTGAAAGTCATCTTCTCTCCTTCTTTTCTTAAGAATTCATCCTTAATTTTATTACGCCAATTCACTATTTTGGTTAAATCTGCTTCTACAAATGAAGAAACATGTGGTGAAATTCTCTTAGAATCTACCATATGGTTTGCAATCATTTTACGCATGCGATCCATTTCAATGATTTCATCATCACCCGATTGGAATGTGTAATTAGTTGTAGGTTGTGAATTGCGAGGTGTGGGAGTTGTTTTTGGTGAAACACTTTCAATTTTAGTATCTTTATTTTTACCTCTATTTTTTAGATAATCTAAAATATCATCTTTTGTAACACGTCCTTTCGCTCCAGAACCTTTAATTGAATCTAATTCTGACTGTGAAATATTTTCTTCTTTTGCAATATTTTTAACCAAAGGTGAATAAAAACGATCTTCCGAAGACTCAATAGAGTTAACCTCTGAATTTTGCGTTGTCAAAGGGGCAGAAACCGTTTCTATTATTTCTTCAGAAACAGCCGTTTCTTCTTTTACAATTGTACTAACCTCTTCTTCACTTACTTCTCCTTCTACTTCTAAAATGGCCAAAACAGCTCCTACTTTAATAACATCATTTGGTTGATACAATAATTCTTTAACAACTCCATCACGAGATGTTGGAACATCTGAATCAACTTTATCCGTTGCTATTTCTGCAATTGAATCATCTTCTTCAACTTTATCACCAACATTTACTAACCAATTGGTTAAAGTTGCTTCAATCACACCTTCTCCTAATTCAGGTAAAACAATTTTATATTCTGCCATTTTTAACACTCATTTTAAAAGTCTAAAGATAAGAAGAATTTTTGAAGCATTTTTAAAAAATATGCAAAAATAAAGCCATTATACCTATAAAAAATATGATATAACAAAAAAACACCGCTTATTAATGATTATTTTGCAATTAATTTCTTTTATAAAAAGAATAATGTTAAAAATAACGCTATTATAGCCGGAATTCCTTGTGTAAAGAAAATTCTTTTATCTACCGTAATAGCTCCATAAATAGCTGCTACAATTACACATGATAGAAAAAATATTGCTATATTTTTACTCCATATTACATTCTCAATCAAACATGACCATATTAATCCTACAGCTAAAAACCCATTATACAATCCTTGATTTTTAGCCATCATTTCTGTTTTCTCAAATAAATCTTTAGGTATTGATCTAAATACTTTAGGACCTCTGGTTTTCCAAGCAAACATTTCGAGCCATAGAATATAAAAATGCTCTAATGCGACTATAAGTATACTTATTTTAGCTACAATTTCCATTAGGGTTGTGTTTGATGAACTGTAGGAACATGTTTAACCTCAATAATTTCATCATGTATCAAAATCGTTTTATTCGTTCCTTTTTGCTCTTTTTTACTCTTACCTACTTTTAAATGTTCAAATTGAGAAGCTAAAAAGTAATTGGTATCCACAGAAGTATCAATACCTTGTAACTTCATACGATCTGTAAACTGCCAACCTACGGTTTCTTTTCCTAAATCATGAGGTTTGTAATTTGAAGAATAACGTGCTAACCAAAAATAATCATCAGGAAAATAACCTTTAATATGATTATAATAATAACTATTCCCTGAGTAAAACAATACTTTTGTACCGTAATGATTTTTAATTTGTTGCACAAATATTTTCAAATCTCTCATGTAATTAAAATGAGGCCCCATCAAATCAGAACAACTTCTACAGGGTTTCTCTAAATCAATTACTGGAATCATATCATGATTTCCTAAATGCCCTACTTGTGTAATAAAATTCCTTGCTTGTTCATAAGGATCCGCATCTGGACGGTAAAAATGATAAGCACCTCTTGTTAATCCATATTCACGAGCTTTCCCCCAATTATCTTTAAAGCGTTTGTCTCTAAAAGAACTTCCTTCTGTTGCTTTCATAATAACAAACTTAATTGGCTTTGGATATTGAATTGAACGAACTGCTCCCCAATTAATTTCTTTTTGATGATGGGAAACATCAATACCTACATATCCTGGGTATTCATTCATCACTTCTGAAAGGGAGTTACTTACACGATTTAATTCTCCATATTCTTGAACAACAGGAGGACTTCTAAATTTTAAGTTTTCAAAAGATTGTTGTGCACGTAAGTTTTGAGCAACTCGACAATAATCTTCTGATGATAATTCAGAACTTAAAAAATTAAACAACTTATGTGTATGAATCGTCATTCCATTAGCACACTGATACTCAACAGGTAACATCTTCATCAAATAATTTTTACTTGATTGAACTCGATTATGATCCAGAATATAATCTGGCTTTACATATTGCGCATCTACTTCTGCAACACCTACATTTTCAATTAGCATAATTGGTTTCACACCTTTTGGGCAAGAATCATGCGTGTATTGACGTGTTAATAATTTTTGAGTATCATTATTACAAACTACTAAATTTAATGCTGTGGTTATTTTGTCATTTGTATTTTGTGCATTTAAAAGAATACATAAGAATCCTAGTAGTGTTGTTAATCTTTTCTTCATCTGTTTGTTACTATTTTATTTTTTCTATGGTCAAATGGAATTCGTACATTATCATTTTAGTTGATATTAACTTTTTTATGGATCGTTTCATCAACTTCTTGGTACTTTTCTTCCCTTTTAAAGATTTGTACAAATATATGATTTTACTCATACAAAAATCCCGCCAAGTTCAATTTTCATTAATTCTTAAAACTAAAATTGCAGATGTTTTTCATCTGCAATCTTTCTAAGTTTCGTTTTCTATTGTTTTAGAACGTCTTTGTCACTTTATCTACTGTTTCTATAGTATAATCTAAGTCTGCTTGTGATAATGCATGACCAACAAACCATGTTTCAAAAGAAGAAGGTGGTAAATAAACACCATTTTCTAACATTCCATGGAAAAACTTTTTAAAATAATCGTTATTGGCTGTTTGTGCTGTATCAAAATCTTTAATTTCTTCTGAACTAAAGAAAATTGTAATCATAGAACCAAAACGGTTAATCGTATAATCAATTTGATTCTTTTGCAAAACTTCATCAAATCCTTTATGTAAATAAGCTGTTGATTGATTAATTTCATCAAATATCTGCGGATTATCATTTAACTTTCTTAACTGCATCAATCCAGCTGTCATAGCAATAGGGTTTCCTGAAAGTGTTCCAGCTTGATAAACACTACCTAAAGGTGCCAAACAATCCATAATTTCACTTCGTGCAGCAAATGCTCCAACAGGTAATCCTCCTCCAATTACTTTTCCAAATGTTACAATATCAGCATCAATTCCTAAAGCTTCTTGCGCTCCTCCTTTAGCCAAACGAAATCCTGTCATTACCTCATCAAAAATCAACAAAATACCATTTTCATTACATAGCGTGCGTAACCCTTTTAAGAAAGTATCAGAAGGTCGAATGGTTCCCATATTTCCTGCAATAGGCTCTAAAATAATGGCTGCAATCTCTTCCTTATTTTGATGCATTAATTCTTCTACCTGAGCTAAATCATTATAGCGTGCTAACAAGGTATCTTTTGCTGTTCCTTGGGTTACTCCAGGGCTATTAGGAGAACCAAAAGTTGCTGCACCACTTCCTGCTTTTATTAAAAAGGCATCGGAGTGTCCATGATAACATCCTTCAAACTTGATGATTTTTTCACGTTTTGTAAAACCTCTAGCTAAACGAATAGCACTCATACAAGCTTCTGTTCCCGAATTAACCATTCGAATTTTATCAATATTGGGAACCATTTCTACAATTAATTTTGCTATTTGAGTTTCCAAAGCAGTTGGTGCACCAAATGAAGTACCTCTTTCAATTTGTTCTTTTAAAGCATCATTAATAAAATCTACCGAATGTCCTAAAATCATAGGTCCCCAAGAATTAATATAATCTATATATTTTCGATCATCTTCATCAAAAAGGTATGCTCCCTTGGCCCTTTTAAAAAAAACTGGGGTTCCTCCTACTCCTTTAAATGCTCGAACGGGAGAATTCACACCTCCTGGTATATAATTTTGTGCTTCTGCAAATAAAGCACTACTTCTTTTGTATATCATAATTAATAGTGTATTAGTATGTTAGACATTAGTATATTAGATACTATTTCTTTATCATTCAATTACGTTACTTCTTTTTTTTCTTCTTTTTCAAGTAGATTACATCACCTACATTAGGTTGTTCTCCTATTCGCATTAAATTCTTCTCATATAGTTTCCCAAGACGAACACCATGTTTTTGAGCAATTCGATACATATCTTCTCCTGGTTGTACAGTATGATATTTTTCTTTTGCTCTGGATTTTTTCTTTTTCAAAAATATATATTGTCCTGGAATAACAGCCCGATCTATTGCTACATCATTATATTCTACTAATTTTTTAATTTTAATATCCATTTCAGCCGCAATTTTATCCCAAGTATCACCATTTCTAGCAATTACATAAGGTAATTTACCTGTTCGGTGTTTGTGAACAGTATGAGGTTCATTACTCACTACAGGTTTCGTTGGAGTAACAGGTTTCGTAACAACTGGAGTTGTTGGTGTAGTAGGAACTACAGGTGGAGGTGTATTTCCTCCCTGCTTAAATGTAGCAGCTAAAGCTCCGTCTAATTCTCCATCAATATTTTGATTTGTCATATAATCATAACGCCATAATTGGTATTTTTCAATTTTAGAAATTAACAATTCTGGGTATTTAGGGTTTGTTGCATAACCTGCTTTTTTTAAACCTCTCGCCCATGATTTATAATCTTTTTGATCGTACTGATATAAGCCTTGATAACGTTTTTTCTGTAAAAACTTTGAATGATCTCGATACGACCACCAAGGTGATTCATACTTTCGAAAACATTCTCCTTTTGCATCATCATCATGATATACCCTTTCTCCTGTCCATGAAGAATGACATTTAATTCCAAAATGATTATTAGAACGATTTGCTAAATCACTATTTCCATAGCCTGATTCTAACATCCCTTGAGCTAACGTAATACTTGCCGGTATACCATACTTTTCCATTTCACCTACCGCAGTTTTTGCAAAACGTTTTATATAGGTCTCAGCAGAAGATTGTGCATTGATAAAAGTTCCTATTAATAAAAAAATTACTGTATACTTTTTCATTTATTATCTTTTATTTAATCAAAATTTGGTTTTTTCTTTTTAGTTTTTCATTAAACCCTTTAATTCCTTGTAATCCTCCTGTATGAATCATTAAAATTCGAGAATTTTCTTCAAAATAATCGTTTTTTACCATATCTACCAAACCATAAAACATTTTTCCTGTATAAATAGGATCTAAAGGTAATTGTGTTTTCATTTTAACATCATTAATAAAACGAATTAGTTCTTCATTATATTTTGCAAAACCTCCAAAATGATAATCTGTTATGATATTATAATTTCTCTTTAAAGTATATTGATCTATAACCGCTTCAAAAAATGCAGATTCTTTTAATGCTGGAAACCCTAAAACGGTTTGATGTTTTTGAGAAGCGTTAATTATCCCTGAAATGGTACCTCCTGTTCCCATAGCACAGGTTATATAATCAAAATTATATGTTTGAGGAGCATCTTTTAAAATTTCCTCTGTTCCTTTTACAGCTAAATCATTTGTTCCCCCTTCTGGAATCATGTAAAATGTTCCAAACTTTTCCCTTAGCTTTTCTATAAAAACGGGGTCTTCTTTCTGTCGATAATCTTCCCTGGACACAAAATAAAATTGCATTCCAAAATGATGAGCTAATTTCAAAGTTTCATTCTCTTCTAAAACTTCTTCTAATCGCTCTTCTAATTCATCTCCTCTAATAACACCAATTGTTTTAAAACCACTTTCATAACCGGCCGAAGCTGTTGCTAAAATATGATTAGAAAAAGCACCTCCGAAAGTTAATAATGTATCTTCATTTAATTCTGAAGCTTTCAGAATATTATATTTTAACTTTCGTAATTTGTTTCCCGAAATATATTGATGATTTAAATCTTCTCGTTTAACACAAACATGAACCTTTTTTTCTAAAAAAACGGGTAATATAACTTCTTGTATAGGGATTTCAATTTCTTTATTCCATTTCACATATAGTTCAGAAAACTCCATAGGGTTCTTTTTTTTAGGTAATTTAGATTTTCATCGTTTTCATAAGCCTCTCGTTCAAAAGAAATTCTTCTATAAGCTGTGTACTGATCCTTGTATCGAAAAAAATGAACCAAAAACTCAATTCCATACCACAAATAAAAGAAAATCACTAATAATTCAAGTTGTTGTCGCAAATGAATTTTCTCATGGTTAAGCAATCTCTGATTGTACTTCAAATCTCGATTACGAAGAATAATAAAAGGCCACAAAGCCATTGCAGCAACATTTTTAGCCAATATGTAACGAAACACTAAAAACATGATAACAAATTTAATAAGTTTTACGCACTTCCTCTATTTCTTCTCCTAACATTCTCTTAAATTTCTTTATATAATTTCATAAAAAAAGTCATCCTAAAATATATTTAAGATGACTTTTATTTTATTTTAAATAATTTTTATTTTGCTACATTAACTGCTCTCGTTTCACGAATTACAGTCACTCTAACTTGTCCTGGATATGTTAATTCATTTTGAATACGTTGAGAGATATCAAATGATAACGTTCCCGCTTTGGTATCATCAACTTTTTCACTTTCAACCATTACACGAAGCTCTCTACCTGCTTGAATAGCATAGGCATTGGTTACACCATCATAACTTAAAGCAATATTTTCCAAATCTTTTAAACGTTGAATATATGATTCCATTACTTGACGACGTGCACCAGGGCGTGCTCCTGAAATCGCATCACAAACCTGAACAATAGGAGAAATCAATGAAGTCATTTCAATCTCATCATGGTGAGCTCCAATCGCATTACAAACATCCTTCTTCTCTCCATATTTTTCAGCCCACTGCATTCCTAATAATGCGTGTGGCATTTCAGATTCTGTTTCAGGAACTTTCCCTATATCATGTAAAAGCCCCGCTCTCTTAGCTACTTTTGCATTTAAACCTAATTCAGAAGCCATGATTGCACATAAGTTGGCTACTTCACGAGAGTGTTGTAATAAATTTTGCCCATAAGAAGATCGGTATTTCATACGTCCCACTTGTTTAATTAATTCAGGATGTAATCCATGAATTCCTAAATCAATAGCCGTACGTTTTCCAACTTCTATAATTTCTTCATCAATTTGTTTTTTTGTTTTTGAAACAATTTCTTCAATTCGAGCTGGGTGTATACGTCCATCAGAAACCAAACGGTGTAACGATAAACGTGCAATTTCACGTCGAACTGGATCAAAACATGATAACAAAATCGCTTCAGGAGTATCGTCTACAATAATTTCTACTCCGGTAGCAGCCTCAATAGCACGAATATTTCGTCCTTCACGTCCAATAATTCGACCTTTTATATCATCTGATTCTATGTTAAATACTGAAACAGCATTTTCAATTGCTTGTTCTGTACCTACACGTTGAATGGTATTCAAAACAATTTTCTGAGCTTCTTTTTTAGCTGTCATTTGAGCTTCTTCCATCGTTTCTTGAACAAATGCTTGTGCATTGGTACGTGCTTCTTCTTTTAAAGCTTGTACTAATTCTGCTTTTGCTTCTTCTGCGGAATATCCTGAAATTCTTTCTAATGCTTCAACATGTTCTTTATAAGCTCCTTCAACCTCTTCTTGACGAATTTTTAGAACATCCAATCGATTGTTATAATCTTTTGTTTTCTTTTCAAGATCTGCTGTAACTCTTTTATTATTTTTTAAATCTTCATTTAATTTATGCTCTTTATCTTTAATGCGTTTTTCAGCATCTACCATTTTCTTTTCTCGTTGGTTTACCGATTGCTCATGTTTTGCTTTTAATTCGATAAACTTTTCTTTTGCTTGTAATATTTTTTCTTTTTTGATCGTTTCTGCATCTTTCTGTGCGTCACGAACAATTCCTTTTGCTTTACTTTCTGATTTAGAAATCAAATCTTGACTTGATTTTCTAATGGTATTTTTAAGCAATGTATATGCTATTCCTAATCCTATTACTAGGCCTACTAGTATACCGATAATAATACTTATTGGTTCCATGTCTATATATATATTTATATTTATTTAATAAAAAAACCTGCATCTATTCTAAGTTTCGTAAACTCCTAAAAAATAGGATTTGAGCTAAAGTCTCATTCAAGGATCCGCTGAATCCAAAGATTACGGCTTGCTTTCCAGAGAACTACTTACTCGGTTAAGTAATTGGTGTTGAATTTACTTAATAAGTTAGAACCAATGCAGGATATGCTACTATTTTATTTTCTCTAAAAGAGAAAAGAACGTCTTATGTATTCTGATCAATCAAATCAATTAACGCAGTCAATTTTTCTTTTTCATCCTGGTCATTTTGTTTGTTTTGATATCCCCCTAATTCAATTTTCGAAGATAACATCAATGCACACATAGATAAAACATCTTGCTTATCTCGAATATCATAGTTTTTCTCAAACTGCTTAATCATATCATTGAGGTTTTTTCCGGCCATACGAACGGCTTCTTCCTCAGCGGGTGCAATAGTTAAAGGATATAATCTACCGGCGACGTTAATCTTTATTTTTATTTTTTCATCTTGCATCACCTATCGGTATAATCAATCAACTTAATGCATCTATCTATTTCTTTGACCAGACCATTGACTTTATTTTTCATTAATCGTCTGTGCTCTTTATTTCCACCTACAGCACTGGCTATTTTCAGTACTTCATTTTTATCCTTCAGTTCTTCATTATGAATTCTCTGCTCGGAAAGTTTTTCCTTTAAAAAAACAATTTCACGCTCTAAATCAATCACTTGACCTTTTATCTCTTTATTTTCTTTTAATAAATTTAAGATCTTATTTTCTAATATCTTATAGAGTTCTTTTGCCGATTCCATTAATGATTAGACTGAAATTCTAACTAAATACAAAGTTACGTTTTTTTTTCAACAGAACAATTTAATTCCTTCTTTTATCCTAAAAAGCGTTACTTTACTCTAATTATAGAATTATAATTTATAAAATTTATTATCGTGTAAAAACATAATCCGTTTCTGTAGAGAGATTAGAATCAAAGGCATATCTTTCGTAATTAAACTTTTTTAAATCCTCTAATTCTTTAATATTATTTTCAATAATATAACGTGCCATCATTCCACGTGCTTTTTTTGCATACACCATGATTGTTTTCAATTTTTCGTCTTTATAATCTTTAAAATGACATGTAATAATATTGGCTTTTAAAGCTTTTTTATCAATAGCTTTAAAATATTCATCTGAAGCAACATTTACTAAAATTCCTTCCCCTAACTCTTTATTAATTTGCTTTGTAATATTTTCTTTCCAAAATTCATATAGATTTTTAGTTCCTTCTACTCCAAATTTAGTTCCCATTTCCAAACGATAAGCATCAATAGCATCTAAAGGTTTCAATAACCCATATAATCCTGAAAGAATATACAGCTTCTCTTGTGCAGTTTTTAATTGTCCTTTTGATAAAGTTTTTACTCCCAAACCTCGATAAGCTTCACCATCAAAAGTAAACCCAGCTGCAATACTTCCTTTCTGTCTCCAATTTTGATTACGTTCCCAGTTCAAATCCCCTAATTTTTGAGACAACTTCATCAATTTCATTAAATCTTTAGGAGATTGTTCTTTTAATTTTGCATTTACTTTTTCAGCTTGTTTAATAAAAACAGGTTGTGTTTTTTCTAAACTAGTATCTGTTGTTAAATCTAATTTCTTTGCAGGTGATAATATTACTTTGAGCATATCTTTCAATTTTACTCAAAAATACAATGCTTTTGTTTGCTTAAAAAATGTTTTCGATTTATTCTTTCTATTCTTTTATAATGATATTCTCTTTTGTATTTCTTCTAAAATCTCATATACAGCAGGACAAATCTTTACATTTTCAAGTGTTAATTGATTAATCTGATAGAAATTTTTACGATCCGTATGAGGAAATTCTTTACAAGCTCTTGGCCTAACTTCATAAATAGAACAGTAATTATCTTCTCCTAAAAAAGGACATGGCATCGATTGAAATACATAGTCTTGATCTTCATCTATTTTCAAATATTTTGCTATAAACTGTTGTGGCTTTAAACGTAAAAACTTTGCTATTCGTTCAATATCTTTTTGAATAAGAAGAGGTCCTGTTGTTTTACAACAGTTCCCACATTTCAAGCAATCTATCTCTTCAAAAACCGATTCATGAGTATCTTTCATGATGACATCTAATTTCTTTGGTTTTTTCTTTTTTAGCTTTTCTAAAAATGCTTTATGCTCCTTTTTCTTATCTTTGGCTTTTTGAGGTAATGCTCGCAACAAATCATCCATACAACAAAAATAGTAAAAATGAACCTAGATATATTTGGAAAGGCAGTAAAAGATTATTTTGAAGGAAATTATACGGAAGACATTATCAATTCTACTAATATCACTGAAGATGATATTTTACCTGTACCTTATTTATTCAGACCCTATCAAGAAATGCCTCCAATAGAACAACGTGCTTTAGATCTGAGTAAAGGAAAAACGCTCGACATTGGATGTTGTGCAGGAAGTCATAGTTTATATTTACAAAAAAAAGGATTGGATATTACAGCTTTAGACATCTCAAAAGGAGCTATAGAAATTTGTAAAAAAAGAGGTATAAAAAAGGCCATTCACCAAAGTATTTATGATTTTAATGAAACTTCATTTGACACTTTATTGATGATGATGAATGGAGCAGGTGTTTGTGGTTATTTAGAAAATCTTCCTTTTTTATTACATCATTTAAAATCACTTTTAAACGAAAACGGGCAAATTCTGGTTGATTCTTCTGATATTATGTATATGTATCCACAAGAAATGTTATCTGAACTTGATTATTACTATGGTGAGGTTGATTTTCAATTATCGTATAAAGGAGAGCAAGGGAAAGCTTTTCCTTGGGTCTATATCGACTATGATACATTACAAAAGTTTGCTTTAAATTCAGGATTTAAATGTGAGAAAATTCTTGATGGCAAGCATTATGATTATTTAGCACGATTATTTTTATAAAAAGTACATTCTATTCAAAAACATAATTCGTATCATAACTCAATAGCTCTTCATCTGAAATTACTGTTGTATCACCTAATAATGTGCTATAAATACTATTTTCAGCAGTAATAATATCATTTTCTGTTATTGCAGTTTGTTTTGAAGAGTTAAAAAACACTCCAATTAGTAATAATAAACTTGCTGCAACCCCTACCACTGAAGAAAAGAGATAGAAACGTTTGTTCTTCAATGGAATCACTTTTACTTTTTCTTTCTTAGCATCAACTGTTTGAGCTAAAATATTCTGTTCTAATTCCTCAAAATAATTTTTAGGAACTTTAAAAACTTCTTTTTTATGTTTAAAATCTAAATCGTTCATTGTATTATATTTTGATTATTAACCGTTTTCATTTCCAATAATTCTTTTATTTTTTTTACAGCATGATGATAATTTGCTTTTAACCCTCCTATTGACTTTTGTAAAACTTCTGCTATTTCTTCATATTTCATATCATCAAAATACTTCATTTGAAAAACCAATCTTTGTTGTTCTGGCAATTGGGCAATACATTGCTGTAAAAGAACTTCTATTTCATCTCCATCAAAAAACTCATCTGCTTCTAAATTCTGAGCTAATGAATAACTTACATCTTCAAAACTTACATCATCACGTTTCTTTTTCTGATTGATAAACGTAATGGCTTCATTTGTCGCAATCCTATAAATCCATGAATAGAGTTTCGAATCTCCTTTAAATTTATTTAAATTCTTATAAATTTTAATAAACGTATTCTGTGCAATATCATTAGCATCATCATGATCATAAACCATCTTACGAATATGCCAATACACTCGTTCTTGATAAGTTTTGAGTAAAACTCTAAACCCTTCATCTACTTTCCCTTGCTCTACGATCAGACTGACTAATTCTTTATCGTCCATTCATTCGATTTATTTATTTGACTATAAAATTCCCTAAAGGTTTAATTCAAAAATAAAAATAAATTAGTTTCTAAGGACTAACTTACAAATTATTCTATCTTTGTAGCATTATACAATTATTTATGGGCACAAACGTAAAACCATATAAAGAGTCTGACAAAAGTAAAAAGGAGCAAGTAGCTGAAATGTTTGATAATATTTCACCTAAATATGATTTTTTAAATCATTTTTTATCTATGGGAATTGATATCCAATGGAGAAAAAAGGTGGTAAAACAAATTCAGTCTTTGCAAGCAGAAAAGGTGTTAGATATTGCTACCGGAACTGGCGATTTGGCCATTATGATTGCTGAAAATACAAAAGCTCAGATTACCGGACTTGATTTATCAGCAGGAATGCTAGAAGTAGGACGAAAAAAAGTAACGGAAAAAGAGTTACAAAATCGAATTGAAATGATTCAGGGAGATTCTGAAAATCTACCATTTGAAGATGATACTTTTGATGCTATTACCGTTTCTTTTGGTGTACGAAATTTTGAAAATCTTGAAAAAGGCTTAACTGAAATTAATCGTGTATTAAAACCAGGTGGAACTTTTATCATTTTGGAATTTGCACAACCTGAAAAATTTCCAATGAAGCAACTATACGGTTTTTATTCTAAAAACATTTTGCCTAATATTGGACGGATCTTTTCAAAAGATAATTCAGCTTATACTTATTTACCTGAATCTGTAGAAGCTTTTCCATATGGAGAAAAAATGGTTAAAATCATCAAAAAATGTGGTTTTAAATCTGTAAAAAATAAAAACCTCACTTTTGGAATATCAGCTATTTATACTTCAATAAAATAATCTTCAGTAAATCACGTTAATACAATATGAAAAACATCATTTTAACTCTTTGTTTTGTATTTTCTCTTAGTCTTTACGGACAAAGAGAACAAATTTTAAATCTACAAAATTTTGAATCTGAAAAACGTTTCAATTGGGGGTATTATATTGGATTAAGTAACTGGGACTTTAAATTAGACCCTGTTTCTAATGCAAGTTCAGATGTTATTGTAAAAGGAAGTACTGGTCTTTCGGTAGGTTTAATGGGAATTATGAATATTAATAAATTTTTAGATGTTCGAGTTGAGCCTGGATTACATTTCGTTAGTAGAACGCTCACATTTGATAATGGAAATATTCCTGAAGCTGATCGTGAATTTAGTGTTAAATCAACTTATTTAGATATTCCTTTCTTGGCTCACTTTAGAGGAGCTCGATGGAACAATGTACGCCCTTTTGTTGCAGCAGGAATTGGTTATATGCGTAATTTACAAGCCAATGAAACTACAGAAGATGATGCTTCAAAAGGAATTTTTAGAATGAAAGAAAGTAACTTCAATTGGCAAGCTGAGGCTGGAGTCGAATTATATTTTAAACGATTTAAAATGACACCTGCTATTAAGGGAATCTTCATGATTAATGATGAAATGGTTCCTGATAATCCTGGAACGGATCCTTATTGGAACGGATCAATATCAAACTTACGATCTAGAGCAATTATGTTCAGTTTGAAATTTGAATAATTTTAACTCTAATTGTCTTTATTATTCATATAATTTAACATTTCATTTATTACAATATTTATACATTTGTATAATATCTTATCAATGAAATGAACAACAAAAGTATTACATATTATATTTTTTTCAATATTTCCTCTATTGTATTATTTACTTTTGTTAATCTAACGTTCACTAAAACAATTAGCATAAATACAGATATAGTTTCTTCTAAAGAAAATAATATTTGTTATGCAGAAGAAATTGATAGAGAAAAAATCATAGCTTTCTACAAAGAATTTCTTTTCCTATCATCATCTAAAGACTTTAAGTTTAATAATTTTAACACACAAGGAGTTTATCATTACATAGTAATAATTCATAAAAATTTAGTTAGCTTAATTGATAACAAACTCCATTGCACTTTCTTTTCAATTAAACTTTTTATTCTCTTTAAAAAGTTATGCTTTTATAATATAATACCATAAACCTTTTTACTTTTCAGGAATTGATTTTATAACTCAACTTTTTTATAAAATCAGCTCACACTATTAGCTAAGTACAACTAGTGCTACCTTATAAAATTTATAAATATTTAAACACTATCACATGGAAAAACTAATATTAGAAAATAATCAAAAGAATTATTCTTCTGAATTAAAAGAATGTATGCACTACTTCAATCATGAAAAAGAAAATTGCTTTGGTATACAAATGAATCAAGAAACGGCAGATTGTATCGATTTCTCACCATTATTACAGCATACTTTAAATAATTTAGGTGATCCTTTCTTAGGCAAAGGAACACACTTAGATACTTTCAAATATGAACGAAAATTAGTTCGTTTAATGTCAAACTATCTTCATTTGGATTCATCATCTGACGCATGGGGTTACTATACTTCAGGATCATCTATTTCTAATCTACAAGCTATGTATATTGCTAAAAACAAATTAGGAGATAATACAATTTTAATCACTTCAGAAGATGCCCATAACAGTATAACAAAAGCAGCTAACATTACAGGAATCAAAGAAATTATTTTACTAAAAACTAATCAAAAAGGAGAAATAGATCTTCATGATTTTTATAATAAACTATCTCAAAACAAAAATAAAAGAATCACTTTTTTCTTTACATCTGGAACGGTTTCTAAAGGAGCATATGATGATGTTTTTCAATTAGTAGAAATTATAAAGTCATTTCATATCGAAGATTATTATATACATTTAGATGCTGCCTTAGGTGGTCTTATCACCCCTTTTCTAAAAGATAAAAAGTATCATTACCTTGATTTTTCTATTCCTGAAATAAATAGTATTACTGTAAGTTTTCATAAACGATTAGGAATTCCTATACCTGGTTCAATCTTCCTATTAAATAAATCAAAATATGACCCCTATAAAAACGCAAAATACGTTGAAGATTATAGCTCATTTGACATAACAATTCCAGGATCTCGAGATGGTTTCTCTCCTCTTGTTTCTTATCTAAAATTAATAAAAGTTGGACATGATGAAATGGTTAAACGAACAAATGACGTTATAAAAAAAGCTACTTGGTTTAAGTCTTTATTATCTTTGAAAGGTATAGAAGCATATCATAATGAATGCTCACCTTGTGTATATTTTGAAGCTCCTGATCAAAATTTAATGAAGAAATATCATCTTCCCTTGTACAAAAAAAATGGAGTTAACTTCACACATATATTTACAATGGAACATGTAAAAAAAGATCATCTTGCAGCGTTAATTTCAAAAATGTAAAATGATCAAATAGTTTTTGAAAATGTAACTTATAAAATCATTACTCAAATTTAGCTTACATTTTCAAAAGCTTTTTTTCTAAAAATTAATAAGAAAAAAACACCTATTGAAATTGCCGAATCAGCAATATTAAAAATATAGCGAAAGAATTCAGCATGCGAACCTCCAACAAAAGGAACCCATTCGGGCCATGTAAATTCAAATAAAGGAAAATATAGCATATCTACTACGCATCCTAAAAAAGGGGCATTATAGCCTGAAAAATCTAGTTGAGAAACTTGTTCTGTATAAGGAATTCCTTGAACACTCCAATCCCAATATCCTTGATCCTCATAATAAATAGTTCCATGATCAAAGAGAACTCCGTAAAGTGCCCCATCAACTAGGTTCCCTATAGCTCCTGCCAAAATCATAGCCATTGGAATAATAAAATAGTTAGAAGCACCTCGTTGGATATTTTTATAAACCCACCAAATAATACCTCCACTCAAAATTATTCGAAGCAAACTCAATAATATTTTTCCCGAATAACCTCCCAAATGAAACCCATACGCAGCACCAGGATTTTCAACAAATTTTAATTTAAACCATTCCCCAATGACATTCACTTCTTCTCCAATATGGAAGTGTGTTTTTATATAAATTTTGGACACTTGATCTATGATGAGAATCAAGGCTACAATTGCTGCTACTTTTTTCAAATTATTGCATATTTTTTGCCTCAATACTTAAGGTTGCATGAGGGACTAATTTTAAGCGCTCTTTATTTATTAATTTACCCGTAACTCTACAGATTCCGTATGTTTTATTTTCTATACGAATTAGTGCATTTTTTAAATCACGAATAAATTTTTCTTGACGGCTTGCTAAAATAACATTTTGTTCTTTACTCATAGTCTCAGATCCTTCTTCAAAAGCTTTAAAGCTAGGTGAAGTATCCTCTGTTCCATTATTCCCGTCATTCATAAAACTTTCTCTTAAGACTTCTAAATCGGCTTCAGCCTTTTCAATCTTTTCTTGGATTAATGTTTTAAATTCTTCTAAATCATTATCTGAATATCGTAGTTTTGTGTTTTCCATAATACCTAAATTTTAGTTAATACTATTTTTGTGTGTATGTCATCAAAATCAATATCTATGCCATTTTCAATTGAATCCACTAATTGCAAACTTTTACCTAGAACTTCGTTACAAATATAATCTTGATACAAATCAACTGATTTTTTAATAGCTTCTTGATTTTGTATCAATATATTAACTTTATCACTAACTTCAAAACCAGCTTCTTTTCTCAAATTTTGAATTCTATTAACTAACTCTCTTGCAATACCTTCCGCTTTTAGTGTTTCATCTATTTGTATGTCTAAAGCTACCGTCAAACCGGCTTCTGACGCTACTAACCAGCCCTCAATGTCTTTGGTCGAAATTTCAAAATCTTCTGGAGTTAACTCTACATTTTCTCCTTCTATTTCTAGCATCACCCCACCATTTGCTTCAATACTATTGATCATATCTTGATCAAATTGAGCAACACGAGCTGCTATTTGTTTCATATTTTTACCAAATTTAGGACCTAATGTCTTAAAATTAGGTTTAATTTGTTTAACCAATATTCCAGAAGCTTCCTCATTGGTAAGCAATTCTACCTCTTTTACATTAACTTCTTGTTTAATAATATCAGAAACTATTTCTAATCGATCATGCAACTCACGATTCAATACAGGTATCATAATTTTTTGTAAAGGTTGACGCACTTTGATTTGCTCACGTTTACGTAATGAAAATACCATTGAGGTTATTTTTTGAGCTAAATGTGTTCGCTCTTGTAATTCTTGATCAATCAAATCTTCATTTACTTGAGGAAAATCAGCCAAATGCACAGATTCAAAATCTTCTATATTGGTAACCTTATTTAAGTCCTGATACAGTTTATCCATAAAAAATGGTGCTATAGGAGAACCTAACTTAGCAATCGTTACTAAACATGTATATAATGTTTGATAAGCTGCTCTTTTATCATCAGAATATTCTCCTTTCCAAAAACGTCTTCGATTCAAACGAACATACCAATTACTTAAATTGTCAGTTACAAAACTATAAATGGCACGTGCAGCACGTGTTGGCTCATAATCGGCATAGAATGCATCAACATTCTTTATCAATGTATTGAGTTCTGAAATAATCCAACGGTCTAATTCTGTTCGGTTTTTCACAAGTACTTCTTCTCCATAATCAAATCCATCTAAATTAGCATATAAAGCAAAGAATGAATATGTGTTGTATAAAGTACCAAAGAATTTACGACGAACTTCATCAATTCCTTCTATATTAAATTTTAAATTTTCCCATGGTTGTGCATTAGAAATCATATACCAACGTGTTGCATCTGGACCATATTTAGCTAAGGTTTCAAATGGATCAACTCCATTTCCTAAACGTTTGGACATTTTTTGACCATTTTTATCTAAAACTAGTCCGTTTGAAATTACGTTTTTATATGAAACTTGATCAAAAACCATCGTCGAAATAGCATGTAACGTATAAAACCATCCTCTTGTTTGATCTACTCCTTCTGCAATAAAATCAGCAGGGTATGCTTTTCTTTCATCAATTAATTCTTTATTTTCAAATGGGTAGTGGTGTTGAGCATAAGGCATAGCACCTGAATCAAACCACACATCAATCAAATCAGCTTCACGCTTCATTGGTTTACCACTTGAAGAAA
This sequence comes from Flavobacteriaceae bacterium UJ101, assembly GCA_001880285.1. Classification (NCBI taxonomy): domain Bacteria; kingdom Pseudomonadati; phylum Bacteroidota; class Flavobacteriia; order Flavobacteriales; family Flavobacteriaceae; species Flavobacteriaceae bacterium UJ101. The sequence goes on along the minus strand of CP016269.1, from coordinate 2,060,170 downwards.
CCAAAACAATAGCATCTACAATATGTTTATGTAAATCAACTTTTTCATAATTTGCTTGGTCCATGTTTCCTACTTCAAATCCTTGATAAGGGTTTACAGTCATAAAACCTGCTTGAATTGATTTTTCTATTTCTTGTATTAATTCCTCTATTGATCCAATTAGAATTTCTTCATCACCTTCTTCTGTACGCCAAATCGGTAGAGGAACTCCCCAGTATCGAGAACGAGACAAATTCCAATCGTTTACATTCTCCAGCCAATTTCCGAAACGTCCTTCCCCTGTTGATTTCGGTTTCCAATTAATGGTTTTATTTAACTCCTGCATACGTTCTTTTACTGCAGTAGCCTTAATAAACCATGAATCTAAAGGATAGTATAACACTGGTTTATCCGTTCTCCAACAATGTGGATAACTGTGTACATATTTTTCAACTTTAAAAGCTTTATTTTCTGTTTTTAATAAAATAGCTATTTCAACATCAGTTGATTTTTCGGGTGCATTCTCTTTATAATACTCGTTTTTAACATATTTACCCGCAAAATCATTATTTAATGTTTTTACAAATCGACCTTGCAAATCTACTAACGGTACAGGATTTTCGTTTTCATCCAAAACCAACATAGGTGGTATTCCATGTTTTTTAGCTACAAAAGCATCATCTGCACCAAAAGTAGGTGCTGTATGAACAATTCCAGTTCCATCTTCTGTTGTAACAAAATCTCCATCAATCACACGAAATGCTTTTTCAGCATCTTCATAAGGCAATGTCCATGGTAACAATTGTTCATATTCGATTCCAACTAAATCAGAACCTTTATATTTTTCAATTATTTGATATGGTATTTTTTTATTTCCAGCCTCATAGTTTGAAAAATCCTCATCAGATTCTGCTTCAAAAAACTTTCCTGAAAATTGTTTTCCTACTAAATTTTCAGCTAAAATGACTTGTATAGGTTCAAATGTATATTGATTATATGATTTGATTAAAACATAATCAATTTTTGCTCCTACAGTTAACGCCGTATTTGAAGGTAGTGTCCAAGGCGTAGTCGTCCATGCAAGAAAATGAACATCTCCCTCTATATTCTGAAATAAATCTGTTGATATTTTCTTTGCCTTAAACTGTGCTACAATAGTAGTATCAGTTACATCACGATACGTGCCTGGAAGGTTTAATTCATGAGAACTCAATCCCGTTCCTGCTGCAGGTGAATAAGGTTGAATGGTATATCCTTTATACAACCAATTCTTAGTATAAATCTTCTTCAATAACCACCAAAGGGTCTCCATATATTTCGAATCGTAGGTAACATATGGATTATCCATATCAACCCAATATCCCATTTTTTCAGACATATCTGCCCATTTATCGGTAAATTGCATAACCGATTTCTTACAAGCTTCATTATATTCCGTTACAGAAATGGTTTTCCCTATATCTTCCTTGGTTATTCCTAACTGCTTTTCAACACCTAATTCAACAGGTAAACCGTGTGTATCCCAACCTGCTTTACGCATTACTTGTTTCCCCTTAAGAGTCTGATAACGACAAAAAATATCTTTAATCGAACGAGAGATCACATGATGAATTCCAGGCATTCCATTTGCAGAGGGTGGTCCATCATAAAACACAAAAGAATCTTTTCCTTCTCTGGATTCAACACTTTTTTCAAAAGTATTATGTTCTTTCCAGTATTCTAAAATCTCGCTTGCTATAGTTGTTAAACTTAGCTGCTTATATTCGTTAAATTTTTTGCTCATTTTTTATACTATTTTTAACCTAAAATAGGACTTGCGAATATAGTAAATTATGTTGGATTTTAAAGCATATAGTGATTAAGTTATTTACTTCCTTTTATTTTCTTAATTCTTTTTTCAAATAATCTCTTCAATATTGGATTTTATCATCAAAATTTTATTCTTTGGCAAGCTAATTGCTGCCTTATTTACTACAATCCATAAAAATATATAGCATGAAAATTTGGGGTTTTATTATCGTTACAATTTTGAGTGTACAGTTTAGTTTTGGTCAATCAAAAAAAGAGTTGAGGAAGCAAAAAGAACTTGAAAAAGAAGCTTCTATAAAGAAATTGATAGAAGATGGAAATTTTACTTTTAATGTTTATTCTGCCTCTACATATAATGGAAGAACCATTAACAATCTATCAAGTTACGATTTAACTATTAAAAATGACTCTGTTTTTGCTTACTTACCTTATTTCGGAAGGGCTTTTACAGCTGATTTCTCTTCAGATGGAGGTATTGATTTAGCAAACACAATGAATCATCTTGAAAAAAAAGAAATAAAAAAAAGATACCAAATTTCATTTGAAGCAGAAGATGAAAACAAACGAAACTATGACATTATTCTTTCCATAGGAAAATCTGGATATGCTGACTTAACTGTCCGCCCTGAAAATAAAAGTATTATTTCTTATGATGGTAAAATTGAAAAAATTGAAGAAGAATAAGCTTCTAATTATTTGAGTATTTTTTTAAAAAGATTAATTTTACCAAATAATACAATACTATGATTTCTGACTTACAACAACGTGACCTCAAACACCTTTGGCACCCAATAACACAACATCAAACAATTGATAATCATCTCGTTATAAAAAAAGCAAAAGGAGTTTATCTTTATGACGAAAACAATCAAAAATATATTGACGGATTTTCTTCTTGGTATACTTGTATGTATGGTCATTGCAATGAAGCAATTATTCAGAAGGCATATGAAAGTTTACAACAATTTAGTCATATTCCATTTGTAGGTTTAACTCATAAGCCTGCAATTGAGCTTTCAGAAACTTTGATTAAAATTTTACCTAAAAATCAACAAAAAATATTTTTTTCTGAAAATGGCTCCACATCGGTTGATTTAGCTATAAAAATGGCTTTACAATATTTTCATAATCAAAATATTCCTAGAACAAAAATCATTGCTTTTGAAGATGCTTTTCATGGCGATACTTTTGGTGCTATGTCAGTTTCTAATTCTCCTGTCTATCACAAAGCATTTAATGATTTTTTTATTGACGTAATTCACATTCCTGTTCCTAATGATGACAATTTCCATCAAGTAAAAAAACAATTTTCTGATTTAGTTTCTCAACAAGATATTGCTTGTTTTATTTATGAACCGTTAGTTCAAGGAGCTAATTGTATGAAAATGTTTTCTCCTAAATTTTTAGATGAACTTATTCAAATAGCACAAAAATATAATACACTGTGTATTGCAGATGAAGTCATGACAGGTTTTGGTAAAACTGGGAAAAACTTTGCTTCAGATCACTTAAAAACAAACCCTGATATTATTTGTTTAGCAAAATCATTAACAGCAGGAGTTACACCAATGGCACTTACTACCTGTACTGAAAAAATTTATCAATCTTTTTTAGATAATGAGATGACCAAAGGGCTCATGCATGCCCATACTTATTCTGCCAGTCCGTTAGGCTGCTCTGTAGCCAAAGCAGCTATTGATTTATTAACCTCTAAGGAAATACGAGATAATATTCAACGGATTACTCAAAAACATCAATCTTTTTTACAAGAAATCAAGCAACATCCTAAAGTAAAAAATGCAAGAACATTAGGTATTATTTTTGCTTTTGAATTGGACATCGAAATGAAACGTTATGGTAAAAAAAGAAACGAGTTATATGATTTTTTCATGGAACAAGGTGTTTTTTTACGCCCATTAGGAAATACTATTTATTTACTCCCCCCTTATATTATTTCAGACGAACAATTAGATCATATTTATCATTCCATTCAACTATTATTAGCATAATATAATTTCTAAATTCTAATTATATATTCTCTCTCATAATTACCTCTTAATCCTTATCTTTGTAATATGGATTATAATTATATTGAATACACTTTTACAGTTACTCCTTTACAACCCACTACAGAAATCCTTATTGCAGAATTAGCATTAATAGAATTTGATAGTTTTTCTGAAACTGATACGGGTTTACAAGCTTATGTTTTAGCTGAAAAAGAGAATGAAGATGCTGTAAAAAATTTACAGATTATTCAAAATAAAGAATTTGCAATTTCTTACACACGTAAAGTAATTGAACCTACTAATTGGAATGAAGAATGGGAAAAAAATTTTGATCCAATTGATGTAGAAGGTCAATGCTATGTCAGGGCTACTTTTCATGATTCAAAACCAACTTACCCATATGAAATTGTAATCGATCCTAAAATGTCATTCGGGACAGGCCACCATGAAACTACCTATATGATGATTCAACAAATACTTCATCATGATATGACAAAAAAACAGGTTTTAGATATGGGATGTGGAACTGCTATTTTAGCTATGCTTGCCAAAATGAAAGGAGCTGATTTTGTCAAAGGTATTGATATCGATGAATGGGCCATAGAAAACGCTATTGAAAATACAAAACGTAATTCTTTGGAAATTTCTTTAGCTCTAGGAACCGCTAAATTACTAGGATCTGAAACTTTCGACATAATTTTTGCCAATATAAACCGTAACATTTTACTACAAGATGCTACTCATTATATAAAGGTTTTAAATCCAAATGGTGATTTATTTTTGAGTGGTTTTTATCTAGAAGATTTACCTATCATTCGTCAAGGTTTCGAAAAAAATGGCGTAAATTTTGTATCCCATATAGAGAAAAATAACTGGGTCGCAGCCCACTTTAAAAAATAACTTATGAGTACTATTACTAAAGAACAAGAAGAAGTACAATTACTTGAGCAAGAAGCACACCAACATAGGATTATCTTGCATAATGATGACTTCAATACGTTTGATTTTGTAATTGAATCTTTAATAGAAGTTTGTGAGCATGATATCATTCAAGCAGAACAATGTACTATGCTTGTTCATTATAAAGGTAAATGTGATGTTAAAACAGGTGATTTGGATGATCTAAAACCTCGCTGCTCAGAACTCCTAAAAAGAGGTCTAAGTGCAGAATTAGTGTAAATGAATAATGATGGTCAATTTTAACACCATCAAGAAATTAAATATTAAAATATGATTTTATCAACTACCAATACCCTACAAGGGAAAAATATAACCGATTATAAAGGAATCGTTTCAGGTGAGACTATAATTGGAGCCAATGCCATTAAAGATTGGTTTGCCTCTATGACTGATTTTTTTGGAGGACGCAGCTCTTCTTATGAAAAAGTTTTAATTCAAGCCAAAGAAATTGCAACTCGAGAACTTGAAGAAAAAGCACGTAAACTAGGTGCAAATGCTGTTATTGGTATTGACTTTGATTATGAAACCATTGGTGCAGAAGGAAGTATGATGATGGTAAGTGCAACAGGTACTGCTGTAACAATTGAATAACAACAAACAATATAAAAAATGACAAAAAGATTAACTAGAAACCCAGATGGCATGATCGGTGGAGTTTGTGCCGGTATAGCTGATTATTTTGAATTAGATCCCTCTTTAGTACGATTAGCTTATATACTAATTTCAATATTTAGTGTGGCTTTCCCTGGAATATTTGCTTACATTATTCTTTGGATTGTAATTCCTGAAAAGAAAATTATATAATATATTAATTTATAAAAAACACCCTACCAAATTGGCAGGGTGTTTTTTCATATTTTTTTATTTCTCCATCCTTAATTACTTATTTGGAAATCTCGATTTTCTCCAATCTTAACAGATTGAGCATTGAGAACTGAGTTCGCATAACCTGTCGAACTCCCAACAATAAATGCCACAACCTTTAATTTAGATCGATCTTTTATATTTGACGGAACTTGAACATTAAAAGATCGAGTATAAACACTTCCTTCCGTCCTTTGATTTGCTGATATATCATCCCCTTGCATATGAGTCAATGAACTTCTCAATACATCATCATGTTCAAAATTAGAAATCACACTTCCTCCTCCATAATATCCGGTATAATTAACTTGATCATAAATCAAATCATCTTCCATAAGATATACTACTAAACCAAATTTCCTATAATCTTTAAAATTGTTATTATAAGGATCTTTTGCTTTCCCTATTCCTACTTTTACTTTAAAAGATATTTGATTCCCTGATAAAGAAGTATCCAAAATAGCTAATCCTAAATTATTTCGATCTCCTGTTAATTCTAAGACCTGGTTTAAATAACTTGGTTGAGGAGAGCTCCATGTTCTCCCTCGATCCAACCTACCAGTTGGATATGAACTAGGAGCATTCGGATAATCACGAGTATTATATGTAAACGGATCATAACCTCTACTAGAAGGATTAGAACTTTGGTATCGATGAATTGCTACAGAAATTACTTTATTGGATCTTGATTTTACTTGCTCAATAGCATAAGAAATTCTAGGACACCATCCACACCATGTACCTGTAAAATCTTCAATCAATGCGTTTTTTATAAAGGTTGCTAATTGAGCAGACACTGTTATAGTATTACTAGTGAAGTTTTCATATTTTGCATACACCTCATAACTTCCTTCTTCAGTTGGTTTATAAGTGTTTCCTGTAATTTCTGAACCATTTATATAAATAGTACTTAATGATGTTATATCTTCATTTTTATCTGATTGTATAGTAAACTCAAATTCATGATCTGTTCCTATCTTAACTGATGTGTTTACTGCTGATAGCATTATATTTTTTATTGAACTATCTTGAGCTGCAACCGTAATGGTTGAACTAGTGTAATCTTCATATTTTGCATATACTTCATAATTTCCCTCTACAGTTGGCTTATAAGTATTTTCTCCAATTTCTGAACCATTCACATAAATGGTACTTAATGAAGTTATATCTACATCCAAATCTGTTTTTACACTGAATGTAAAGACTTCTTCTGAATTGATATCGACATTGCTAGGAGATGCTGAAATCGTAATTGAATTCTCTATAATTTTTTCTTCTGCAATTACCGTAATACTTTCACTTCTGTATCCTTCATATTTTGCATACACTTCATAACTTCCTTTAACAGTTGGCTTATAAGTGTTTCCTGTTATTTCTGAACCGTTAACATAAATAGTACTTAATGATGTTATATCTACATCCAAATCTGTTTTTACACTAAATGTAAAAGCTTCTTCTGAATTGATGTCGACATTAGTAGGAGATGCTGAAATCGCAATTGAATTCTCAACTATTTTCTTTTCAGCAGTAACAGTAATAACCTCACTTGTATATTCTTCATACTTTGCATACACTTCATAATCCCCTTCTACACTTGGCTTATAAGTATTTTCTGTTATTTCTGAACCGTTAACATAAATAGTACTTAATGATGTTATATCTACATCCAAATCTGTTTTTACACTAAATGTAAAGACTTCTTCTGAATTGATATCGACATTGCTAGGAGATGCTGAAACTAAAATTTTACTATCAACAATATCTTTCTTTGCCTTTACTGTAATTACTTCACTTGTATAATTTTTATACCTTGCATAAACGGCATAATCTCCTTCAACTGTAGGTTTATATGTATTCCCTGTTATTTCTATTCCATTAACTAAAATAACACTTTCCGAAGTAATATTAACTCCCAAATCTGTTTTTACAGTAAACACAAAACCTTTCTCTGAATTAATATCAATACTTGAGTTTTCTGCAGAGATCACAATAGTATTTTCAATAATCTTTCTTTCAGCAGTTACTGTAATTGTTTCACTTGTATAATCTCCGTAAGTAGCATAAATACTATACTCACCTTCTTCCGTTGGACTATATGTATTCCCTTCTATTGCTTGTCCATTTACATAGACTATACTAGATGAAGTTACATCAAAATCCAAATCTGTTTTCACATTAAAAATCAACCCCTCCTCTGAATCAACACTTATATTCTCTAAATTGGAAACTATTGTAATAGAATTCTCAATGATTGTTTTTTTCACAAACAATGTAATCTTTTCACTAGTGCGATTTTTATAAATCGCATAAGCCTCATATTCTCCTTCTTTTACTGGCTTAAATGTATTTCCTTCTATTTTTTCTCCATTTATGTAAAAAGCGCTCAGAGACGTTGCTTCTACATCCAAATCTGTTTTCACACTAAATGTAAAAGCTTCTTCTTCATTAAGATCCAATGTAGTTACATTTGAACTTATAAAGATTTTTTCTAAAACAGTTCCTTTTACTTCCACATTAATTATGTTACTCGTAAAATCTCCATATTTTGCTTTTATTTCATAAAACCCAACTTTTTTGGGAGAAAAATTCCCTTTAGTAGAAATTATTTCATCATTTGCATACAAAGTACTTTTTGACGTTACGTCTTCATCTAAATTAGTCATAACTTTAAATGTAAGAGTCTCTCTTTCATCTAAATCAATAATTTCTTTATTTAAACTCAATGTAATGGTTTTAACTCCTTCTTCGGTTGAAGAGTTTTCATCATTACCACTACAAGAAAACAACCCTAATAAAAGAGCCATCATAGTAAACAGATACAAAAGCAAATTCTTTTTCATGAACATTGTATTAAAAGTTTTGGCAAATATACATTTTTTTAACTTATTTTAACTTTTGTTTGTCAAATATTAACTCTTTTGTTAATATTGCATAATATTTTAATTCATATAGAGACTAATCTCTTTATTGTTTTTCAACCTTTAAACCGTATAAAAATTTTATTTATGGAGAAAAAAATTGTTGTAATTTTATTAACACTTATATCTTGTTTTCTTTTTTCACAAAACAAACTTCCTTCTATATCCTTACAAAACTTAAATGGAGAAAAAGTTGCAATTAATTCACTTGACAGCAATAAAAACCCTATCATTTTAAGCTTTTGGGCCACATGGTGTATGCCATGTATAAAAGAATTGAGTACAATTAATGATGTTTACGAAGATTGGCAAGACGAAACTAATGTAGAACTTATTGCTATATCTGTTGATGATTCCAGAACCTTAAAAAGAGTAAAACCAATGGTCAATGGAAAATCATGGGAATATGAAGTTTTATTAGATCAAAATCAAGAATTGAAAAGAGCTTTTAATGTCATAACCGTCCCTCATACTTTTATAATTTATAAAAATGAGATCATCTACAATCACTCTGGATATACTCCAGGCACAGAAGAAGAACTATATGATACCTTAATAAAACACACTCGATAAACAATTACCATGAAAAATACCTTTACTCTTATATTTCTGTTATTTATAAAAAACTATATCTTTTCTCAATTGACACTTGGACTAGAATCAAATTCTCAATGGTATATTGATGATGATAAAATCATACTTTCTGAAGAAGATGCTGAAGATAGACTTCGAACAAATAGTTATCTAAAAGCAGACTATTCAATAGGTAATTTCGATTTCACGACTCAATTAGAAATCTATGAGAGCAAATCATTACTTAATTATTCTCCAGATTTAAATGGAATTGACTTAGGTATTGTTCAAGCTAAATATCAAAATAATAAAAGAAATTTAGAAATTACCGCAGGACATTTTTACGAACAATTTGGAAGTGGATTAACACTTCGTTTTTGGGAAGATAGACAAATAGGAATTAACAATGCTCTTTTAGGAGGAAGATTAAAGTATAGTCCAGTTGAAGGAATTAATACTACTTTTTTAAGTGGGAAACAACGTATTGGAATGGGGTTTGATTTATCAGAAAGCACCTTATATGGTGTTGATGTGGAAACCAATTTATCAACATTATCATCTTGGAATGACACAGATCTTTCCTTAGGGTTTAGTTACGTTGGGAAGTATGAAAATTTAGAAAAAGAATATGATTTATTACCTAAAATGGTAAACTTATTCTCCGGTAGAATTAATTTTTCTAAAGGAAATTTCTACTCTGGGGCTGAATATGTTTATAAATCTAAAGATGCATTAGTAGAATATGGAATCATCAACCAAGAAAGTCAAAATACAGGAAATGCTTTATTACTAAATTTCGGCTATTCAAAAAAAGGGTTAGGAACCGATATTACTTTAAGAAGATTAGAAAATATGAATGTATACTCTGAGACAGGATTAGGAGGAAACATTTACAATACAGGAGTTATAAATTATTTACCTGCTCTTACTAAACAATACGATTATGCTTTACAAAATATTTACATCTATCAAGCACAATCTAATCTTTCTTTTGATCCACTTCAAAAAGCAGGTGAAATAGGTGGGCAAATCGATTTATTTTACAAAATAAAAAAAGGATCTGCTATTGGTGGAAAATATGGTATTGACATTGCTCTAAATGGTTCTTATTGGGCTGGATTAAACGGTGAATTTGATATTTTAGATCGATCATACGATACTGATTTTTTAGATTTTGGAGAAAAATATTATCAAGATATTGGATTAGAAATAAAAAAGAAATGGTCTAAAAAATGGTCTTCTATTTTTTCTTATCTAAATCAATTTTACAACAAAAAATACATTGAAGAAACTATTGGTGAAGTAAAAACAAATATAGCCGTAGCAGAGACAACCTATAAAATTAATCGAAAAAAATCTATTCGAATGGATTTACAACATTTATGGTCTGATTCTGACACTAAAAATTGGATGGGAGGAACTGTTGAACTGAATTTCAACCCTAATTTTTCGATCTATGCTCATGATATTTATAATTATGGTAATGATGATGATCTTAAGCAAATCCATTATTATAATTTTGGGTCAAATTTCACAAAAGGATCTACCCGAGTAGGGGTTCAATATGGAAGGCAAAGAGGTGGACTACTATGCGTAGGTGGAGTTTGTCGAATTGTTTCAGAAGCTTCTGCTTTAACTCTTAATATCTCTACTCGATTTTAGTCCCCGATTTTTTCTATTTTAAAACAATTTTTCTATTTTTTAATTCCAAAAAGCCTTCTTTTTCTAGTTTTTTCACTTCTCGGATTACTGTTTCAACCGTCAAACCGCACATTTCTGCCATCTCTTTTCTTGTAAATGGAACTGTTTTATCTGGAAGACTTAGTTTAAAATGTTTTAATAAAGTTCTAATTCGATGTTCTGCTGTATGCAACGAAACTTCTTTTACCATTAAAGCTTTATACTCTAAACGTTTAGCTAACATTTTAATAAACATCATCTGAATATCAGGGTTTTCATTTAAATAATTTAAAAAATCCCTTTTTTCAACTATCCACAAACGCACATCAGATTTCGCAACTGATGAAGCAGGGTAAAGCGATTCTGTAAATAAAGGAGGTTCTCCAAAGCTTTTTCCTTCTCCAAAAATTCCTTGTGTATATTTTTTACCTTCACTTGATAAATTAAACATTTCAACCTCTCCACTTTCAATTTGAAAATAATAACGCGCTGTATCTCCTTCATCAAAAATGATCTCATCTTTTTTTCTCTTTAAAATACACCCTAAATCTTCTAAAATTATTTCACTTAACATCTACAACCAATATTATGATTTTGATCATAAATTTATCATATATTCTCCAATTATCTTTGCTAAATGACAAAAGGTTTTAATTATTTTTTTATTCTTACACTCATTTGGTTGAGTTTTGTACTTGCTATTAGCTTTTTTGAAGCTCCCTTAAAGTTTACAGCTGAAGGAGTTATTTACGAACAAGCTTTACGTATTGGGAAAAAGATTTTCTTATCCCTTAATCGATTGGAACTTGTTTTTGCGTCCCTAACTTTTTGTTATTTCATTTATACAAAAAATTACCGTTCATTATGGATAGGACTTATACCTATATTCATTGTACTATTACAAACATTTTGGATTATGCCTCCCTTATTAAATCAAATGGACGAACGCATCAATCAAATTCCATTAAAAAGCCACTTTTATCATATAACCTATATTATAATGGAACTTATAAAAGTAATTAGTTTAGCTATATTTACTTATTTACAAATAAAAAATTTTAAAAATGAAGCAAGATATTCAGAGTAGAAATGACATTGAACTATTAGTTCATACATTTTATGCTAAAGTTAGAAAAAATGAGGAAATAGGATATTTTTTCAATACAATGATTCAAGATTGGGATGCTCATTTAATTAAATTAACTGATTTTTGGGAAAGTATTCTTTTTCGAGTTTCAAAATTCAATGGAAATCCTGCTTTAGCTCATGTTAAAACTGCTACACACTTTAATCATACAATTGATCAAAATCATTTTGAAACATGGTTAAAACTATGGAAAGAAACCAATAATGAGTTATTTGAAGGTCCTATTTCATCAACAGCTATTGAACGTGCTTTTATGATTGCTGATGTACAGCTTAACATGTTAAATCAATATAAAAACAATAGATAGATCATTTCTATTCTTTTTAATTTTAATACATATTATTACTATGGGGGCTTGCTAAGTTAAAAATCAACATCATTTTATTAAATTATAGTATATACTTTATAAAGTGTAAAAATTTCATGAACTTTCTTTTAATTTAGTCTTGCCCCATTTTAATTTCACAATTTTGAAAAAAAGTTTTGCTAAAATGATTTTCTATATTATATTTGCAACCGCAAACAACGCGATGGCCACGTAGCTCAATTGGATAGAGTACTTGATTACGGCTCAAGAGGTTGGGGGTTCGACTCCTCCCGTGGTCACTAAATTGTTTATAGGCGGGAATAGCTCAATTGGTAGAGCATCAGCCTTCCAAGCTGAATGTTGCGGGTTCGAGTCCCGTTTCCCGCTCAAAAAAATGTTTACTTTCTGTGAACATTTTTTAGTTAAAATAAAAAGCCGATATAGCTCAGCTGGCTAGAGCAGCTGATTTGTAATCAGCAGGTCGTGGGTTCGAGTCCCTCTATCGGCTCTTAATATTAAAAGATCTATTCTAATGAATGAGGTCTTTTTTTTATTAATAAACTTTCTAAAAAATTACACTTCGACTATAATATAACCTTTATAAATGTGACCTAGAGCATCCCGAAAGCTTTCGGGAAGGTCGTGGGTTCGAATCCCTCTATCAGCTCTTAATATTAAAAGATCTATTCTAATGAATGAGATCTTTTTTCATTTAAATTTCTCATAGATTAAAAAATCTCTATACAATTTTTATGTATAGAGATTTTTGTGTGTAATAAACAAATTTATAAATGGTGTATTAATTCAATAATGACTTTGTAATTTGAGAGATCATTTTTCCATCTGCTTTCCCAGCTAATTTTTTAGTAGCAACCCCCATCACTTTCCCCATATCTTTTGGAGACTCGGCACCTACTTGAGTTATAATTTCTTTCAAAGCAACTGTCACTTCTTCTTCTGACATTTGTTCTGGTAAAAACTGCTCAATTATCTTTGCTTGAGCCAACTCTTCATCTGCCATATTTTGCGCTCCTTGAGCTATAAATTGTTCTGCAGCTTCTTTACGCTGCTTCACCTCTCTTTGAAGTAATTTTAACTCATCTTCTTCTGAGAGCTCTCCTCCAGCCCCAGCCTCAGTTTTGGCTTTTAAAATAGCTGTCTTTATTGCTCTTAAGGAAGCTAAAGCTACTTGATCTTTAGCTTTCATAGCAGTTTTTAACTGCTCCATTATATCTTTTTCTAAACTCATCTTTAAAAATTATAATTGATGATTATTCTTAACACATTCAAACTCTACTTATCAGTTAGTCTACGTTATCATGTAAGAATGAATTATTTTCACGAATTTGCAATTCATTTTGTGAATCTTCATTCAACGATAAACGTGAACGATTATGTGTTGTATTTTCTTCAGACAACTCAATTCCTTGTCTTTTATAAGCTGGAACTCGTTCTGAATCTTCAATATCTTTGATACTTTGTTTGAACTTATAACTAAATGATTTTAATTTATTCCTCCTATCTTCAATTGTTTTTGAACTACTTTCTTTTGAAACTGATTCAATAGGATTATCAAAAGGAGATTCTTCATTTTGAACTACTGGTTTTTCAACTTCGTTTATATTGACTTCAACTGTTTTTACTTCAAATCCGTATTCAGCTAATTCTTCTAAATTTTCTTCATCAATAATAAATTCATCATTTTCAATTGAATCTTCTATTACTTCCTCTATTTCATCTGAACCTAAATCAAAGTCAAATGAAAATTCTTCTTTTATTTCTTGTTTTTTCTCAACTACAACAAATTCCTCAATTTCTTCTTCTATTTCAAGACTAGTAGCTACAATAACTTCCTCTTCTTCTTCCTCAAATAAGGTATGAACAACACGGTTCTCAGGTTGGTTATGAGATTTAGCTTCTTCTCCAAAAAGATTTTTCTGACTTTCCTGCTGATTGAATTGTGTTTTTTGCTCTACTACATTAGTTGCCTCTGGTGTTTTTAAAATTGGATTTGCAGTATCACCCACTTCTTTTGTAACAGGTGTTGTTTCTGGAGACAATACTTTTGTAATAGGTTGATCTTCCAATAATGTATGCACTGTTTTCTTTTCTTCTCGAGAGAATTTTTGTTCTCCAGCTGGAAATCCAGTTGCTACAACCGTAACACGAATAGCATCACCTAAATCCTCATCTTCACCAATACCCATTATAATATTGGCATTATAACCTGCTTCTGTTTGAATATAATCGTTAATAGTACCTATTTCATCAATGGTAATCTCTTCATGCCCTGAAACAATAAGTAACAATACATTTTTAGCACCTGTAATTTTATTATTATTAAGTAACGGAGAATCTAAAGCTGCTGTAATTGCCTCTCTTGCTTTATCATTACCCGAAGCAATAGCAGAACCCATAATAGCCGTTCCACTATCAGCTAGCACGGTTTTAGCATCACGTAAGTCTATATTTTGTTTGTAGTGATTGGTAATAACTTCCGCAATTCCTTTTGAAGCAATTGCTAAAACTTCATCTGCTTTTGCAAATCCTGTTTTAAAACCAAGGTTCCCGTATAACTCTCTTAATTTATCATTATTAATCACAATAAGAGAGTCCACATTATCACGTAATTCCTCAACACCCACTTCCGCTTGCTCCATTCTTCTATTTCCTTCAAAATAGAATGGTACCGTAACAATTCCAACTGTTAGTATCCCTGCTTCTTTAGCCATTCCTGCAATAATAGGAGCGGCTCCAGTTCCAGTTCCTCCTCCCATTCCAGCCGTAATGAATACCATTTTAGTATTGCTATCTAGAATAGCTTTCACTTCTTCGGCACTTTCTAAAGCAGCCTGTTTTCCTACTTCAGGATTTGCTCCAGCTCCTAAACCTTCAGTTATGGAAGCTCCTAATTGAATTTTATTGGGTATTGGACTATTATTTAATGCTTGTGCATCTGTATTACAAATTACGAAATCAACTCCTGCAATTCCTTCTTCAAACATGTAATTAACAGCGTTGCTTCCCCCTCCTCCAACACCAATCACTTTGATTGATGCTGACTTATGTTTTGGTAAATCAAAAACGATTCCTTGATTGTTACTCATAGTGTAATTGTTTCTGTATTATTTCAAATTAGTTTTTTCATTTATATTTCTTATTCCGCCTCATTAAACATTTGACGAAATTTATCTGCCCACTTTTCAAAAAATGTAACGCCACGTGATTCTTCTTCTTTTTCTACCTCTTTTGCTGCTTGAGCTTCTTTTTCCACCTCTTTTGCTGCTTGAGCTTCTGCAATTGGGCGATCAAAATCACTTATAGATTCTTCTACTTTAGATTTTACTTCGTCTACAATAACATCTGCTTCATTAGGCGTTTCACTAGCATTAAATTTCCCTTCTAATCCTTTTATTAATAAACCTGTTGCAGTTGCAAATTCAGGGCTAGACAATCCTTCATGTTGTCCTCCTGCTAAATGTTCATTAGGTAATCCAACTCGAACATCCATACCCGTAATAAATTCTGTTAATTGGCGAATATGTTTGAGTTTAGATCCTCCTCCAGTCATTACAATTCCTGCAATCAGTTTTTTCTTTTGTTCTTCGTGTCCATAATTTTTGATTTCTAAATATGCTTGTTCCATAATTTCACGAACACGTGCATTAATAATCTCAGAAAGCGTTTTCATGGAAATTTCTTTAGGCTCACGACCTCTAAGTCCTGGGATTGAAACAATTTCAGCTTCTGAATTTTCTCCAGGCCATGCAGAACCAAATTTTACCTTTAATAATTCTGCTTGACGTTCGATTATAGAACATCCTGACTTAATATCTTCTGTAATAATATTTCCTCCAAAAGGTATTACAGCTGTATGACGAATAATATTATCTTTAAAAATAGCAATATCGGTTGTTCCACCTCCTATATCAACTAAAGCAACACCAGCTTCTTTTTCCTCATAACCCAACACGGCTTCTGCAGAAGCTAAAGGTTCTAGTGTGATTCCTGCTAAGTTTAACCCTGCACTCTTCACACAACGTGCAATATTTTTGATAGACGAAACGTGCCCTACTACTACGTGAAAATTAGCTTCTAAACGACGCCCATACATTCCAATAGGTTCACGAATCTCAGCTTGCCCATCCACTTTATATTCTTGTGGTAAAACGTGTATAATTTCTTCCCCAGGTAACATAACCAATTTATGTACCTGATTAATCAATTGATCGATATCATCTTCGTTAATAACATCTTCATTATTTTCACGAGTAATGTAATCACTATGCTGTAAACTCCTTATATGCTGTCCAGCAATTCCTACAACAACATCTTTAATTTCAATTCCAGAAGAACGTTCTGCTTCTTGAACTGCTTCTTGAATTGAATTAATGGTTTGTGTAATATTACTTACAACACCACGATGTACCCCTAAACTTTTTGCTTTCCCTACACCTAAAATTTCAACTTTATCGTGTTCATTTTTTCTCCCTACGATTGCAACAATCTTGGTAGTTCCTATATCTAATCCAACTGAAATATTTTGATAATCCATAGATTATTTTTTTTCTGCAACTATTTGGTTTTTATACTGAAGGTTGATTCTTTTATATTGATCAAACCCTATTTTAGTTAAATATTGATCATAAAAAAGTTTGAGTTTTGTAAATTTCTGATCAAAATCTGTTAAACCCCCAAACCCAATATCAAACTTACCTTTATTAACTTTTAAAATAAATGAATTTTTCGTCACCTTTTTAAGTCCTGTGATATTTTTTTTCAACAAGTTATCCCCATTAATAAACTCAACTAGATTCACTAATGATTCATACTCAATTGAATCAATTTTCCCTTCTACAATCAATGCATTCACAGCATATACATCTGACAAAGGAATTCTCTCATATTCATCTGTAAGATAGTATTCTTCGGTTCTATTTTTCACTCGAACCACAGGTCTTTTTTGTATAACCTCTGTGATTAACTCTCCTTTTGGTGTTTTGTATACATCGGCTTTTTTTACAAATGGATTTTTAGACAACCATCTTTCAACACTATCAATTTTCACATCTTTTATTCTAGCAGAATCTAAATTCATGTTCTTTGCAATCATTAAATTCACAATGCTATCATTAATGAAATCACTTCCATCCTTACTTATATTTTTAGAATAAATTTTCACAATAGAACGCTCTTGGTTTTTCTGAATCAGAAAAGCTGACAGAATTACAAAGCCTACCAAAGCTATTATTGCAAATATGTAAGGTAATCTACCTTTCATTTTTTAACCATTTTTTTATAGGTTCCACTAACGTATCTATATTTCCAGCACCTACTGTCAATAACACATCAAATTCTTTTTCTTTTATTTTTTTTAATGTATTCTTCAATGTACCGATTTCTTTTTTCTCTATTTCTATCTTAGACAATAACCATTCTGATGTCACCCCTTCAATAGGCAGTTCTCTTGCAGGATAGATATCCATTAAGATTAATTCATCTACTTGCTCAAGACTTTTTGCAAAATCTTCTACAAAATCCTGTGTTCTACTAAACAAATGCGGTTGAAACACAGTCAATAATTTTTTATAAGGGAACATTTCTCTTACAGCATTAAAAGCAGCATTCAATTCAGTAGGATGATGTGCGTAATCATCAATATACACTACTTCTTTATTATGATGAATTGAAAAACGACGTTTAATACCTTGAAACGATTGAATTCCCTTTTTAATCTGATTAAAATCCAATCCCGTTTCTAATGCAACCGCAATAGCTGCTAATGCATTTTCAATGTTATGACGTCCTGGTAAATACAATTTAAAATCAGTATATAAATTCTCTTTATTCCACACATCAAAAACAAAGGCTCCTCTTTCGATCCGAATATTTTTTGCTATAAAATCAGCCTCTTCTTCAATTGCATAGGTAATTCCTTGAATAGGTAACCCTTTTTTTGTAATTAATACTCCATCTTCGGGTAACTTATTTACAAAATCTTGAAAAGATTTCTCTAACGCTGCATGTTCTCCATAAATATCCAAATGATCGGCATCCATAGAGGTAATTGCCATCACATTAGGAGATAACTTTAAAAAAGAACGATCAAATTCATCTGCTTCTACAACAGAATATTCATTTCCTCCTAAAATTAAATTAGAGTTATAATTTTCACAAATCCCACCTAAAAAAGCCGTACTCTTAACTTGATTTTCATGTAAAATATGTCCTAACAAACTGGTTGTAGAAGTTTTTCCATGTGTCCCGGCCACGGCCAAACATGTTGTATTTTCTGTTATAAGTCCTAAAACTTCAGATCGTTTATATAATGAAAAACCTTGTTTGATTAATTCGTTTTTCTGAATATGGTTTTCAGGAATAGCAGGCGTGTAAACTACTAATGAATTCTCTATAACAATTTCTTCAGGAATGGTTTCAATTAAATCTTTATACGTAATATGAATTCCTTCTGATTCTAATTCTTGTGTTAAAACAGTTGAAGTTCTATCGTACCCAAATATTTCTTTTCCAATTGACTTGAAATAGCGTGCCAAAGCACTCATTCCAATCCCTCCAATTCCTATAAAATAAACGTTATGTATCTTTTTTAAATCCATTTCTATTTGCTTTAGTAGGCTGTAAGCATCATGCTTTCTTTTCTTCTAAAATCCTAAATACTTCATCTACAATATCTTTTGTAGCATTAGGTTTTCCTAATTTCTTAATATTTTCTCCCATTTGCTTCAAAAGCGTATCGTCTTGTACCAATTTCAAAACAGCCGGTACTAGTTCTTCATTGGCTACTACATCTTTAATCATCAAAGCAGCTTCTTCTTTTACCAAGGCTTCTGCATTTTTTGTTTGATGATCTTCTGCAGCCCATGGCAAAGGCAACAATACAACTGGTTTACCAACTAAACACAATTCTGAAATAGCAATAGCTCCTGCACGTGAAACAATTAAATCTGCAGCTGCATAAGCCATTTTCATTTCGTATATAAATTCTAAAATTTTAATATTATCTGCTTGCAAGCTAGTATTGTTACTCAAATTTTTAAAATCAACACTACCAGTTTGCCAAATCAATTGAACATTGGATTCTTTCACTTTTTCAATTTGAGCTTTCCAAGCGTTATTTTTATTTCGAGAACCTAAACTTCCTCCTACTGAAAGAATGGTTTTCTTTCCTTTTTCTAAACCGAAAAATGCTAGTGCTTCTTCTTTTGTAGGTAAATTTTGAAATACTTCAACACGAACAGGATTCCCTGTAATTTTCACATTATCATTTTTAAAAATGTTATCTAAACCTGTGTATGCAACACAAATAGCCGATGCATTCTTCGCTAACTTTTTATTTGTGATTCCTGGGTAAGAATTTTGTTCTTGTATAAGTGTTGGGACATTTTTTTGTGACGCCATATATAAAACCGGACCTGAAGCAAAACCTCCAGTTCCTATTGCCATATCCGGTTTAAATTCTTGAATAATTTTCTTTGAGTTCCATAACGAGCTCATCACTTTAAAAGGAAACTTTAATAAATCCAATGACAGTTTACGACTTAAACCTGAAATCCATAAACCTTTAATTTCATAACCTGCTGCGGGAACTTTTTGCATTTCCATTTTATCTTCAGCTCCAACAAAAAGAAACTCTGCATTAGGTTCGCGACGCTTTATTTCATCAGCAATAGCTATTGCTGGATAAATATGTCCTCCAGTCCCTCCTCCACTTATAATAAACTTATGCGATTTGGTCAAACTCATTTCGTATTATTCTTTCGTTTTGTAATTCTTCTTTCGATTTTATAGCACGGCTAACACTTAATATAACTCCAAAGGCAAAACAGGTCACCCAAATAGAGGTTCCTCCTGCACTTACCATAGGTAAAGTTTGACCTGTTACGGGAATTAAATTTACTGCTACGGCCATATTGGAAAATGCTTGAAATAAAATAGGTAATCCAACAGCTAAAATAAGCAGTGTACCAAAAAATGTATGAATTTTGGTTGTATTTACTAATATTCGCCATAGAATCAATATATACAAGAAAATCAATAAAATTCCTCCTGCAGCACTATATTCTTCTACAATTAATGCGTAAATAAAATCAGAAGAGGCTTGTGGTAACTTGTATTTAAAATGACTTTGCCCTGGTTTTGGCAAACCAATTAAACCTCCATTCACAATGGCTGATTTTGCTATATACACCTGATAATCTTCTGCTATATCTTTGTCATGATCTACAAATCGTTCAATACGGTTTTTCCAAGTTTCAACTCTATTTGGAAATGCATCAGGAAATGTATAAGCTAATGTTATAAACAATGCCGCCAATGCAATCATTGATCCAATCACTATCGCTAAATATTTTATTGGATAACCTCCTATAAAAAGCAATATGCTCACCATTCCAAAAACTAATAAAGCGGTAGAACCATTCGCAGGAAAAATTAGCCCTACGATAATCAAAATTGGCGTAATTAGAGGTAGTAATGTCTCTTTAAATGTGATCTTTTTATCTTTAATTTTAACTAAATATCGTGCTACATACATCATGAGAATAATGGATGCCAAGGTTGATGTTTGAAACCCTATTCCCAATCCTGGTATTCTTAACCATCTAGAAGCATTTGCTCCCCCCATAGTAGTTCCTTGCATTAAAGTTAATAATAGCAATATAATCACTACAGGAAGAGCTAAAACTGCAATACCTCCAAAATATTTATACTCTACATAGTGTGTGAAATAAATAATGATAAAACCAATGATTAAAAAAACTAAGTGTTTCAACGGGCTGATTTCTCCCGCAGAATAAACAGGTAAGAAAGAAAAAATAGCTAAAAGCAATATAAATGCCCATAGGTATCGATCTCCTTTTATGTTATTCAAAAATGTTTTCATTCTTTTAATGGTCTATTGAAAATTTAGTAGCCGTATATTTTGGGTTAAAATTTTTATATATCGTTTTATAATTTTCGTACTTGTTCTTTAAATTGACTCCCTCGATCTTCATAACTTTGAAACAAATCAAAACTTGCACATGCAGGAGACAATAATACCGTATCTCCTTTTTCTCCTAAAGCATAAGCAAACTGTACTGCATCACGCATACAATTAGTCTCTAATATATGCGAAGTTACTCCTTCAAAAGTTTCCAACAACTTTGTATTATCCACTCCTAAACACACAATTGCTTTTACTTTTGATTTTACTAAATCAATAATCTCTGTATAATCATTTCCTTTATCAGTTCCTCCTACAATCCAAACGGTAGGTGATTCCATACTATCTAAAGCATAATACGTTGCATTAACATTGGTTGCTTTAGAATCATTAATAAAATTAATTCCATGAATGGTTAACACCTTTTCCAAACGATGTTCTACTGCTTCAAAATTAGATAAGCTATTTTTTAAAGATTCTTTTCTCACCTTAAGTAATTTTGCAGCAATTCCTGCAGCCATTGAATTGGCAACATTGTGCTTCCCTTGTAATGCTAAATCGTCAATTTTCATTGTTATTATATCGTCAATAGTGTTAATTATTATTTCTTTTTCCGTTACAAAAGC